>JAAZAP010000088.1 GCA_012514255.1 Bacteroidales bacterium | reverse complement strand
TTCCGGAACATGGCACTATAGGCCTCGCAGGATCAGATGACAGGTCTAATGATTACTTCTTCACTTTCAGTAACCCTGTAACGCCCACGACACTGTATTACGGTGATGGCAAGGAGATAAAGCCGATCAGGAAGCAAAAGGATTATTTTGATGCATCAGGAGTCAGGGTTGACCAGTTTGAGGCAATATCCAGGGATGGCACCAGGATTCCATATTTCATTGTGTTCCAGGAAGAGATGGCTTATGACGGCAGCAATCCGACACTGATTTACGCATATGGCGGTTTCAACAGCGCAACCAGGCCAACCTACAGTTCACTGACAGGCATAGGCTGGATAGAAAAGGGAGGTGTTTATGTCATTGCCAACATACGTGGCGGCGGCGAGTTCGGGCCTGCATGGCACCAGTCGGCCCTGAGGGAGAAGAGACAGAATGCCTATGACGATCTCTTTGCCGTAGCTGAAGATCTCATATTTCGGAAGATCACCTCTCCCGAACGGATGGGATTCTATGGCTGGAGCAATGGCGGCCTCCTTGCCGGCGTTGCCATGACGCAGAGGCCTGATCTCTGGAATGCCGTTGTCATCGGAGCCCCGTTGCTGGACATGAAAAGGTACAATAAACTGCTTGCAGGGGCAAGCTGGATGGATGAATACGGCAATCCAGACGTGCCTGAAGACTGGGAGTTTATAAGCAGGTACTCACCCTATCAGAATATTAAGAAGGATGTAAAATATCCGACACCGCTCTTCATCACCTCTACGAGGGATGACAGGGTTCACCCCGGTCATGCGCGCAAGATGGCGGCAAAGATGGCTGAGATGGGCCACCCGTTATACTATCATGAGACAATAGAGGGTGGTCACGGAGCGTCTTCCACCAATCCGCAGGAGGCGGAGATGAGGGCACTGATGTATACCTACCTGAAAGTCATGCTGATGGATTGATATCCGTTGGCAATCATACGAGGGCTGTTCAATCAGCAGGATGGGTCATGTCAGTCCGGCCCATCCATGAGAGGGAGATTTGATCACCAAAGAGCTCCCTGAAGATGCGATAATAAAGAAGTTCCTCTTTCCCGGACAGGATCCATCCGTTCGGCAGGCTTTTCTCACGGACATAATCACGGTCGGTGATATTATTTTCAGCTATCTCCGACAGCTGTGCATTCACCCCACCGCCTTCCCAGAATTTGGCTTTCGGCCTCCACGTGATCTCGGGGGGAAGAAGTCCTTCCAGGGCTTTGCGGAGTATCCATTTTGATTCTCCCCTGAATATTTTGTATTCCGGGGAAACGGACAGTGCAAAATCCTTCACTCCGGGTTGTGTAAAGACCAGGCGGGGTGTCATCCCGTATGCCGAGGCGCATCTGTCAACCCGTTGCAGGGCTGTATTGTGTAGTTTACCGGTGAGACGCAAAAGTTCGTTATGAAGTAACTCCCCTGAGATGTCCGAGAGGTATGTATATCCTGCAAAGAGCTCATCTGCTCCCTCACCGGAGAATATATCGGTCACATGGCCGGCTGCTTCACGGGCAGCAAGGAAATTGAGCAGAGATGAACGCACCAGCAGTTGGTCAAAGGACTCGAGGTGCCAGATAACATCAGGAAGTATTTCTACCAGGTCATCAACCGTGACAACTATCTCATGATGCTCTGTCCCCAGTAAACGTGCCAGCTGTGAAGCATATTGAAGGTCAGGGGCCCCCTCCAGGCCTGCAGTGAAGGTTTTGATCCCGCCAATGTACTGTGACGCCAATGCCGTAATTGCTGCCGAATCCAGCCCGCCAGAAAGCCATGACCCTGTCTCCTCAGTCCTGATAGACAATGAGACAGCATCATCAAGCAGCCTCCGCAGCTGGGCTGCAAGCATATCCGGAGGGGGTGCCTCCTGCTGGATGACTTCCGCATCCGTGGTAACAGATGGAGGTTCTTCAATGTTTTCATCACCCGGCCTCAGGGCATCACCTGTCATGTCAATATCATAACCGGGCATCACCTCCTTAATGCCGGTCATCTCAGGGATTAGCGCCTTCACTTCAGAGGCAAATCCGGTAGTTCCATCAGTGCCGGAGCCGGTATAGAGGGGTGCTACTCCCAGGTCATCACGTGAGAAGATGAATGCACCATTTCTTGCGGTGGCTGTTGCGTGGTGTCCGGGGCCGGCGACATCACGGACGAAATTCATTTCATCCGAATCACTGAAAGGGAGAAAGGGAGACTCATTCCAGCAGACGCCCATGGTTGTGCCTTCTGCTACGATAATTTTCCTTCTGGCACATCCCCTGTGAGATATCCTGTTTAGCATTTCTTCCACCTCAGCCTGTGCGTTCTCCCTGGTTAGTCCTGCTATGCCTGCCATGGTCCCGGTATTTTATTTATCCTCTGCTCCTCAGTCATCTTCTCCCCTGACAATGGGTCAACTGCGTGCCATGCACCATTGATCAGTCTTGTGACAATTTTCCCGCAGAGGTGTTCATTGGTTGTGAAATGAGGGGTATCAAACAGGCCACTTCTTACAGCCTCTGCAATGAGGGCAGGGTCAGACCATGGGTCTTCACTGCGGCCGGTGCCAGCGTCATGAAGAGCTTTGAGAATCATGCCTGCCTCAGAGATCAGTTCCTTCTTACGTTCCTGCACCGTCTCACCGGCAGTAAGATCAGGCATTCCTTCCAGTGTGTCATGAAGCGCTCCATGGACTATTCTGCAGCTTTCAATAAGCTCTTCAGGCAGGACGGCATGATCGCCTTCACTGTAACCCACCACGTGAACTATATGAGGCTTGAGTGCAAGACTTATCACGGCCGAGGCAGCGAGCTGACCCTTTGCAAAGTAAGCGTCTGCAGAGAAGTGGGCCAGTCCGGCGCGTACCTGCCTGATAACGGTAAAGTTGTCACCGGTTAGTCTTTCAATCATTTCGTTCTTTGCCAGCATCTTGGCAATATCCATCTCCGGCGATGTTCCGGGAGGGTTATTAAACATGTACTGGGAGACATAGTGCTTCACTCCTGCCCTCCTTGCGTTCCAGGCTGCGAGGAAAGCCATTGCCACGGCCAGGGAGTCATGTGCTTCACGCAGGCTCCACTGATGTGATTCATTGACCTCTACAGGTATGTTTCTGTCAGCGTACCATTTCATCACACTCTGGTTTTCGGTTACCGCCTCCTCAATTGTCCTCTTCGACCTGCCGTCGATGACGCTGTACCAGCATAGAGGTATAGCGCCCCAGGCATTTTTTATTGTTCTCACGCTCATCTCCGCCCACCTGATAAGGTCACGTGTTCCGGCATAACAGCGTACCAGCGGATGGTTGCCGCAACGGGAGCGTCTGTAAATGGCCTGCAGGTCAGCCTCGCTACGGACAGGCACACCTCCGGCGCCATCCTGGCTATGATCCATCTCATCCGGATGAAAGAAGTGTTCCTGGGCGTTCTGGTCGGGCCCCAGAGAAATCACATCCAGCACGCCGGCTTCTGCGATCTTTTCCACCCCGTCAAGTGTCTCCTTCACTGTGGGTCTGCCGAAATGATGTCTGAAGACAGGGTACGGATATTTCTGGCTGATACGTTCAAGGAGAGTATCAGCGGATTTTGTCAGTGATGCGCCAGGCGCATCGCCATGGAGGTACTCCCTTACAGTGCCGGGAGGTTCGGTGCCGTCAAAGAGACGTTCGAAGAGGCCGGACCGGGCGGCCACTGCCACCACTGGGGGTGTACCTCCGAAGATCATACGGCAACCGGTGATACCTTCTTTATCCAGTCCGTGTTTAAGCTCATCAAACAGCCTGGCTGCGGACTCAGGCGTAAGCCTGTAACTCACAGCCACTATATCGGGTTTTTCATCACGGATAATCTCCACAAACCTGTCTACACCCACAGCGGGTCCGAAGGAGATGCTTTGATAACCTTCACGTTCAGCTATCTCAAGGAAGTGATGCAGTCCGGCAACATGAACACAGCTGCCTAAGGCAGCGCCAATAATCTTCTTCATCACATTTAATTTTACCGTTTCACTTACCGGTTTCGCCGATTGCTATCAGTCTGAGTTCCCTCAGGCTCATGCCGGCGATTCCCAGGTTCTCCACCGTGCGGCCTGATGACCGGTAATCGGTTGCGTTAATAACAGATCCCATCAGTATTATCGAGTCCATGACCTCAGTGTTGACTCCCATCATTCTTCCGAGTGATGCCATGGGTACCAGGCTGTATGGTATATCCTCTTCGAGATATCTGACCTTTAATGATCTGGGGGCAAGGATACCCCTGTAACCGGCATTTTTCTTCATTGATTCGTAGAGGGAGTTGCCGGCAGTGGAGTAAGCCATATAGAGCCACTGTCGGGCTGTGATGGCCCTTATACCCAGTGCCTCAGCCACCTTTACTCTCTCATCGTCAATTCTTTCAAGAATCTTTGTCACTGAGGGAGTTACTCCTTCATGATAAAACTGAAAATCGACATCGTTCTCAATCCACCCGGCATTCATTACACACAGGGCAGGATGAAAGACGCTGCCCACGTTCTCAAAGCTGGTCTTGAAGATGTTGTCTCCCGGCACGAATTGGGGGTACAGGTTTCTCAGCCGGTTGATGACTACAGGTATCATGTGGGCCCTGATGGAGGCTACAGGGATTGAATGTTTTATTCTGAAAATGTTTACCTGCGAAGGCCCTGTTGCCCTGGATGCATAGATAAATGTCTGTGCCTCAGCTATTATTATATCTGCTTTGACTCCTGATGCAGCAAGTACCTGTCTGAACTCAAGTGCGCCCATGGTCCTTCCGGGGTGCAGAACGATGATCTGTCCGTCAGTGAGGTGAGGTGCCATCTGCTCTGCCATCCATCGATGGCCAAAAGCCGGCACTACCACCATTATGAGTTCAACTCCTCTGATGGCCTCCTCCATTGAGGTGGTTGCCATATTCAATTCGCCAAATCCCTCAACCTCACCGATGATCTCTATTGCACCTGATGATCTGACGCCCCAGAGCCTCTCTTCGCCCCTGTTAAAAAGGTTGACCCGGTGGCCCATCAGGGCCAGGTGGGCTGCCATTGCCATACCACCATGACCCGCCCCGAGCACGGCAACCGTTTCTCCCCCTTTTGTTTCTGCATACGGCATGATAGTCTGTTTGTTGCCTCTCTTTAGCAATATAAGAAAATCTCAGAAACAAACAAGAAAAAGGAAGAAAAGAGGAAGACCGCCGGTTGGGGCGCCGGCAGTCTTCGCTGCATTAAAACGGACTTATGGAAAGAAAGAAAGAATATGTGCCTGTAATGGCACCTGTTATATCCTGGATACCGGAATGAACCGATGAAGAAATATAAGAATCCAATTATGAAGTTTTGATGAAGAAATGCGCGGAAGGTTACCTGAGTTGAATTTGCGGCAGCAGAATTCAGGCAATTATACTAACTTTAAAAACCATTTTCAAAAGATAACAGAGGAGATGAAAAAGAGAATTACCCTTGCCCTGATGATGATCATCGTTGTCACAGCGTGGTCACAGCCACTGACTTCAGAAGAGATTGACAAACTGACCTCACAGACGATGCAGGCTTTTAATGTGCCGGGCATTGCCGTTGCGGTCATCAAGGATGACCAGGTTGTGCACATGAGAGGTTACGGTGTAAGTTCCATTTTAACAGGGAGGAAGACCGATGAGAACACGCTTTTTGCGATTGCCTCGAACTCGAAGGCATTCACCTCTGCAGCCCTGGGGATTCTCATTGATGAAGGCAGGCTCACCTGGGAGACAAAGGTCATTGATATCATACCTGAGTTCAGGCTTTACAATGCATATGTAACGGAGGATTTCAACATAAAGGACCTTCTGTCGCATCGGAGCGGCATGGGACTGGGTGCGGGTGACCTTATGCTGTGGCCAGATTCATCAACCTTCACGAAGGAAGAGATAATCCATAACCTGAGATACCTGAAGCAGGTATCATCATTCCGGACGAAGTACGATTATGACAACCTGCTTTACCTGGTGGCAGGAGAGGTGGTTGCCAGGGTCTCCGGGCAGGGATGGGATGAATTTGTAGAGGCAAGGATAATGAAGCCCTTGGGTATGGTCAACTCCGCTGCATCCCTTAACAGGGTCAGTGACAGGTCCAATATGATTGATGCACACGTGCCTGCGGAGGGTGTTCTGCAGGTTGTGCCGATGTATTCAAGCACCCTTCTTGATCCTGCCGGCGGCATCATGAGCAGTGTGGCTGACATGAGCAAATGGGTAATGATGCAGATCAACCGCGGCAGATACGGTGAAGGCAACGGCAAACAGCTCCTTTCAGAGAGGGTGCACCGTGAGATGTGGACGCCCCAGACTATTATTCCTGTAAGGTCAGCAGGTCCATACAACAGCCATTTTGCCGGCTACGGACTGGGTTGGCGTCTCACTGATGTCAGCGGTTACCTCCAGGCTTCACATACCGGCGGGCTGGCCGGTGTGGTTACACAGGTCACACTTATCCCGGAGCTTAAGCTGGGAATAATAGTCTTTACCAACCAGCAGGAAGGCTCAGCCTTCACTGCCATCACCAACACCATCAAGGACGGGTACCTGGGTGTAAAGGGAAACGACTGGGTAAAAATGCTTAAGGAAAATGTTGACCGTAACCGGGCAGAGGCACAGAAGATAACAGATGAGATATGGTCAAAGATAGAAGCAAATCTTTCAAGGAGCGAGGGAGAGACTGATCCAGCAGTTTATACCGGAACGTTCACTGACACATGGTTCGGTGACATAGTGATCTCAGAAGAGAATGGCATACTGCGCTTCAGGTCCGTCAAGTCGCCCAGACTTCGCGGAGAGATGCTTTACTACACCGGGAACACCTTCGTTGTCAAATGGGATGACCGGTCAATGGATGCTGATTCATGGGTGGTATTTAAACTCGACCGGGAGGGAAAGGCAGATTCATTTACCATGGAGGCCATCTCGCCACTGACTGATTTCAGCTTTGACTTCCATGACCTCAGCCCGAAAAGGAAGAGTGGCAGATGAAAAGAGTCGTTTCGCTGTTTCTGTTATCAGCGCTGTGGGTCTGTGTCGCCGCCCAGCCGCTCTCAAAAAAGCAGATTAACAGGCTCGTCAGGAGCGCCATGAAAGAGTTCAGTGTTCCGGGCATAGCCGTGGCTGTCCTTAAGGATGATGCGGTAATCCACATGAAGGGTTACGGGGTACGTTCCATCGCCACCGGAAAGAAGACTGATGAGCACACTCTCTTCGCGATAGCGTCAAACACAAAAGCTTTTACAGTTGCAGCGCTGGGCATTCTCATTGATGAAGGCAGACTCACTTGGGAGACAAAGGTCATTGATATCATACCTGAGTTCAGGCTTTACGATGTATATGTAACGGAAGATTTCAACATAAAGGACCTTCTCACCCACCGCAGCGGCATGGGACTGGGGGCAGGTGATCTGATGGGTTGGCCTGATTCTGCAGATTTCTCCACTGATGAGATAATCCACAACCTGAGATACATGAAGCAGACATCTCCCTTCCGGACAAAGTATGATTATGACAACCTGCTTTATATTGTTGCCGGGGAGGTGGTTGCCAGGGTTTCAGGGGAGAGCTGGGAAGAGTTCGTGGAATCACGAATCATGAAACCGCTGGGGATGCATGAGTCATCTGCATCATTCACGAGAATCACTGACCTGTCAAATATCATTGATGCTCATGTGCCCGTTGACGGCAGGCTCATTGTTACCCCCAAGCAGGAAGCCAAGAAGCACAACTCTGTAGGAGGCATCTACAGTAATATAGCTGACATGAGCAGGTGGGTGATGTTGCACCTTAACCGTGGCAGTTACGGAATCAATCATGAGGATCAGCTTTTCACGGAAGCCGTTCACCGGGAGATGTGGACGCCGCAAACCATCAGACCTGCCAGTTCCAACGGTCATTACAGGAGTAACTTTGCCTTCTACGGACTCGGATGGCACCTCGCCGATGTGAACGGTTACCTGCAGGTATACCATACGGGGAGCCATGCCGGGATAGTGACCAGGGTGACCATGCTGCCGGAGATTAAGCTTGGCATTATCGTTTTAACCAACCAGCAGGAAACGGCAGCCCAGGATGCAATCACCAATGGCATAATGGACGGCTATCTTGGCACCAGGGGCATTGATCATGTTGCGGTACTGAAAGAGGAAAGGGACCAGGAACAGAAGCAGGCCAGGGAGGTCACTGACAGGGTGTGGGCAAAGGTTGAAGCAATGAGCAAGGAATCATCTGACGGGGTTGACCTGAAGGCATTTGAGGGGACATACACGGACAGGTGGTTTGGAGATGTGGTCATCAGCGAAGAGAACGGCAGGCTGAGGTTCAGAGCGGTGAAGTCGCCCAGGCTTAAAGGTGAGATTTTTCACTACAAAGCCAACACCTTCATTGTCAGGTGGGATGACCGGACAATGGATGCTGATGCCTTCGCGGTCTTCGCCCTTGACAGGGAGGGCAGACCATCATCATTCACTATGGAGGCTGTCTCACCCCTGACAGACTTCAGCTTTGACTTTCAAGACCTGTTGCTGAAAAGAGGAGAAAACTGAAGGCAGATCACAGGTTGGAGAACCATAAGTATTATTTTAGCATCAGTAACAGAAACTACAAACAATGCCCTTTATTCATCTCAGCGTCTGGATTTCCGCAATTATCGGAGTATTGATAATTGCCTGGATCCGCAGTTTTGACATATATGAAAAAGAGACTTTTATTGCGATGCTATGGGCTTTCCTGGCTGGCGGTGTCACCTCTGTGATGGTTGCCCTCGGCATATATGAATTCCTGAAAATCTTTGGCCTGGATGATGCGGCTGTCAGCACCACCCTTGGTTCCTTCCTGATAATAGGTCCGGTGGAGGAATTTGCGAAACTGACAGGGCTGGTGGTTGTTTACGTTCTTATTAAGAACCAGTTTAACGAGCTGACTGACGGCGTCATATACATGTCATGCGTGGCGCTCGGATTTTCAATCATTGAGAATTATTTCTATGCAAACTCGGGAGAAGGCACCCAGTACCTGCTCGTCTACAGGGCTTTCATAAGCACACCGGCGCACATCTCCTTCAGTGCCATCATCGGTTTTGCCTGGTACAGGCACAAAAGGGAGAACAAGCCCTTTGGAAGCGTGATTGTTGCCCTTGTTGTCGCAAGCCTGCTGCACGGTATCTTTGATGCCCTGGCTTTCAGTCCGTACTTTAATTTCCTTTTGCTGATCTATCTCTACCTGGTTCTGAGGCAGACCCTCAGGGTGGTTCAGTACACCAACATCATCTCTCCATTCCGGCCGGGTTTTGCTGCTTTATTTGAAAACTCTGCCGGCGAGGCAGTAGAGAAGGTAGAGTGTCCCTATTGCGGATCAGCAGCCCCCAAAGAGCTGTACCGTAACAGATTCTTCTCTGCCTGCCGGTGTGACAGTTGCGGTTATCACATAGCCTCCAGGAATGACATAAGGAAGATCTTCAGAATCTTTGCCCCTGAGTACAAAAGGCTGGGCAGGAAGTTGGTTCCGGCCAGGTTCAGTGACGGCCGGACTATGATGAGCGTTTACGGCTCAGTCTTCTTTGCCAGCAGCGGAAACCCTGGTTTTTTCAGGGTCACTGATCTGGCTGACAGGCTGCAGGCTATCAATGATGAGCTGGTCAATTATTTCCGGAAGCGTTCCTTTATATCCGCCAACCTGCTAAAGCGATTATTTGACTGATCAGGGCCGTAATAAACAGATGATAGCATAACACAGTCATGCGTACAATCTTCCATAATGCACTTTTCTTCACCGGCACCGAGCTGGTAGACAATCAGGTTCTTATCATTAATGGTGACCATATTGAAGGCTTTGCTGACAGGGATGCCGTACCGGTTGACGCAGTAACCGTTGACTGTGGCGGCGGCCTTGTGACAGCGGGGATGGTTGACCTGCAGATTGCCGGAGGAGGTGGTTATCTCTTCTCCTCTGATCCCTCGCCGGAGGCTCTTGAGCTGATAACCGGATCAATAGTTGGCACAGGCACCACCAGTTTTCTGCTGGCTCTGCCTACCAATGGGGAGGAGGTTTACCGGGCTGCATTCCGAACCATCAGGGAGTCTTCTCATCCGGCTGTGATGGGGCTCCACATGGAAGGTCCCTTTATAAGCCATGAGAAGCGTGGTGCTCACGCGCCGGAGCTGATAAGGAAGCCGACGGCATCAAATGTGGCGGCGCTGCTGGCAGAGGCGGGTGACACAATCAAGATGATGACGGTTGCCCCGGAGGAATGCTCACCTGAGATCATTACCATGCTAAGAGATCATGGCATCACGGTTGCGGCAGGCCACAGCAACGCCACCTTCAGGCAGGCTACCGAAGGGTATGAGGCGGGTATTGAAACCACTACCCATCTCTTCAATGCCATGACCCCGCTGCATCACCGTGATCCCGGGCTGCCAGGCGCTGCCTTCATGTCAGATAAGGTATTTGCAAGCATTATTGCTGACGGGATACATGTAGACTATACAATGCTGGCCATTGCCAGAAGGGTGATGAAGGAGAGACTCTTCCTCGTTTCTGATGCCGTGGAGGAGAATGAGACCGGTGCCTACAGGCATGTGAGGCAGGAGGACAGGTACACTCTTCCTGACGGCACCCTCTCGGGGGCCAGGTTGACTATGCTTGACGCAGTCAGAAACTGCATCACTCATGCAGGCATAGATAAATATGAAGCCATAAGGATGGCAACCCTCTGCCCTGCCTGCCTCATAAAGGCAAAAGACAGGGGGGTGATTGCGCCGGGCTGCAGGGCTGACCTGGTGATCCTTGACAGTGAGATGAGGCTGAAGGGAGTCTGTTTTAACGGAATCACAAATCTAAAAGAATAATGAGATGGCATTTCTTGGAATAGATCTTGGGGGTACCAAGGTAACCTTTGCCCTCTTTGACCGTGAGGGCAACATGAGATCGAAGGAGACCATTGCCCTTGATGACCGCAGGGGTCCGGAGGTGGGCAAGCTGATTGCGGTTAATGCCGCAGTGAAAGAGACTGCCGCAGAGAATGAGGGCGATCCGGTGGAAGCTATCGGCATCTCTGTTCCGGGCATCAGCCGGAGAGAGAAAGGCACCGTCTGGGCTCCCAACATACCCGGATGGGATGATTATCCTCTCCTCAGAGAGGTTTCCACCATTGCGGCAGACGTACCGGTTATTATTGAGAGCGACAGGTCATGTTACATCTCCGGGGAGATATGGAAGGGCAATGCCCGCGGTTGCAGGGATGCCATCTACCTGGCGGTGGGTACAGGTATTGGTGCCGGCATAACTGTCAACGGCGAGCTGCTTCGCGGGTCACATGATATTGCAGGGGCCGTAGGCTGGATGGCCCTGTCAATGCCTTTCAGGAGCAAGTACACCTTCTGTGGCAATTTTGAGTATTACGCCTCCGGTGAAGGAATTGCAAGGCAGGCTTCCGAATACCTGGAGAAGAATGAGAAGTACCAGGGAGAGCTGCGAAAGAGTCCGGGAGAAAAGGTTACCTCTCAGGATGTCTTCGCTGCCCGCATCAAGGGTGATATAGCTGCCATTACTATCATTGATATTGCTGTTGAGTACTGGGGTATGGCCGCCGCCAACCTGGTGAGTCTCTTCAATCCTGAAAAGATAATCTTTGGCGGAGGAGTCTTCGGGCCTGCCATAGAGTTGATACCTGCGATAAGGCAGGAGGCAGAGAAGTGGGCACAACCCATCAGCATAAAGCAGGTAAGCTTTGAGCCATCATCCCTGGCCGGTGATGCAGGCGTCTACGGGGCCGGCTTCCTGGCAATGAAACACATCAGCCAGAAAAATAATTGAGATGAAAGTGACATATAACAGACAACTGGTATTCTGGTCGGCCTGCCTGGGCATGCTGCTTTTTGGTATCGGACTCATTATGCTTGGTTCCGTTTTGCCTGACCTGAGAATAAAACACTCCCTGGATTCGGTGGAAGCCGGGACGCTTTTTTCCCTGCTGCCTGTGGGCATAATTGCCGGTTCACTCCTGTTCGGGCCGGTGTGTGACAGGTATGGTTACAGGACGCTCCTGGCCGTTTCTGCATTCCTCATGTTCGCCGGCTTTGAAGGGCTTGCCTTCACCAACACTGCCTGGATACTGACAGCATCCGTCTTGCTCTTCGGTCTGGGCGGCGGCGCCATCAACGGCGCCACCAATGCCGTGGTAGCTGACATAAGCGTGTCAGGCAAGGGAGCTGATCTGAGTATTCTGGGAGTTTTTTTCGGCATAGGAGCCCTGGGCATGCCACTGCTGCTCAGCCTGCTGAAGAAGAGTGTGGAGTTTGAGGCCGTTGTGGCAGGTACGGGAGTGCTGGCACTGGCTGCCGGCATACTGTTCGCCATGGTTCATTTCCCCGCAGCAAAGCAGGCAGAAGGTATCTCATTGAAACAGGAAGGTGCCCTCTTCAGGGATATAACGCTACTCCTGATAGCCTTTTTCCTGTTCTTCCAGAGTTCGCTTGAGGGACTGATCAACAACTGGACAACCACCTACCTGATGGAGAGAACAGCCGCACCACAGGAGGCAGCCCTGATGGGATTATCTGGCTCCGTGGCAGGGATGACCATCATGCGCCTGATGATAGGCACTATCTTTCGGAAGATGACGGCCAGGAGGCTGCTTTTTGTCTCCTTTGGAATAATATTAGTTGCCTTAATCCTCTTCAGTCTGAGCCGGTCCGTGATACCGGCAGCGGCCGGGCTCTTCCTCCTGGGAGCGGGCCTTGCGGCAGGATTTCCCACCATGCTGGGACTGGTGGGTAACAGGTATCCTGATCTCTCAGGGACGGCCTTCAGCTTCGTTCTGGTGATCGGACTGCTGGGTAACATGCTGGTTAATTACACCATGGGAGTGGTAGCAGAGAATCATGGCATTAAATATCTCACCTGGTTCACTTTCGTCGCACTGACAATGCTTATTATCATTGCAACAGTTATATTTGAAAGACTCAGAAAAACAGATAGATAAATCAGTAAAAAACAATCAAACATGCTTGCACTTGAATGGCTTGGCAATGCCAGGGATGTGATGAATCGCATCGAAGAGACACAGATGGAAAATATACGCAGGGCTGCCGAGGTCATGGCAGGCACAATTGAATGCGGACGGTGGGTTCACACTTTCGGGTGCGGTCATGCCACCCTTCCCATTGAAGAGATGTATCCCAGAATAGGCGGCTTTGTAGGTTTTCATCCGATGATTGAGATACCGCTCAGCTTCTTTACTCATATTACCGGTGAGATGGGTGTTCACCAGTTCGTCTTCCTGGAGAGGGTTGAGGGATACGGTGTTGAGATAATGAAGGGTTATACCTTTGATGAGCGTGACACCATGTGGCTCTTCTCTCATTCAGGGATAAACAATGTCAACATTGACATTGCCCTTGAATCTAAAAAGAGGGGCATGAAGGTGGTTGTTTTCGGTTCCGCCGCAGCCGCGAAGGGCAAGAAGACAAGGCATACATCAGGAAAGACCATCTTTGATATCGCCGACATTGTGGTTGACACCTGCGCACCTATTGAGGATGCCTCGGTGAAACTCAGGAACCATCATGACAAGATTGGTCCGGTATCTACAATGGCCTTCGTGACCTGTGTCTGGATGACAATTGCCACTGTTGCGGAGATACTGGCTGACAGGGGAGTAAAGCTCTATATCCATCCGAGCCACAATGTGCCGGGTGACACCACCGCCAGGGAGAGGCTTGATGAAGCTCTGACAGAGTATAAGCGCAGGATTGCCGGGGTATGAAACAGTATAAGGACCAACAGGGTGAACTCACTTGAAAGGAGCACAAGATTTATTGAGGGAAAAGTCACTGACCGTATTCCCTTCCATCCCATTCTTATGCGTTTTGCCGCCCTGCATTCAGGGGTGCGCTACCGCGATTTCTGCCTCAGCCCCGCACACAAGTGCAAGGCAAACATAAGGTGTGCCGATGGTTTCAGGTCAGACTGGGTAAACACCATGTCTGATCCCTGGGCCGAGGCGGAGGCTTTCGGAACGCTTCTCACCTACCCTGAGGATGATCTTCCCAGGGTGGAGCGTCATGCCATTGAAGAGATTGAAGATATTGACCGTATGAAGGTCCTTGACCCGGGTGATCACCGAAGGATGCGTGCCCGTGTTGAAGAGATTGAGATATATTCCAGGGAAACAGATGGACGAATGCTTGTCTGCGGTTGGGCAGAGGGACCCCTGGCGGAATACTGTGATATAAGGGATATCAACAAGGCCATGACAGACCTGTACGAATATCCTGATAAGGTACATAAAGCACTGGATATCATTACAGAAAGCGCCATTGCATTCATCACCCCCCAGGTGGAAGCGGGTGCTCACTGCATTGGTATAGGTGATTCAGTCTGCTCACTTATCTCGCCTGAGCTTTATAGTGAATTCTGTTTTGAACGGGAGAAGATGCTTGTTGATCATATTCATTCCCTGGGGGCGTATGCCAAGATTCACATATGCGGCAATATCTCCGCCATCCTGCCTGACGTCATCAGAACCGGAACAGACATTGTTGACATCGATCACCGGACAGGGCCGGTGGACGGAGTACTGCACCTGCTGCGTTCAGGGCAGCTCTTTTCAGGAAAGAGTGATCCGGTCTCAGTGGTTCAGGACGGCAACAATGAGATAATCAGAAGGAGCTGCAGGGATTTTTTCAGCGAGGCAGGAGGCCGTGCCATTCTCTCCGCCGGATGTGAGGTTACCCCGGAGACGCCGGCAGAAAACCTTTTGTTCCTCTCCTCCATGGCTGATGAACTGACAAGGGAGGCCTGAGGAGGACAAGGCAGGGGGGACGCGCCGGAGCGTTTACCACAGATACTGTAAACAATAAAGATCAAAATAATGGGAAAGAATGTGGCACTGGTTTTATCAAGTGGCGGGGCACGCGGCTTTGCCCACATAGGAGCAATAAAAGTACTGGAAGAGAATGGTTACAACATTACATCGGTGGCCGGTACCTCCATGGGTGCACTCGTGGGAGGCATTTATGCCTCCGGTCGTCTCCGTGAATTTGAGGAGTGGGTAACTACCCTTGACATGATGGAAGTACTGAAGCTTACAGACATCAGTATTAGCAGAAAGGGTTTAGTCAAGGGTACCAGGGTGATGGAAAAGATAAAGGAGATTGTCCCTGACCGCAGGATTGAGGATCTGTCTATACACTACTCCGCCGTTGCCACGGACCTCATAAGGGGCCGTGAGCGTATCTTCAATGCAGGCAGCCTGTTTGATGCCATCAGGGCATCAATCTCTATCCCCACGTTCTTCCAGCCCTTCAGGATGGGGCGCGACTACTTTGTAGACGGCGGACTGGTGAATCCGATACCAATAAACAGGGTGAAGAGGTCAGACGGCGACCTACTTGCCGTTGTTGATGTAAATGCCGACATCCCGCATATCGAGGCAGAGCCGAAGGAGGAGATTACAGAAAAGAGCCATCTCAGGAAGATTAAGAAAATCAATGACCGCACAGGCACTCATATTCCTAAAAATAAAAAGGACGACATAGGCATATTCAACCTGAACAACAGGAGCATCAGTATCATGCTCACACAGATAGGTGCCCTGACGCTCAGGAATTACCATATAGACATCATGGTACGCATTTCAAGGGAATCGTATGGAACCTATGATTTTTACAAGGCGGCAGAGATCATCAGGGAAGGTGAGAGGGCAGTCAGGGCAGTAGCCGGCCCGGAGCAGGGCTAGGTGATCCTCAGGGCTTGATTTTTATTACTGAAAATTGTAGATTTACAGGAAAAGAATATACCTTTGAATGATGATCTAAACTAATCGCAGATGAAACATCCCTATCTTATTTTATGCCTGGTTCTGCTGGTTGCAGCGCCGGGACTCCACGGACAGAAACCGATCAAGGTGCTTGAGGACAGTGTACAGTTCGGCAACTATCTGTATCCAGGTTTCAATGTCACCATTCCCGAAGCCGGCTTTGACAATGTGCTCAAGAACTGGATCAAGTTACAGGAAACGGGCACTAAATCAAAAGTGCAGACTGAAAATGGCGAGATGACGATCTTCGGCGCCATTGTCAAGGAGATCTCCCCTGCTCCGGTTAACATCTACAGCCGGCTGATGAATGAGGATACACTGAGCAGATTGCTTGTCTCCATTGAGCTAAAGAAGGATCAGTATGTGGAAGCGGCCGTGGGCGACCTGCAGCTGACCTCTGCCAGGAACTACCTGAAAGAGTTTGCCAAATCACAGTACATTGACTTTATCAAGGATGAGCTGGCGGCTGAAGAGAAGATACTTCGCGACCTGAACAAGGATCTGGGCAGCCTTGAAAGCAGTAAGGCACGTACCCAGAGAACGGCAAGGAAACAGCGTGGTAACGTCAATGATGAGCAGGAGAAGCTTCTTGTCAAGCATAATGAACTAAGCCTTCTCTCAAACGAGATAATCAACAAGAACAATGAGATGATGGCAATGCCTGTGGGCGCCGGCAGGGATGCCATGGCCACTCAGATAAAAGAGCTTGAAAAACGGAGAAAAAAACTACAGAAGGACATCAGCAAGGGAGAAAGGAAGATAAACAAGGCCAGGTCAGCAATAGACCAGGCTGACAAATCAATTCCCAGAAATGAGAATGAACAGTCAGTAATGAAATCAAAAATTGATGCTCAGCAGGCTGTTGTTCAGCACTTTATTGACAAGCTGAACACCGTCAGGCTCTATTGAGCAGGCAATACATCAAAAGTCAAAACACAATTAATTTTAGAAAAAATGGAAAATCAGGAACAAAAAGAAACCTATCAGAAGAAAATCCAGGACCAGTTAGACGAGTGGAGAGATGATATCGACAGGCTCAGGGAGAAAGCCAGGAATGCAACGGCAGAGAAGAAGCTCAAATACCAGGAGAACATTGACAAGCTGGAGCTCAAGATGGATGAAGGCAAGTCGAAGTTGAAAGACATTAAGGAATCAAGCGCAGATGCATGGGATG
>JAAZAP010000087.1 GCA_012514255.1 Bacteroidales bacterium | reverse complement strand
TTCTATCCGGCGATGAAAACATTCCTCCGAAGATTTGAGAATAACAGGGATCTCGTTATACTCTTCGGCACATGGGGAATCGATGAAAAAGCCTTTTCAAACCTCTGCACTGACAACCACGACTTTATCCTTTTTTATAACTATTCCGCTGATGAGCCTCTCATCCTTCCCGAGATGAAGACTTACAAAAGAGTGACAGTAATAGGCTGGTCACTCGGCGTATGGGCAGCGGAATACTACAGCAGGAAAATGGGGATCAAACCTGACCTGACCATTGCAATCAACGGAACACCAGTGGCTGCGGATGATAAGTACGGTATACCCCTGAAGATACTTGAGGCGACGCTGGACAATATTTCCAACTACAGCATGGGGAAATTTTACCTGAGGCTTTTTGGCACCAGGAGCAGGTTCGAAAAGAATCGCGCCCATATACCCACCCGCTCTGAAAAATCACTCCAGGACGAGCTGAGATGGCTTTACAATCGCATGATGGAACCGGTACAGACTGGTTTTGCGTGGGATTATTCGCTTATTGGCACTGAAGACCGCGTTTTCAGGGCATCAAACCTGATAAGCTACTGGTCAATGCACCCCGAGACACGCCAGATCATTGTGGATGCTCCCCACTACCTGTTTGACAACTGGAATTCACTTCAGGAACTCATAAGGTACGTAAGGCGGTTCCGCCTCTCGCCTTTCAGCAACAAATAGGTTTTACAGATCCCGGAGAAGGATATTGGTTTCAGAGGAGGCTATCATGTTCTCAAACCTGGTCAGCGCTGTATCTATCTTTCTGTAATCAGCATTGTTGATCACTACCTTATGCTGTGACCCCGACAAATCAAGCCTATCAAGTATGAATGACAGGGTCATGCGGTTGATGTCAGTGGCAGGCTGATAAACATATATCTCAAGCTCCTCATTCCATACCTCCGTCACCAGGGAAGCCTCATGGAGCATATCGAGGCAGTCATGAACCGTCCTGACCGGTAGACTGAGCTCCAGGGAAATACCCTCGGGCGCCCTTGGTTCTGCCCCCTTGACAAAATCCTCGATAAGTGAATGCATCACAAGCAATGACAACCTCTTCTTCTGTCTGGGTGAGACTGTCTGTACATCAAATTCAAACTCATACCTGGTTATGTTCTGCAGATAGTATGTCAGCTGGGCTCCCATCAGTACTATTACCCAGCTCATCTGGATCCACACCATCAGAAGGGGTACTGCTGCAAAGCTCCCGTAAAGGGCTCCAAGCTTCGTCAGTCCCATCTGGGTCTCTACATACAGTATCTGAAGCACCTGTAAGGCTATGCCTGCTATAAGACCCGCAATGAGGGCATTCCTTAGTCTGACCCTGGTATTGGGCATGGCCAGGAATGCAGCAGTGGAGATTGTACAGAGAAGAATGAACGGTATGAGTTGAACAAGAAAGGAGACCACCGGTTTAAGGCCTTCCAGCATATCCGATCTGCCCAGAATCTCATTCAGCCGGGTCGTAGCCAGTACAGTAGCACTGCTTGAGGCAATGAACAGCACCGGGACCATGATTATTACAGCCAGATAATCGGTTATCTGGCGATACCATACCCTGGTCTCTTCAACCTTCCAGATTGAGTTGAAAGTATTTTCCACATACCTGAGCAGTTGCCCTACAGTAGAAAAGAGAAAAACTACTCCTATTCCGGCCAGCCAGCCACCACTTGTCTGCTCAAGTGTGTTATTGGCAAAATCAAGTATCCAGTTCATAACCTGCTCCTGGTTATGGAACTGCATTATTATCTGAGCCCTGAGCTCATCATTGAGCCCGAATCCCTTGGCAATGCCAAAGGCAAGAGCTACCATCGGAATGACTGACAGTATTGTAAAAAAGGTCAGGGCTGAAGCCTTGATATAGATATTGTCTCTCTTGATTCCCTTGTAAAGCAGAAAAATTATGCGCCGCTGACGGATCCAGAACGGGGTTGATTTCCTCAACCTCTCCGCAACCGCCCTGCGACTGCGGTCTGCACGGCTCATAATTGCCTGACTTATTGTTGACATCGGTCTCATCAGACTTCCTGATTCTTTTAGGAACACAAATTTAAGAAATGATCTTCAAACACTATTATTATCTTCACATTTTGAAACATAAG
>JAAZAP010000086.1 GCA_012514255.1 Bacteroidales bacterium | reverse complement strand
TCTTTATCGCTCACATGGTAGAACAAATATAATACGCCGGTAGCTCACCATCAAATTTTTCAGGGTATTTCTTCCATTAAGAAAGTAACACAAAACCAACAGAGTTATTAACAATTGTAAAACACATGAAAAGAGATGAATAGGCCATAAAAAACGAGGTTATCAACAGCTGTTGATAACCTCATATGTCAGAAAGATACAACTGCCTGTT
This sequence comes from Bacteroidales bacterium, assembly GCA_012514255.1. The sequence goes on along the minus strand of JAAZAP010000086.1, from coordinate 1,414 downwards.
ATTCAAGGATTACCTTCTGGTTTTTTGGGTATTTGACACTGTAGGTCAGTATCACCTCTTTGGTTTCGCGGGGTGCCACACTGAGGTCCCAGGTAACTTCACCCGTTATCCTGTTGTGGTTTCCGCCGCTAAGTTCCACGGCCTCAACGGTGATATTGCTGTTCTGCGACAGAGGGATCTGGTCCCTGAGTTTAATGGTCACCGCGTTGCTCTTGTTATTGCGTACCGAGATCAGGAATGAGAGAGTCTCCACCCTGTTGGAGCCGATAAGTTTCTGTGAGGTGAAATCGGTCCGGCGGTCGCGCTTCACGGTGATGCTGTTGTCTGCTCCAAGTGATACACGGAGGGTGTCAGTCAGCTCTGCCGTATTGATGTATCCTTTACCGGTGAAGGTATTGCTGAAGTAAATATTCGACTGACCTGGCAGAAGATTGTATTTCTCCCAGTCAGTGATATATCCCATCAGGTATGCGGTGGAAGCGAGCTTGGGGATGGCCGCATAGCTGTAGGTGGCCGGAACGGTCAGTCGCTGCAGTTCCACACTCTCCGGCCTGCCTCCGGTTGTCACGGTCTTGGGCACATTTACATCGAAGCTGAAGCTGATGTTTGATTCACTGACGGTGACAGGCATGGGTGCACTCTCTTCCAAATCATCCATAACTTCTTCAACTGCTTTGGACTGCCTTGTTGCTGGTGCGCCCTTGGAGCCGTAGGCGGTTACAACCATCTCATTGAGCGCATACGTCTGATGAAAGTCTATAAACCATGGCTCAAGAGAAGGCAGGAACCCGGATGTCATGGGCGCCGCATTGGAGAGACTGACTTTGACATCTTTCCAGTCAACGCCGCTGTGCTGCCAGATGTCGGCCTTATAGACAATGACAGCCGGATCGGAAATGTCATTAACCCTGATATCATAAGAGGGCCGCCAGCCTGCATTCATGACCACATACGACAGATTGAGCCTGCCGTCTGCAGACTTGTTACCGGTAATGGTCACAACAATCTCCCCGGTGGGCATCTTCGAGCGGTCAAGGGTACCTGCCAGCTGCTTCTCCAGCTTCTCCTTTTCCTCCCTTAGATCCTTCAATATCCTTGTCTTTTTAAGGATGGAGCTTTTAACCGTCTCCATATTGGTGCCGTATATATCTATCAGGGCCCTCAGCTGCTCGGGAGTGATAGTCGACTTGTTGGTTACCACATCATAGTTGGCTTTCAGGAAACGCTCCTTCTCAAGCAATACCTCCATGGCCGTGTTCTCATCCTCTATCTTCATATCAATGACCTCAATCTTTTCCCTCAGACTGCTAATGTCAGCTGACTCAGCCGGATTCTCAAGATAGTTATTCCTGTGGGTGACCCCCATAACCATGAAATCGCCTTCACCACGCACCTGGATACTGTTGGGATCAAT
>JAAZAP010000085.1 GCA_012514255.1 Bacteroidales bacterium | reverse complement strand
CAGATCATCCCCCGGGAGTTCCTTATGATGGTCAAATCATTCTCAGATCATCCCCCGGGAGCTATGCACGATCTGTCGGTCATTCACCTTTCATCTCCTGAGGGTTCTTTTTACCCAATCTTTCTCGGACTGCAGGTAGTTCATCATCTGCGACCAGTCGCCCGGCATGGCAGAGTACTTTTTTTCCTCCCGGTCCAGTGCCTCAACGCATTTCAGGAGTGCTGTTTCTGCTTCATCCCTGCGATCCATCCTTAAAAGAAGGAGTGCTTCCTGCTTGAATGCCCCCGGTGGTGGTTCTGCAACACCTTCTGTGACAGAGCGTACCATTGAAAGCGCCTGCTCATCCTCTGTGTCCGAGCCGGAAAGGTTCATCATCGCCTGAGAAAGAAGAACCATGTCATCAGCTGTTGCCACCCCTGAGGCAATATTCCTCTCAAGGAGCCGACGACAGAGAAGGTAGTGTGACTGGTTATATGCCATGAATGCATTAAATGACATTACAGGTGCTATAAGTCGTTCATAATCAGTAGAGAAATATTTAACTGTGTCCGAGTATGTAGCTGCCCTTGTGGCAGCATCAGGAAAATATCCGCTGGCAGATCCAAGGTAGTAATTGCCCATCAGCTCTCCTGCCTCAAGCACTTTCTTAAGCATTGAGGCAAGGGCTGAGGATTTCATGCTGTATGGCAGCAGGACTGACACCGCGCACTTGTCTGCCAGTAGTTCCTGCTGTGTGGTGTACCTGATAACATTGCCCAGGGCAGGTTCCAATTCGCTGACCAGAAGTTTTTTATATCTTGCCAGCTGATGATCCAGGGCAAAATGTGCTACTTCCTGGGCCATCAGTGCCATCAGCTCTGCCTCACTGTTCACCGCAGTTATCATACCAGTGGTAATTATCATCGTGCCATCGGGACCAACCCATGCATCGGGGGTAATTTCTGCAAGTATCCGCAGGCTAAGGATCCCAGGCCGTTTATCAGTGTGGCGGACCGGGTAGACCATCCTCAGGATACTATAAAGCTTTGCTTCAAGGTAACTGTCTATATAGAATGAATTGGTCTGTTCCACACTGTTGATGTAGTCCTTCATCATCTCCTCCATAGCAAATCTCTGCTCATAATCATAGCCTGATTTGAGGAGGTCGTCATATACCTTTGACTCCAGTAATAACTTCTGCCAGAGCGATTCGATATTACCCGGGAAGAATTCATATTGCCTGAGTTCAAACTGTTTGACATCATTGGTTTTTCCTGTCGCCGGATCCAGGGCTGTCTGAACTATAAGGGATCCGCGCGAACGTCCGGCATTTTTAAAGGTGACCATTTCACCTGTAGTGCGATGCCTGGCTTTCAGGTCCAGAGGTATCTGGCAAAAAGCCCCGGCAAAGGATGCCAGAAGAAGTATGACCAGCAGAAAAGTAGCTTTTTTCATGACAGATTTTTTTAAGGACATTCATCAACATTAAAAATCACACTGTAAGACATTCATTAACTCCTGATTTTTCGGTTTCTGAACAATTTCAGGCTCACATTTCTTCAGCATCCTCTATGTCACGGCCGATGCTCTTTTTGAGCTGGTACAGATCCTGCTTCATCGATGCAACGGTACGGAGGAGCTGTTTCTCCGGCAGCACCGGTTCCGGCAACTCATTGCTTATGTAATTTACGAATTTCCAGACTTCCCTGACATCATTTATATGGACTTCGTAGGGCTCATAGAGCGGGTTCAGGGAATAGAGCACCAGCCTGCCGCTTTTTTCTATATTGTTTTCGACCACCTTGAAGACAATTCCGTCATTTGACGTAAGAATGATATATGCCTGCCCGCTCCTGATATCATGCCAGTCCTGCAGGAACTCACCGGTAACCCACGCCTTGTCGGGTATGGGCAGCATGGAGTCACCCTTCAGCTGAAAGGTTCGGTACTTTCGGTTTGGCGACAGGAATGGCAGGTTGAACAGGGGTAAGTCACCGATAAACTCCGGGTCAGCATAGCCGGTGGTATAGCCTGCCTTGGCTTTCTCGCTCACCAGCTCGATGTTCTCACGGTTGTCCGGAGTGACTGTGGTGGCAAGCACCCTGAGGTTACTTCCTTTAATATAGGCGTCATATCCCCTCTCGAGCTCACCCAGCTGACTCTCTGAAAGACGGGTGAGGTCAATCTTGAGCAGGGTGTCAAGAGAGATGTTATAATAACCTGAGAAGGCCACTAAAGCCTCTATGCCGGGCTGTGCCACGCCATTCTCGTAACCGCTGAGGGTTGACCTCTTCATCTGCAGGGCCGACGCCACGTCATCCTGCGTGCGCCCCCTGCGTTTTCTCAAAAATTTTATGTTCGATGTGAAGTACATATTACAAAAATTGATTATATTGTAATCAGAAGTTTGATTAATTACTAATCAAAGATAAATTAAGTTTTTGAAATAACAAGCAGAAAATGAAAAAAACAGGGAGCAGGCAATAGGCATTAGGCATTAGTGTTGGCAATGATAGCGCGCAGAGCTTCAAGAATTGCATAGATATAATTATGAATACCATTAGATTGGTCGTAGACCAATAAGAATTGTAAAAGCATGACAGCAAATCAATCAATGGCCATAACGGCAGCCTGCAATCTACAGTCCGCCATCATTAACTGACTGACTGACTGAAGACTGCCTACTCCCACTACTGCCTACTGCCTATTGCCTGAATTAACTGGAGACTGAACCATGGACACCCGGAGTATATTGCATCTTGATCTTGACACCTTCTTCGTGTCGGTGGAGAGAGTTCGCGACAGCAGGCTCAATGGTCGTCCCGTGATCATCGGCGGCAGCTCTGACCGCGGAGTGGTATCGAGCTGCAGCTACGAAGCCCGCAGCTTCGGCATCAGCTCGGCCATGCCGATGAAGATGGCGCGTGCCATGTGCCCCGAGGCGGTTTACATCCGAGGTGATATGGAGATGTACACGAAATACTCGAGGATGGTGACTGACATCATTGCCGATAAGGCGCCTCTCTATGAGAAGGCGTCAGTGGATGAACACTATGTTGATCTCACCGGGATGGAGCGCTTTCACGGCTGTGCCCGCTGGTCGCATGAGCTGCGTGACACTATCATAAACGAGACTGGGTTGCCCATCTCCCTGGGACTGTCGGTCAACAAGACCGTCTCGAAGATAGCTGCCGGCGAGGCGAAGCCCAACGGTGAGAGGGAAGTGGCACAACAGCAGGTTCTCCCCTTCCTTGACCCGCTCTCCATCAGGAAGATACCGATGATAGGCCAGAAGACATACCACACGCTGCGCTCGATGGGCATTTCCACGATAAATACGCTGAGGAACATCCCGGCCGAGATGCTGGAGTCGCTCATGGGTCAGAACGGACTGGAGATATGGAAGAAGGCCAACGGCATCGATAACACGCCTGTCATCAGCTACTCCGAGCAAAAGTCGATCAGCACCGAGCATACCTTTGAACGCGACACCACTGACACGGTTATGCTCAACCAGATGATAGTGAGCATGACCGAGAGGCTGGCCTATGAGCTGCGCCGCCAGGAGAAGCTGGCATCGTGTCTCACAGTGCGGATACGGTACTCTGACTTTGACACTCACACGCTGCAGCAGCGGATACCTTACACCGCCTTTGACCATGTGCTCATCAGTGAAGCACAGAGTCTCTTCCGGCGTCTCTGGCAGCGGCGCATGCTCATCAGGCTTATCGGGGTGAAGGTGAGCGGGCTGGTGCGCGGGGTACAGCAGTTGAACATGTTCGAGGATACGCCCGAGATGGTTAGCCTCTATATGACAATGGATAATCTTCGGGGCCGTTTCGGCCGGCATGCCATCCGCCGGGCCGCCGGGGTGATGACCGTCGCGGAGCGCAGCGAGCGCGAGCTCAGAAAGGCAACGGAGTTGCTGGCGGAGAAATCATGCATGGAAGAACGCCTGCGGGGATGGCACTATCATTAGTCAGCAGTCGGCAGTAGGCAGTAGGCAGTAGTGGAAGTTGTTGATTTACTGCTGACTGCCGACTGCCTACTGAAAACCGGAGGAATGTATATAAACTGCCACTCATATTACAGCCTGCGATACGGCACCCTCTCCGTGGAGCGCCTTTCTGAGCTCGCCGCGGCTGCGGGCGTGAAGCGGATGGTGTTGACTGACATCAACAACACCACGGGGGTGCCTGACTTCGTGCGTGAGTGCCGCAGCCGCGACATCACCCCGGCGGCCGGGATAGAGTTCCGTGACGGCAACAGGCTGCTGTACATCGGCATAGCACGCAACAACGAGGGCTTCAGGGAGCTGAATGAGTTCCTTACCCGTCATAACATCAGCGGTGAGCCACTCCCTGCGCGTCCTCCCTCCTTCCCCAATGCTTATGTCATCTACCCGGCCGGCGGCGGAGTGAATGGCACCGCCGGTGCTACCACCACGGGAGGAGGCAGGAACGGCAATGCAGCGGCAGGAATGAACAGCATCAGAGAAGGCGACGGCAGGAACGGCAGCGCCATGGCCGGCTCCGTGACTGGCGACATTATCACCCCACCGGCGCTGCGCGACAACGAGTATCTCGGCATACGCCCCTCAGCCGCCGGTCGTCTTATCTCAATGAAAAAGAGCGATATAGCAAAATGTGTCATTCTCCATCCCGTCACCATGGAATCGCCCGCCGACTACCCCGTCCACCGCAGCCTGCGGGCAATAAGCAACAACACCCTCCTCAGTCGCCTCACCACGGAGATGACTGCCTCGCCCGACGAGTCCATCATACCTGGAGAGGAGGCTTCCCGCCCCTTCTCCATGTGGCCTCAGGTAACAGACAACACCCGCAGGCTGCTGAACGACTGCTCCCTGGAGATAGACTTCACCACCCCTAAAAACAAGAAGATATACTCGGCCAGCAGGTATGACGACAAGCTTCTGCTGGAGAAGCTGGCATGGGATGGCATGAAGTACCGCTACGGGACAAACAATAAGGTGGCCGAGGAACGAGTGAGGCATGAGCTGGAGATAATTGACCGTCTCGGCTTCTCGGCATACTTCCTCATAACATGGGACATCATCCGTTACTCGATGGCCTGCGGATTCTACCACGTGGGGCGTGGCAGCGGGGCCAACTCAGTGGTTGCTTACTGCCTGAAGATCACCAACGTTGACCCCATCGACCTGAACCTTTACTTCGAGCGGTTCATTAATCCCAAACGCACCTCGCCGCCCGACTTTGACATAGACTACTCATGGAAGGAACGCGATACTGTCACCGAGTATATCTTCCGCCGTTACGGTCACCGGCATACCGCCCTGTTGGGAACAGTCAACACCTTTCGAGGCAAGTCGATTGTCCGCGAGCTGGGCAAGGTGCACGGATTGCCCGCTGACGAGATTGATGCCCTCATATCTGCTCCCTCCGCCGAGAGTAATCGCGGTGAGATACAGGATCTTATCTTTGAAACCGGGAACAGGATTGCTGACTTTCCAAACCTGCGCAGCATCCATGCCGGTGGGGTACTCATCTCCGAGGATCCGCTCTGTTGCTATACGGCCCTTGACATGCCGCCCAAAGGGTTCCCTACCACACAATGGGACATGTACACAGCCGAAGAGCTTGGCTATGAGAAGCTTGACATACTGAGTCAGAGGGGTATAGGCCACATAAGGGAGAGCGCAGAGGTGATACGTTACAACCGCGGCGTGGATGTAGACGTGCATGCCGTACAGCACTTCAAGAATGATCCCCTGGTAAAGGATCACCTGCGCCGCGGCGATGCCAAAGGCTGCTTTTATATTGAGAGTCCCTCCATGCGCGGACTGCTGCAAAAACTGAAATGTGATGATTACCTGACACTTGTAGCGGCAAGCTCGGTCATCAGGCCCGGCGTGGCACGCTCGGGGATGATGCGTCAGTTCATCTACCGCTTCCATCACCCTGACAAATTTGAGTACATCCACCCGGTGATGAAGGATCTTCTCAGCGAGACCTATGGTGTAATGGTATACCAGGAGGATGTGCTGAAGGTGTGTCATCACTTCGCCGGTCTTGACCTGTCTGACGCGGACACGCTGCGCAGGGCGATGAGCGGCAAGTACCGATCCAGGAAGGAGATGCAGAAGATCACAGAACGTTTTTTTGCCAACTGCAGGGCCAAAGGATACCCGGAGGAAATCACCAGGGAGGTATGGCGCCAGATAGAGTCGTTTGCCGGCTACTCCTTCTCCAAGGCTCACTCAGCCTCCTATGCCGTGGAGAGCTTCCAGAGCCTCTGGCTGAAAGCACACTATCCGCTGGAGTTCATGGTGGCCGTCATCAACAACTTCGGCGGGTTCTACCGGACATGGGTGTACGTGCAGGAGGCACGTCGCGAGGGAGCCCTCATAGAGGCCCCATGCATCAACCGCAGCACATATAAAACCTGCATCAGTGACAGGACTATTTTCATAGGGCTGATCCACATCCAGGGACTCGAAACCAACCTGGCAATGAGTATCATAAATGAGCGCAATAAAAACTCGGATTTCAAAGGTTTAGACGATTTTATCTCACGTATTGGTCCAGGCCTGGAACAGACTGTCATACTGATCCGCACGGGTGCCTTTCGTTTTACCGGGAAGAGCAAGGCGGCTCTGCTGTGGGAGGCTCACATGCTCATCAACAGGGGCAAGAGTGAGACGGCGCGTACCCTTTTCAATCCCGAGCCGAAAAGGTTCACCATGCCTCCTTTCGAACAGTCGAAAGTTGAAGATGCCTATGACGAGATAGAGCTGCTCGGCTTTCCCGTAACGTTGACATGGTTTGATATGCTGCAGACAAAATTCAGGGGTGAGGTTACCGCCGCCGGCATGAAAAGCGCCATCGGCCGCAGTGTAAGGATGGTAGGCCACCTTGTTACTGTCAAGTACATCAAAACGGTTAAGAATGAGTGGATGAATTTCGGCTGCTTCATCGACCATGAGGGAGAGTTCTTTGACACTACCCATTTCCCGCAGTCGTTGGCGGGTTGGCCATTTCGCGGCAGCGGCACCTACCTGATCCAGGGAAAGATAGTTGATGAGTTCGGCTATACCTCCGTTGAGGTGGAGAAGATGGCCAGGCTGCCGGTCAGGCCGGATCCGAGGTATTGATCAGTCAGGCAAGAGGCAAGAGACATTAGTGTTGGCAATGCAACAAGTAACAGTAAGATTATCATCGCCTTCACTACTGCTGACTGCCAACTGCTGACTGCCGACTGAGCCTAGCTATCCACCCTGGTGACCCGGGTAATGCCCTTGACTGATTGAATTTTCTTTATGATACTGTACAGAACGTTTATATTCGGAACGAGCAGTTCTATTCTTCCTTCAAAGAGACCGTTATTCATAGAGTAATTGAAGTTTTTGACTGCCACTCCCCGGTATTCAGACACTATCTCAGAGATTCTCGCAACTATTCCAAGGTTCTCCACTCCCGTAATCCGCACGGAAGAGAGAAAACCTCTCGAGGAGTCGAGCCTTGTCCATCGCGCTCTCACCATCCTGTATGGGAAGTTGGATATCATGAAGTCAGCATTGGGACAGGTTACACGGTGAATCTTGATTCCCTCAAGCACTGTCACGAATCCGAAGATCCTGTCGCCAAAGACAGGATTACAGCATTTGGCCAGTTTGTAGTCCAGTCCTTCAACCCTCTCATCTATAACAAGATAATCCCCTCCGCTCACAGTTACATCTTCCTGGACCTGTATTTCCGGTGTCCTGGCGAGGCTCTCCCCTGGCTGTTCATCGCTCCTGATAAGAACCTTTTTTACCTGGAGCAGGTCTATCTCACCGATAGCGATACTGAAATAGAGATCCTGAGAGGTTTTGAATCCGTATTCCGTAAGCAGTTTTACCACGGTGGCATCTCCATAGGGAATTTTCCAGTTTTTCATTCTCCGGGTAAGCATCTCTTTCCCTTCGGCTGCAAGCCGGAATTTTTCCTCGTTAAGAGCCTGTTTGATCTTTGTCCTGGCCTTGTTGGTCACTACAAACGACAGCCAGTCGCGTTTCGGACTTTGCCTGGAGGAAGTGATGACTGACACATGGTCACCGTTCTGCAGCACATGTTTGAGCTGTACATTTCGTCCGTTTACCTTCCCTCCCGTGCATTTGGAACCAACCTCTGTATGGATGTCAAAGGCAAAATCGAGCAGTGTGGCGCCCACGGGCAGCTGCCTCACCTCTCCCCTGGGTGTAAAGACGAAGACTTCGTCGGCATAGAGGCCCGGGCGGATATCTCCAAGAAACTCGCTTCCCTCCTTTTCCGATGTTCCAAGTACGTCGCGCATCTGTGCCATCCAGGCATCCAGGCCGCCTTCACCCTTGACGCCCTTGTAGCGAAAATGTGCAGCCAGGCCTTTTTCGGCAATCTCATCCATACGTGTTGTGCGGATCTGCACCTCCACCCATTTGCCTGCAGGTGTTACCACAGTGGTGTGGAGCGATTCATATCCGTTCGTTTTTGGCACAGATATCCAGTCGCGCATCCTGCTCGGATCAGGCTGGTAGAGATCGGTCACCACGGAGTAGACCTGCCAGCAAGACGACTTCTCGTGGGCAGGATCAGTATCAATGATTATCCTTATGGCGAAGATATCGAAGACCTCTTCGAAGGCTACTCCCTGCCGTTGCATTTTCTGCCATATGGAATGGATTGATTTGGTGCGGCTTTTGAGCTTGTATCGGATGCCCATGGCATCGAGTTTTTCCATCACCGGTCCGGAGAACTCTCTTATCAACCTGTTTCTTGAGGTGGTAGTCTGCTTCAGTCGCGCCTCAATGTCATTGTATTCGGCCGGCTCCATCAATCGCATTGCCAGGTCTTCCATTTCTGACTTGATATTATAGTAGCCCAGCCGGTGAGCCAGAGGAGCGAAGAGGAAGTAAGTTTCTGAAGCCAGGGGGAGACGCTCCTTCTCCGGCAGCCGGTCGAGACGCCGCATTATAAGGAGTCGCTCCGCAAGAGCAATCAGTATAACTCTCCCATCGTCAGCCAGGGAAAGAAGAAGCTTGCGAAAATTCTCAGCCTGTCCTGTGAAATCTCTTCCCTTCAGGGCTGTAACGCGGGAGAGACCCCTTACAACCTCTCTGACAGATTTATCTCCAAGATCATCAATCTTTTCCCAGGAATCAGATTCTTCGCTGATGCCGGAGAGCAGGGCGCTTATGACGGCTGAGAGACCCAGTCCGATATCTGCAGCAGTTACTCTTGCCAGTTCGAGGTAATAGAGTGGCAACGGTTCGCCAAGGTATTTGGTCTCAGCCGGATAGTATGCCCGTGCGATGTCAACGGCGGTGCTGAGCATCTTCCTGTCTTCCCTGGAGACAGGAGGAGGCAGTGCCTTTAGCACCAGGTTCTGCCTGCTGCGGATCTGTGCTGCCAGTTCAGCCATGGTGTTTACTTAAGCGGTGAATCGGGTTCCCTCTTCATCTCGAGATAATAAGCATAATCTACCAATGCGGGAACGACTCTCTGAAGCAGTGCTGTAAAACGGCCCGCCCAGGTCATGATCTTGTTTCTCTTCTTCTTACGTATGCCCTGGAGTATCCAACGCGCCACATGTTCAGCAGACATAAGTTTCTTCTCGGATCTGGGTGAGTTACCCTGCTCCGTGCCATCGGCGAGCAGCGCATGCTTTCGTACTTCTGATGTCGTGAAACCCGGAGCGATGATCATGACATGCAGCTTCTCCTTAAGGTTCTCTATCCTTACTGTCTCCAGGAAACCATGCATGGCGAATTTGGAGGCGGAATAACCGGTGCGGCCGGGAAGTCCATGAAATCCTGCCGTGGATGAGACACCCACAATTGATCCCCTGTTTGACACGAGGTACGGCAGGGCATACTTGGTACAATAGACTGTGCCCCAGAAATTGACATCCATAAGACGCTTTAATACTGACATTTCTACATCATCAAATAAAGCTCTCATTGATATGCCTGCATTATTGACAAGGATATGAATGGTGCCAAACCGTTCCACAGTTTTATCAACAAGTCTGCGGCAATCTTCCTCCTTTGAGACGTCAGTAATACAAACCAATGTCTCTTTGCCCATAGTGGTGATCTCCTGTTCCAGGGAAGAGAGACGTTCTGCATTGCGTGCTGCGATAACCACCTTGCTTCCTTGTCGCGCAAATTCAAGGGCAGTTGCTCTGCCGATTCCCGAGGATGCCCCGGTCACAATCACTACTTTATCCTGGAAAATATTGCGTCTCATTTGCTCTCAGATGGACGATAAATATAATGAGATTTTGGTGCTGCTGCCACCAGGGAATGTTTTTTTGATAATTTCGGTAAAAGTGAGGATTTTTTTTTGATGGCAAAATTTTTTGCTCTACATTTGCACTCTCAAAAAAAAGGACAGATTCAGTAGCTCAGCTGGTAGAGCACATCCCTTTTAAGGATGGGGTCCTGGGTTCGAGCCCCAGCTGGATCACGGAGGCAGCCGGAAGGCTGCTTTTTCTTATACAATTCTTAATCCCCTACGGGGAATACACGATTATCTGTTACCTGTGCTACAATTCTTAATCCCCTGCGGGGAATACACCGTTATCTGTTACCTGTGTTACAATTCTTAATCCCCTACGGGGAATACACCATTATCTGCTACCTGTGCTACAATTCTTTATCCCCTGCGGGAATCCATTGCGCTTAGCGCATAAAGCATTGTAACAGCCTGCAAGCATAAAAAAAAGGCTATCCTGGCGGACAACCTTATGTTTATTGAGACTGGGCATCTGTTACTTCGACAGAACCGGTATCTGTCTGCTGATCGACTCCTCGAGAGAGATCAGGGTTTCAGTCCGCATAATGCCTGTGATGGACTGAATCTTTTCTGTCAGCACCTCACGCAGATGCTCATTGTCATGAGTATAGACCTTGATAAAGAGAGAGTAGTTACCGGTTGTGTAGTGACACTCAATGACTTCAGGAATGTCCTTCAGTTTATTGATTGCCTCCCTGTATTTACCGGGATTGTCGAGATAGAGGCCAATGTATGCGCAGGTCCTGAATCCTACAAGAATAGGATCGACCTTAAACTCAGATCCCTTTATTACACCCAGCCGGATCAGTCTCTGGACCCTCTGATGGATAGCCGCACCTGACACGTTGCAGTCGCGTGCAACCTCCAGATACGGGATCCTCGCATTCTTTGTTATAATGTCCAGAATCTTTCTGTCCAGATTGTCAATTTGCAAATTTTCTGCCATGATTACTTTCTATAATTTAGTCAATGAATACAATTCCGCCTTTAATGTTACAAATTTAAAGCAAATTGAATTTATATCCTATTAATTATACCAGTAATTCTTCCGACTGAATCAAGATTTTTTTCAACAAGGAATTTTTCAATACCGTTTTTCACTTCTATGCCCGTACGTGGTTCAATGAATGATGCTGTACCCACCTGGATGGCTGTAGCCCCTGCCATAATGAATTCGAGGGCATCACCGGCATTCATGATTCCTCCCAGGCCGATCACGGGTATACTGACAGCCCGGGCCACCTGCCATACCATCCTGAGGGCCACAGGTTTGACTGCCGGTCCCGACAGTCCGCCAGTAATGGTTGAAAGCTTTGGTTTCATGGTTGTCACATCTACAGCCATACCCAGCAGTGTATTGATCAGGGAGACTGCTTCAGCTCCCTCCTCCTCAGAGATACGGGCAAACTCAGTAATATCCGTCACATTGGGTGAAAGTTTCACAATAAGGGTCTTGCTGTAGACTTTGCGCACTGCTGAAATGACCTCCCTGGCCGAGGCGGGGTTAGTCCCGAAGATCATCCCTCCTTTCTTCACGTTGGGGCATGAGATATTTAGTTCAATGGCCGGAATTGCATTGAGTTTCTGAATCCGCCCGGAGAGTTCAACATAATCCTCAATGGTATTGCCATTTACGTTGACAATTATGTTTGTATCATATTCAGCAAGGTGGGGATATATGTTTCTTTCGAAATAATCTATGCCCTTATTCTGCAAGCCTACTGCATTGAGCATTCCTGAGGCTGTTTCAGCCATTCGCGGGTAGTCATTGCCTTCCCTGGGCTCAAGGGTTGTTCCCTTTACAATAATTGCACCCAGTTCAGAGAGATCGAAGAAATCATCCAGTTCGGCCCCGTAACCGCATGTCCCGGAGGCAAGCATGACTGGATTACGCATCTCCAGCGATCCTATTCTTATGCTGAGGTCTGCCATTTCAGTTGGTTTATATTGAATACCGGGCCATCAGTACATGAACAGAGGTTTCCGGAGGTTGTTGGCACGATACAGCAAAGGCATATTCCCATTCCGCAAGCCATGAGGTTTTCAAGCGAAACCTCACAGAAGATTCTTCTGCGGCTGCATTCGGCAGCCACTGCCTTCATCATCGGTTCAGGACCGCAGCAGTAGACCCTGTCCCACACCTGTTCCCCGAAGGCTGGGATGTTGGTCACAAAACCCCTTTGACCCTGAGAGCCGTCCTCTGTAGATATCCACACCGGTCCCAGTTTCAGGAATTCATCGTGTTCGAGAATCCTGGAGCGATTCCTGAAACCCAGGGCAAAGTGAGGCTGAATGCCCGCTTCGCTTATTTTTCTGGCCAGGTAGAGAAGAGGGGCCATACCGCATCCGCCACCTGTGAGCAGCACCTTCTCGCCTGGTGAAGGAAGTGTGAATGAATTGCCCAGCGGGTAGATAATGTTAAGCCTGTCACCGGGAGCCAGGCGCGACAGTCTTTCAGTGCCCGGCCCGGCAACCTGCACAAGAAGAGAAAGAATGCCGGAGGATGGATCAACGTCGTGCACTGATAGCGGTCTGCGGAGAAAGGTGGCAGGACTGTCATTCACCAGTGCCTGCACAAACTGTCCCGGTTTTATTTCGGGTAATCCCTGCGGTGATTGGACTTTCAGGAGAAAGAAACCTTCTGCCAGCATCCTGTTCTCAGTAACCGTAAGATCTTCAACCCGCTTTTTCATCTCGCAGCTTTAACAGCAAAAATAGACAATTTGAGGAAATCCTGTCAGGATGGAAGATATTCGGTAAATGTTTTGTCGGAATAGAACATTATGATCCTGGTAATACGCCTGGTACTCATACCAGGAGAATCAGGGTGAGCAGTTTCATCCTGTAAAGCCATTCCGGAGCTCTCTGAAGTCTCCGAACCTTCCTCTGCGGTACCAGTCAGCTCATTTCCTGTTTCCTCCTCTAATACGCCCTGAGGCATCTCCTCGCCGAACAGGGTGGGCTGGGATACGCTACTGTACATCGGACCCCGTCCGAACAACAGCCATTCAGCAGAGAGTGATGTATACCTGTGCAGCATCTTAATCACAAAATCGAGGCTGGGATTGTTCCTTCCGGAGAGAATATGTGAAATCCCCGAAGCCTGAACACCTATTTCCTCTGCAAATTGGGCGTAACTCTTGTTTTCATTCTGTAAAAAGGCCTGAATCCGATCTTTCATCATATCAATTGCTTTTTACAAATGTAAATAAATATAAAATTACCGCTGTCATTATTTACAGTTTACATGTGTAACTTCAAGATTAATTGAATTTACTATAATTGAAGGTTCAGGTGGCAACGATGTGTAATAATGTCTTTAAATATCAGAACAAATACTATAGTTTAGATATGTATTTTAATTGATTAATAGCTATTTATGTCAATAAAATCCATTGAATCTAATGAATTACACTATCAATCCTATTCCAGGTCTTGACCATATATTTAATTGAGCATTATAATATGCTGATATACAATGTATTATATATATCCACATAGAGTGCCGATATATATTTACAAAGTTACATCCAGTATCATTACATGTGTAAATAATTATTGTCTGAAAGCAATCTTTAGATAGGTTTACATCTGTAATTTGATGTCCGGCCAGAGGCTATTGGGTTGTTTTTTTTCTTTCATTTGATACAACTCGATGAGAATTCATTTTTTCACGCTGTCTGTGCCATTAACAGGAAATATTAAATTCTGGAAACATAATTTAAAACATCTTTTACTGAGTAATCTTTTAATTATCTTCATCCGCCAAAGGATAAAGCAGGTTTTCTATCTGATCCGGTATTAACAATTAGCATATGGTTAAAAGAAAATTCTCTCTTGCCATGCATTGGCAGATACTTATCATGCTGGCACTGGGTGGTTTGTTCGGTTATTTCTTCCCCCATCTTACAAAATACACAAACTGGATGGGTGAGATCTTTCTCAGGGGACTGAACATGGTTATCGTTCCGCTCATCTTCTGTTCTATCATGACAGGTGTTGCAAGTGTGGGTTCTGCAGAAAACCTGGGCCGGTTAGGATTGAAGACCATGGGGTATTATGTCCTTTCCACCTTCCTGGCAATAATCACGGGCTTCCTGTTCGTACAGCTGATAAAGCCTGGTGTGGGGGCTGATCTGGGTTTGCAGGTGCCGGTAGAGGAGATATCGGCGGGCAAGGAGAGTTTCGGGCAGACGCTTATCAACATCGTTCCCACGAATATCATAAAAGCGATGTCAGAGGCGCATATGCTTTCAATCATCTTCTTTGCGATACTGGCGGGATTCTTTGTCACCCGGGTAGGTGAGAAATCGAGGGTAGTGCTTGTTGATGTAGTCAATGCGATACTGGATGTGATAATGAAGATCACGCTGTTTGTGATCAGGTTTACTCCCCTGGGAGTATTCAGCATCATTGCCAAGGTGCTCTCGCAGCAGATCAACAGCGGGAACCAGGTAGGCGAGGTGATCGGAAGCATGGGGATTTATTTTCTGACTGTGGTGCTTGGCCTGGTGGTACAGGGCTTCGTTACACTGCCGTTGCTGGTGAAGTTTCTTGGCAGGGCCAATCCCATGAAGCATCTGAAGAACATGTCAACAGTTATGTTAACAGCCTTCTCCACATCCTCCTCCAATGCCACGCTGCCTCTTTCCATGGAGACTGTTGAGACAAAGAACGGTGTCTCTAACAAGATTGCCAGCTTCACTCTGCCATTGGGCGCTACTATAAATATGAACGGCACCGCCCTCTATGAATGCGTGGCGGTGATGTTCATAGCCCAGGCTTATGGCATAGACCTGACGCTGGGTCAGCAGCTTGTCATTGTCTTTACGGCCCTGCTTGCAGCCATAGGGTCAGCCGGCATTCCCATGGCCGGACTTGTAATGATGGCCGTAGTGCTTAATGCTGTGGGATTACCTCTTGAAGGAATCGGATTGATCCTGGCCGTTGATCGCATCCTCGACATGTTCCGGACTGCCATCAACGTTTACGGTGACACCTGTGGTGCAGTAATCATTGCCAAGTCGGAAGGAGAAGAGCTCCAGGTTTAGTATGCAGTCAGCAATTTTAACAAATTGATTGACTGCCAACTGCCGATTGCTGACTGGTTACTCTCCGCAGCTGCCGCCGCAGCCGCTGTTTTTGCTGCCGCATGAGGAGCAGCCGCCGGCCGATGGTCCCATGAGTTCCTCTGGCGTTGCTTCACGCACACCCACCACCTTTCCGGCAAAATGGAGGTCAGTACCGGCAAGAGGATGATTGAAATCCATCTTTACGAAAGCATCCCCAATCTCGATAACGACGCCGTTCATGCGGTTGCCCTGGGAGTCCATCATAGGCACTGTATTGCCCACATAGCAAACCTCACTCCTGAGGACGCCTTCATCCTCAAATATATTCCTGGGAAGATTTATTACCATCTCTTCGCGCACCTCGCCGTAGGCATCTGCAGCATGAAGGCTGAATTCAAATGAAGCTCCCTCTTCCAGTCCTGCCACGTTTGCCTCGAATGCCGGAAGTAACCGGCCTGCCCCGAAAACAAATCCAAGAGGAGCAGTCTCCTCTACCGTTTCAATCACCCTGCCATCCCTGTCGCCCTCGTGGAGAGTATAAGCCAGCGAAGCAAATCTGTTGTTCTCAATTTTCATAATTATATTATTTAAAATACTTTAAAATAAATCATATCAATTAAAAGTAGAATTCTATCCTGATCTCCGGAGTATCATGCAACCCGTACTCATTACCAGTAATACTCCAGAGGAATGTGATATTAAGGCTTGATCTTTTCCCGGCCTTCTGTGATAACCCTGCTCCTGCCAGGAAGCTGCCATAATACATGCGGCCCGAACCTTCCGGTACAGTTGTGAAAAAGGCTTTTTCCAGGCTGAGTGCTTCATACTCTGCATGAGCAAAGATGCCTGTATTCATCCCAATGGGAATTATGTTATTCAGATCCTGTATCAGCGTCAGCTGGGTCATTGCCCGTCCGCCGTATATTGTGGTTCTGCCGAACGGATCCTTGAAGTATTGAAATGAGGGTCCTGCTCCTACGGCAATCCTCGGGAGAAGCCATATGCCTACAAGGGGCGCCACTTCGATATTTGTTACAGTCCCGAACTGCAATCCAAATGATCCTCCGAAAAAGAGCCGCTGTCTCAGCGGAGGAGTCTCCTCCCGTGTTGTCTTCTCCGTTTCCTGTCCGGCCGCTCCTGCAGCCATCACCAGCAAAACCACAATTGCAAGGATCTTTCTCATTATACCCATTAACCTCATTTTGAGGCTACAAATAAAGTTAAAAAACAGTAAATTTACAGTAAATGACCGCATTAAATAACGCTTAACATCAATATTACACTGACAATAAGATGAATATAGTAATAACAGGATCCTCCTCAGGCATTGGTCGAGAGGTGGCCCTTCGTCTTTCGGATGACCCGAAGCACAGAATCTATGCAATTGCCCGCGGCATAAAGTCGCTGAAAAGCCTCTCAGGTGCTTCGAGCCATGATAATATAATTGCAGTGCCCATGGATATTGCCTCAGGCAAATCGTCGCTCAGGGAGCTTAAAAACAGGTTGAAACGGGAGATCGGGAGACTGGATATACTGATTAACAATGCCGGCCACCTGGTGAACAAGCCTTTTGAGGATCACAGTGAATCTGACATAGCATCATCTCTTACGGTGAATTTTGTCTCGGCAGCAATGTTGACGGCGGAGTTGCTGCCACTGATGGAAAGAGGGTCACATGTGATTAACATAGGTAGCATGGGCGGATTTCAGGGCAGTCTCAAGTTTCCTGGCCTTTCGTGGTACAGCGCCACCAAAGGTGCACTGGCCATTCTTACCGAGTGTCTGGCAGCGGAATATTCAGAAAGGGGCATCTCATTTAACTGTCTCTGTCCGGGTGCCGTGCAGACCGAGATGTTCAGCAGGGCTTTCCCCGGCTTCACCGCGCCAGTGTCAGCAGCAGACATGGCATCATTCATAGCTGATTTTGCCGTTAACGGCAACAGATTCTTCAACGGAAAGATACTGCCGGTGGCGTTGTCAGCGCCATGAGAAGGTCTGAAGGTCAGGAGGACTCTTTGTATTCCCTGACGGAAATTCGGCCGGTAATGGCCAGGTAACCATTGAATGCCAATGCCTTAAGTTCATCCTCGCCAGGATAGACAAAGACAGGGGCAATGTAGTTTACCATTGCCTTTATTCTCTCCACATGAGCGTTGTCGTATGCCAGTCCACCAGTCAGAATAACTGAGTCTACCTCCCCATGCAATACGGCTGACATAGCACCTATCTCCTTGGCGGTCTGGTAACTGCATCCTTCTATCACCTGAGCTGCATGAGCGTCACCCTCCCCGGCTCGTTTTGACGCCTCAATGAAGTTGTTGGTACCAAGATACGCCACCATACCGCCTCTACCGGCAATCATGGCCTTCACCTCAGCGGGGGTGAACTTACCGGTCAGGCATAGTTCTGCCAGCTGCCAGGCTGGAAGGCCGCCGCTGCGCTCGGGTGAATACGGACCATCTCCATTGAGGGCATTGTTGACATCAATCACCCTGCCCCTGCGGTGAGCTCCCACGCTTATTCCACCGCCCATGTGCGCCACTATCAGGTTAAGATCTTCATACTCTTTCCCAATGGTGGAAGCATAGATCCTTGCTACTGCTTTCTGGTTAAGGGCATGAAAGATCGACCGTCTGCTTATAAGAGGATGACCTGAGAGCCTGGCCTGAGGCTCCAGTTCATCAACCACCACGGGATCAACAATATAGGCGCTGGCATCGGGTAACGGACCTGCAATCATGTCGGCAAGCAGCGCTCCCAGGTTGCTGGCATGTTCACCGTTGACAGCTTCATACAGGTGTTTCCTCATTACCTCATTTACCTCATATATACCTGATTCAATGGGATTTACAAGTCCTCCCCTGCCCACCACGGCAGCAACATCCTGCAGATTCGTTCCTGCCTCCTTCAGGGCTTCCATAATCACCCTGTACCGGAATGGCAGCTGGTCTGTCATTCTGTGGTACCCTGCCAGTTCCTCCGCACTGTGTCTCAATGTCTTTTCAAGTACCTGTTCGGTCCCTGCATATACAGCAAATTTTGAGCTTGTGGAGCCGGGATTGATTGCCAGTATAAGTTTTTCTTTCATATGTTCTATCCGTTTTGCCGGGCCATGAGGCACGAGAGTGCCACGCAGTAGTATTTTGAGAGTTCACTTTCGCTTCTTGACATCAGCACCACCGGTTTGGATGTGCCGCATATCATCCCTGCCAGTTCTCCTTTCGCGAAGAGCATCAGTCCCTTGTAAAAGGGGTTGCAGGCTTCGAGCGAAGGGAAAAGGAGTATATCCGCATTACCGGCTACGGGAGTATCCACACCCTTTATCTTCACGCTTGCCGGATCACATGCCAGAAAGAGGTCCAGCGGACCGTCCATTATGCAGTTTGCTATCTCGCCGCTTTCGGCCCTTCTGCGCATCTCTGTGTAATCAAGCGTATTGGGAAAGCGCTCACTCACCTTTTCCGAAGCGCCTATAAGGGCTACCCGTGGTTTCCCGATACCGAACCTGTGGGCCATTTCAATGGCATAGCGGGCCATAGCCACCTTCTGTTCAATGTCCGGGAAAGGTATAACTGCTGTATCGGTAATAAAAAGAAGCTTATGATATGCAGGTATTTCAACCGCGCACACATAACTCATCACCGCTCCGGGAGGCAGAAGCCCCTTCTCTTTGTCCAGGACAGCCCTGAGGAACTTATCAGTACCCACCAGGCCCTTCATGACTATATCAGCTTCACCCGACCGGGTCATGGATACAGCCAGCTCAGCGGCGCTCTTCTCATCAGCTGAATCAATGATCGTAAACCGCCCGGGGTCAGCCCCTGTATCCTGGCAGGTGCAGAGTATGCGGTGGCGCTGACCAATCATAATCGCCTCGACAAATCCCTCACTGACAGCACGATACAGCGAACCTACGGTATTATGATCCTGTGCCCAGGCAACGGCTATCTTCCTTTTTACTCCTGACAACCTTACAGTGTCAGCCATCTGCCCGAGTGTGGTGATCATATCACTCCTGTCTGGATATTGCTGCAGCCAGGACTATGCTGTCATACTTGGCCTGGTCAGAGTCGCTTCTTGATGTAAGTACTATTGGGGCTGTGGCTCCGAGAATGACGGCAGCCACGCCGGCGTGTGCGAAGAAGACAAGCGATTTATAGAGTACATTCCCCACCTCTATATCCGGCATCAGCAACAGGTCAGTATCACCTGCAACATCACTCCTGATGCCTTTAAGGGTGGCACTCTCGAGGCTGATGGCGTTATCAAATGCCAGCGGCCCGTCAATGATACAATGCCGTATCTGTTCACGCTGGTTCATCTTGGACAGGAGGGCAGCATCAAGTGTGGCCTGCATGTTCTCACTTACCATCTCCACTGCTCCGAGTACCGCCACCCTGGGCATCTCTATTCCAAGCCTGTTCAGGCAGGCAACCGAATTGTTGACAATGGCTATCTTTTCCTGCAGGTTAGGAGCAATATTCATTGCCACGTCAGTCACTGCAATCAGCTTATGGTAAGCTTCAACCTCAAAGATTGCAAAGTGCGACAGCAGAGAGCCGGATCTCAGTCCCCATTCCTTGTTCAGCACACCCTTGAGCAAAGAGGAGGTTCCTACCTTGCCCTTCATCAGTATGTCAGCCTGGTTGCTTCGCACCATCCTCACAGCAATTTCCACTGACATCTCCGTGTCAGGCTCGTGGACTATTCTTATTCCGCTGATTTCCAGGTTATTATCGGAGGCAATCCTCTGTATCGAATCCCTGTCACCCACCAGTATAGGTTCAATGAATCCGTCGCGGGCGGCCATAAGGACCGAGGAGAGGGAGTTCTGATCCTGCGCCGCTGCAATCACCAGTCTTCTGGTGGGTTTGTCAACGAGCAGTTGCTTAAGTTCAGACAGGTGCTTTAAAACCATGATATACAGTTTTTAGTGAGTATGTTTCTCTACTATTGCTTTAGTATCGGAAGCAATCACAAATTCCTCGTCTGTAGTGACCACCATCACCTTGACCTTTGATGATGGCTTTGAGATAACCATATCCTGGCCCTTTATACCATGGTTAACTTCCTCATCGATCTCGATGCCCATGCAATCCATTTTTTCACATATCATTCTGTGCGCATTGAAATCGTTCTCTCCCACCCCTGCAGTAAATACAAGCAGATCGAGTCCATTCATTGCCGCAATATATGCGCCAATGAATTTCTTTATCTTGTAAGCATACATATTGAGAGCCAGCACGGCTTTGGGATTGCCCTCACTGGCTGCAGTTTCCAGGTCGCGCATATCCGAAGAGAGCTGTGAAATACCTGCCACACCACTCTTTTTATTTATCATATTATTCACGCCGCTAACGCTAAGCTCCTCCTTATCAGCCAGGTATAGCAGAACACCCGGATCTATTTCGCCCGTACGTGTTCCCATGATCAGTCCGTCAACCGGGGTGAAGCCCATGGAAGTATCTATTGATTTGCCGTTTTCAATGGCAGTGATTGATGCCCCGTTACCAAGATGGCAGGTGATTATCTTTGAATTGTGCAGGTCCATGTTCAGAATACTGCATGCCTTTTCGGCAACAAACCTGTGGCTGGTCCCGTGGAATCCGTACTTACGGATACGGTACTTCTCATAGTACTCGTAGGGGATGGCATACATGAAAGCGTAATCAGGCATTGTCTGGTGGAATGAGGTATCGAAGACCGCCACCTGGGGTATTCCCGGCAACAGTTTCTCACAGGAAAGTATACCTTTAAGATGTGCCGGGTTGTGCAACGGTGCCAGTTCGGAGCAGTTTTCTATGTCACGCTTCACATCATTGTCTATAAGCACCGACTCCTTGAAGTTTTCGCCTCCGTGTGCAACGCGGTGGCCCACAGCTTTTATCTCTGCGATGTTATCAATAACTCCATGTACAGGGTGTACAAGCGCCTCCATCACCATATTGATCCCAACAGTATGGTCCGGGATATCGAGTATTACCTTGTAATTGTCCTTGCCAGTCGGCTTGTGCGTCAATATGCCGTCGGTTATGCCGATCCTTTCAAGCAGTCCTTTCGCCAGCACCCTGGCGTTGTCTTTCATGTCAAAAAGCTGATACTTGATTGATGAGCTGCCGCAATTGAGTACGAGAATATTCATGTTT
>JAAZAP010000008.1 GCA_012514255.1 Bacteroidales bacterium | reverse complement strand
GACGTGATCCCCATGTGGTTAGCCGATATGGACTTCGCCACACCTCCCTTTATTATTGAGGCGCTGCGCGAAAGACTTGACCACGATATTTTTGGATACTCTTTCAGGCCTGACAGCTATTTCGAATCTTTCATCAACTGGGTTGAAGCACTGCATGGCTGGAATATACGGCGCGAATGGATAGAGTTCAGCCCGGGAGTGGTGCCGGCACTCAACATATGCACCCATGCCTATACCTCACCGGGTGATGAGATCATCATTCAGCCGCCTGTCTATCCTCCATTTTACGGTGCGGTCTCTGATCACGGGCGCAACCTGGTTTTCAATCCCCTTACTGAAACGGCTGAAGGATACCTCATGGACTTTGAAAGTCTTCGCAGGGTCATCACCCCGAAAACCAGGATGCTCATCCTCTCCAATCCGCATAATCCGGTGGGCAGGGTGTGGACCGGGGATGAACTGTCAGAACTGGCGGAGCTATGCCACGACAAGGGGATAATTGTCCTGTCCGACGAGATTCATTCTGACCTCACCCTGCCGGGAGTGAAGCATGTGCCGCTGGCTTCCGTTTCGGAGAAAGCGGCTTCGGTGACGCTGACATGCATGGCGCCAAGCAAAACCTTCAACCTGGCAGGACTGTCAACCTCATCAATTATCATCTCTGATCCGGTGCTGATGGATAAATACAGGAAGACGCTTGTGGGGCTTCACCTGCACCTGGGTAACATCTTCGGCAATGTTGCCTCCCGGGCTGCATACACCGGCGGCCGTGAATGGCTTGAACAGATGATGAAATATGTTGAGGGAAATGTTGACCTGGTAATGGATTTCTGCCGTGAACGCCTGCCACTCATCAGGCCGTTGAGGCCGGAAGCTACATATATGATCTGGCTCGACTGCCGGGCTATGGACATGAGTGGCGCTGAGCTCAACCGTTTCTTTGTGGAGCACGCCGGCGTGGGGATGAATGAAGGATCACGATTTGGCCCCGGTGGTGAAGGATTCATGCGTATGAACCTGGCCTGCCCGCGTGCAATGGTACGAAAAGCCCTTGAACAGATAGAAAACGCAATAAAGACTGCAGGGTGAGAGACAACGACAAACTGGGTGTTAAACTGACTCTTGAGGATGGCACCGTCTACCGCGGTTGGTCGTTCGGCGCACCGGTGACAGCCGCCGGTGAGGTAGTGTTCAATACTGCCATGACAGGCTACCCCGAGAGCCTCACAGACCCCTCCTACAGGGGACAGATACTCTGCCTCACCTACCCGCTGGTGGGTAACTACGGAGCTCCGGGGAAGAACGAGCAGGACCACCTTTTCATGTTTTACGAATCGTCAGGAGTGCATATATCAGCACTGATAGTCTCTGACTACTCCTTTGAATACAGTCACTGGAACGCCATCGAGAGCCTCGATGAGTGGCTCAGGCGCAGCAACGTGCCGGGCATCTTCGGTATTGACACCCGGGCACTGACAAAACGTATCCGAGAGAAGGGAGCAATGCTGGGCAAGGTGGAACCTGAAGGTATGACAACGGAGTTCTATGATCCCAATAAGGTCAACCTGGTGGCCGAGGTGAGCACCTCCGAACGGAGGGTACACGGCAACGGGAAATACCGAATCCTGCTGGTCGACTGCGGGGTGAAGTACAATATCATCCGCAACCTCCTGAAGCGCGACACCACAATCATCAGGGTGCCATGGGATTATGACTACCGCACCGAGGAATATGATGGACTGTTTCTCACCAACGGCCCGGGCGATCCCAAAATGTGCCGGACAGCTATAGATAATATTAGGAAGTCACTTGACGATGAACGCCCGATCTTCGGCATCTGCCTGGGCAACCAGCTGATGGCGCTGGCGGCAGGGGCTGACACCTATAAGCTGCGTTACGGACATCGCAGTCACAACCAACCGGTGCAGATGGTGGGCACTGACAGGGCGTACATCACCTCACAGAATCACGGTTTTGCCGTTAACAACAACACACTGCCTGCAGGCTGGGTGCCATTGTTCGTCAATGTGAATGACAATACCAATGAAGGGATGAAACACGTATCGAAGCCCTTCTTCTCCACCCAGTTCCACCCCGAGGCCTCCGGCGGACCCACTGACACGGATTTTCTGTTTGACCTGTTTATCGGGAATATAGAGAAGGCAGCAGTCAGTAAGCAATAGTGTTGGCAGCGGGAGCTCTTAGTTCTTATAGCTTTGTAGAAAGGGGTATCCACCAGACCATTCGTCGTAGACGATAAAGAATTGTACAACCCGGACCCCTATTCCCCCGCCCGAATGATTCTCTCCGCCAGTTCCTGCGGGGATTTGCCTGCCTCAAACCGGCCAATCAGTTTCCCCATCCGCTCCCTGATCAATCCCGTGCCCGTGTTTCCTATACTACCGGTAT
Organism: Bacteroidales bacterium; assembly: GCA_012514255.1. The sequence goes on along the minus strand of JAAZAP010000008.1, from coordinate 1,522 downwards.
GTGTGTACTGTGACGGGGATGGGACGGTAAACGCACCTGATCCCGCACTCCCGGCCACCTCACGATATGCCTCCCTGAAAGGAACGCCTTCACGTACCATCCTGTTTGCCTCCTCAACGGAGAAGATCTCATTGTAGCTGTCATTACTCATAATATCCTTCCTGACTGTCAGCCCCTCCAGGGCACCCCTTATAATCTGCACCAGCTCCGTGATACTGTCAAAGGCATCAAACAGAACAGCCTTCAACTCCTGGAAATCACGGTTATAGCCAGGAGGCAGCCCCGTAGTCATCATGGTCACCCCGGCCGGCACAGCCTGCAATCTGTTGCAGCGGGCCCGGATCAGCTCGAACAGGTCGGGATTCTTCTTTTGCGGCATTATCGAAGAGCCGGTGGTGAGGTCATCAGAGAGACGTACAAACTGATAACCCGGCGACATGAACAGGATCACGTCCGAGGCGAACCTTCCAAGGGTGTTTGCCGTTGAGGCAATGGCGCCAGTCACCTGGCGTTCGGTGCGGCCACGGCTCATCTGGGCATAGGGTGAGGTGACTATCAGCCTCCGGAATCCCAGCAGATCAGCCGTCAGCTCACGGTCTATTGGCAGAGAGGTACCATACCCGGCAGCCGTCCCGAGAGGTGAAGCGTCAGCCAGCGTGGCCGCACCGGACAGAATATGCAGGTCGTCACAGATGCTCTCGGCATATGAGGCAAACCAGAGACCGAAGGAGGTCACCATTGCAGCCTGCATATGCGTGAATCCGGGCATCAGGTCATCCTTATGCTTCTCACTCAGACCCAGAAAATCCTCAGCGAGGGCCTTCAGATGATGTGCCAGCAGGTACGAGTGATGCCTGATATACAGATGCAGATCAGTAAGTACCTGGTCATTCCGTGAGCGGCCGGTATGCAGTTTTGCTGCCGCTGTAATGGCAATTTGATTTCCCATGGGATCTGAAGACAGGTTCTGCGAAGCCTCTGTGACACTTTGATTACCCGGGCACCTTTTATCCATCACCCCAGCCTCCTCACCGGAAGTTTTCTTACCTGATCGGCCGTCATTCAGGCTTCCCTCTTCTGCTGCTATCTCTCCGAGGCAGATCTCTACCCATGTGTGAACATCTTCATACTCCTTCCCTATCGAGAAATTGCTTTGCGCGGCCTCCTCAAAGAGCCTGGCCAGGCCGGCAAGAAGACTCTTCTTCTCGCCGGCCGTCATCAGCCCGCACCTCTCAAGCATGACAGCATGAGCCATTGAACCTACAATGTCATAGGGAGCCATCCTCGCATCATACAACCTGTCTGTGTCACAGGTAAAGCTGATGAGAGATTCCCTCGTTTTGCCTCCCTTATCCCACAAGTGCATCTTCAGTCACTTTCTTTTTGTTTGCCTCCATGATAGCATGGTGAGCCATCAGCCGGATGGCATTGATACGGATGAACCCGAGGCTGTCGGCCTGGTTGAATCCTCCTTCGATATCCATGCTCGACAACTCCTTATTATATAATGACGACGGCGACT
>JAAZAP010000084.1 GCA_012514255.1 Bacteroidales bacterium | reverse complement strand
TGATGATCTCCAGAAACCATCCTGAGAAATCGTCCCAGAATAGCTTGTATGCCTGCATCAAAGCATCAGATATACGGTACCTTACAAAGCTATCTTCTATGTCGGCAAGGCTCTTCCTCATGGTGTTTCGCATCCATGCCACGGCAGCGGCTGAGGCGGCAGGCTGCTCCAGCCCATCATCCCTCTTCATAGTCATCATCAGCCGGAAGGCATTCCATATCTTGTTGGCAAAATTCCGCCCCTGCTCGGGAAGGCTGTCGTCATACAGGAGGTCATTCCCTGCCGGCGAGCAGAGCAGCATGCCAACCCTCACGCCGTCAGCGCCATACTTCTCCATCAGGTCTATCGGGTCCGGGGAGTTGCCAAGCGACTTCGACATCTTGCGTTTCTGCTTGTCGCGAACCATGCCTGTGAGGTAGACATCGCCGAATGGCTCTTGTCCGCGGTACTCATAACCCGCTATGATCATCCTGGCAACCCAGAAGAAGAGAATGTCCGGGGCGGTCACCAGGACGTTGGAGGGGTAGTAGTATTTAATGTCTTCGTTGTCAGGGTGGTTAATGCCGTCAAAGCATGTGAGAGGCCAGAGCCATGATGAGAACCAGGTGTCAAGCACATCCTCATCCTGGCGAAGGTCATTCATTGTCAGTTTCGCATTGCCGGTAGCCCGGCGCGCCTTCTCCACGGCTTCCTCCTCTGTCTCCGCAACCACGAATTCATTGTTGCTGTAATACCATGCCGGTATCCGGTGACCCCACCACAGCTGCCTGCTGATGCACCAGTCGCGTACATTCTCCATCCAGTGCCTGTATACATTCTTGAACTTATCGGGGTAAAGCCTGACTGTATTATCCATCACTGCCCTGAGAGCCGGCTGTGATATGTCCTTCATACTGAGGAACCATTGCAGTGAGAGCTTGGGTTCTATCACCACGTGAGTGCGTTCTGACCTGCCGATCTTGTTGATATAATCCTCAACCTTCACGAGAGCGCCTGTGCGGCTGAGCTCCACCTCTGCCAGGCTCCTTGCCTCAAAACGGTCTTTACCGATGAAGAGCCCTGCTGCCTCTGAAAGTGTACCGTCATCATTGAAGATATCAATGCTTTCAAGATTATACCTGACCCCTATCTCATAGTCATTTATATCATGTGCCGGAGTGATCTTGAGGCATCCTGTGCCGAACTCCATATCAACATAATCGTCAAAGATGAACGGCACCTCACGGTTGACCATGGGTACAATAACGTGCTTGCCCTTCAGGTGCGCGTACCGTTCATCTGCCGGGTTGGCACAGACAGCTGTATCACCCAGGATAGTCTCCGGGCGGGTGGTAGCCACTGTGACACAGCCCTCTTCGCCCACTATTTGGTAGCGGACGTAGTATAGCTTCGACTTCTCTTCGGTGTAGACAACCTCCTCGTCAGAGACAGCCGTCAATGCCTGGGGATCCCAGTTGACCATGCGTACTCCACGGTATATTAATCCTTTTTTGTATAAGTCTACAAAGACCTTGATCACAGACTTATACCGGGGTTCATCCATAGTGAAGAGTGTCCGTTCCCAGTCGCATGACGCTCCCAGCCTCTTGAGCTGCTCCAGTATAATGCCGCCATGTTTGCGGGTCCACTCCCATGCGTGCTCCATGAACTCGTCACGGGTAAGTGATCTCTTCTCAATGCCCTCACTGCGCAGTTTGGCAACCAGCCTTGCTTCAGTGGCTATACTGGCATGATCGGTGCCGGGCACCCAGCAGGCGTTGAATCCCAGCATGCGGGCACGCCTGATAAGCACATCCTGGGTGGTGTTATTGAGCATGTGTCCCATGTGGAGAACTCCTGTCACATTGGGCGGAGGGATGATAATGGTATATGGTTCACGGTTATCAGGCCTGCTGCGGAAGAAACCCTTCTCCATCCAGTAACTGTACCACCTGCTCTCCGCTGATGCGGGTTCATATTTTGAGGGAATCTCGGTCATGGGATTTGGGATTTGCGATGTTCGATTTGGGACTTGCGATTTTGGATTTGCGATTTGGGATTTGCGATTTGGGATTTGCGATTTGGGATTTGCGATTTGGGATTTGCGATTTTTTGGTTTGCGGGCCGGTAATACAATATGTAAGGGCACAAAATTAATATTTTGTTGCCATTATGGAAAAAGTGGATGGTCTTATGCTCAAAATCATAGTTCGGAAAAATGAATTTGAATACATTTGAAACGGTAACTAATCAGGGTTTAAAAATTAGAAGCAATGCCAAAGATTTCAGAAAAGGCCGGGATGATGCCGGCATCACCCATACGCAAGCTTGTTCCCTTCGCCGAGGAAGCCAAGCGCAGGGGAACAAAGGTCTATCATCTTAATATTGGTCAGCCGGACATACATACTCCCGCACCGGCGCTGAAAGCACTAAAGGAAACTGATATCAAGGTCATTGAGTATTCTCATTCCGCCGGGAATGAGTCATACCGCCTCAAGCTGGCAGAGAGCTACAGGAAAATAGGCATAGATATTGACCACAATGAGATCATAGTTACTACGGGTGGCAGTGAGGCAGTGCTTTTTGCCTTTATGTCATGCCTCAACCCGGGTGAAGAGGTGATCACCTTTGAGCCCTTCTATGCCAATTACAACGGATTTGCCACCACGGCAGGTGTCAGGATAGTCCCGGTGAGATCTTTCATTGAGGATGATTTTGCCCTTCCTTCCATTGCTGAGATCAATAAGAAGATCACCCCGAAGACCAAGGCTATACTGATATGTAACCCGAATAATCCCACTGGTGCCCTCTACTCAAAGGAGGAGCTGATGCAACTGCGTGACATAGTGAAGAAGCACGATCTGTTCCTCTTCTCTGACGAGGTCTACAGGGAGTTCTGCTATGGCGCCGAACATTTCTCAGCCATGCAGCTTGACGGCATACGTGACAATGTGGTATTGCTTGATTCCGTCTCCAAGCGCTACAGCATGTGCGGGGTGCGCATTGGTGCGCTCATCACTCACAACAAAGAGGTGCTGGCGGCAGCGCTCAGGTTCGGACAGGCACGTTTATGCCCTCCCGGGCTGGGACAGCTGGTTGCCGAAGCAGCAATAGATACACCGAAGGAATACTTCAGGGAGGTGTATGATGAGTATATTGCCCGCCGCGATTTTATGGTTGATGCCCTTAACAGGATGCCTGGAGTATATTGCCCGCTCCCCCGCGGTGCATTCTATACGGTGGTCAGGCTGCCGATAGATGATTCAGACAGGTTCGCACAGTGGCTGCTTGAGGAGTTCAGTTATAAGGATCAGACAGTGATGGTGGCACCTGCAACAGGCTTCTACTTCACTCCAGGCGCCGGTAAGAATGAAGTACGCGTAGCCTATGTGCTTAAGATTGATGACCTGCGCAACGCCATGGAGACCCTGGCGGAGGCACTGAAGGTCTATCCGGGCAGGGTGGATTGAAATTGAGGAAGTCTCCAGTCTCCAGTCTCCAGTCTCCAGTCATTCAGATGTTTAGAGACTGTCCACTGCTGGCTGCCAACTGCTGACTGCTGACTGCTGACTGCTGACTCTACTTATGTACTCGCCTGATGAACTCCTCCACCTCCGGCACGCCGCCCTGGTAGACCAGGTAGCCGTTATAGGGTTCCCGTTCGGTGATCTCGTAATTGACAGGCGTAAGCATTATCCGTCTGACCTCCTCCAGGTCATCTGTCTGCCCCAGTGCCCAGCCCAGCTTGACCCAGGCAACCTCAGGAAGCATGTTACCCAGTGGAATGACACCCTTGGCCATCATGTCGCGCCCGGTCTCATAAACGAACATATGCACATACCCCCAGATGGTCTGCAGCGTCATATAGACTGCGACATTCTCCCTCTGTGCCCTCTCCAGCGCCGGGTAGAGCTCCCTGTTGACATGCCCCAGCCCCGTGCCCACGATGATGATGCCCTTGTAACCATTGTCTATGAGTGAATGGATCATATCCGCCTTCATGTGCGGATAGAAATAGAGCATTGTCACATTCTCGTCAAAGTAAGGCATGATCTTTACGTTGCGGTCAGTGCGCCTGGGATTATAGTCTTGCTTTATCGGCTTTACCTCTCCCCGCCTGACAGTAGCCACGGGCATATCACCAATGGTCCTGAAGGTTGATCTGTAAGAGCTGTGCATCTTGCGTACCCTGGTACCGCGGTGCAGGAAGCCGTACTCATCACTGGTGGGCCCGAACATGCAGACCATCACCTCAGCGATGTCACCATGGCCGGCAGCCGTTGAGGCATGTATCAGGTTCAGGGCTGCATCGGACGACGGCCTGTCAGATGAGCGCTGCGATCCCACAAGCACTATCGGTACGGGTGAGTCCTGTACCATGAACGAGAGCGCCGCAGCTGTGTGATGCAGGGTATCGGTGCCGTGACCGATCATTATGCCGTCAATGCCATTGGCAATCTCGTTACCTATTGCCTTTGCCAGTATCTTGTACTGGTCCGGCCCCATGTTTTCACTGAAGACTCCGAACAGCTTCTCGGTGTGAATGTTGCAGACGTCGGCCAGCTCGGGCACGGCACCATACAGCTCTCCGGGCGAAAAAGCCGGGATGACGGCACCGGTGCGGTAATCGAGCCGCGAGGCAATTGTCCCCCCGGTGCCCAGTAATTTCACGTTGGGCTTGTCATCTGAATAGGGAAACTCCTTTTCAGGTATCTTGTAGTTGGCCTTGTTGTATCCTGTCTCGGTCATCCGGAGGATAGTGGTTATGTCAATGCCGATATTGTAACCGCTTTCTATCTTGATCACTATGTGAAGATCGTCATTGTTCTCCGACCGCGGCAGGATGGTCCCCCAGAAGAGCCCCCGGGTAGTCTCTATCTCAGTCTGACCCCATACCCTGACATTGAACTTCTTCAGCACTGCCAGGGCTTCGCCCCTGTATCCCTGGAAAAAATCTTCAGTCATAGTACCCTATTTTATTGCCTCCACAACCTCTGTCACTGCCTTTCTTACCTCGGACAGCCTTATTGTACCTATTGCCTTCAGGTGCAGCTGCCCCATCACCCAGTCGGCCATGCCTGAATTGCTGCCATTGTAGCTGACCTCCCCGAATCTGCCGGCAAGGTCTTTTATCTCGCTGCGGATCTCATCCATCGTTGCCCGGCAGAGACCTGTTCCGGCCATGATGCTGCCAAAATCAGGATCAGGGGATGATACCACGCCCGGAAGCATCAGTCGCGCCACAGGCGCCAGGAGTCCCTCCTTCTTCAGCCAGGCGAACAGATCATAGAGCCGCTCATAGCTGAATCCGGCGGCCACCCTGCCGCGTCCCTCGAGGCTGCGGAAGCGGTGACCGATCAGTATGCCGATCTCCCGGTGATCAAACCCCAGGTCATTGCCTGTCCTTTCAATCAATCCCACCAGGTTTTTGCTCAGCAGGTAGTGCCATGTATCTTCCGGCAGATCCCAATCCTTCATCTGGCGAAATCGCTCTGCGATATCCACAGGAAGGTCCCGGCCCAGCTTCTCCAGCATCTCACTGGTTATCGGTATAGGCTGCGAGTCAGTGTCAGGATACATGCGGTCACGACCCGGGAGCACCCTTTCAAACATGGTTGTGCCATCCTTGAAAGCCTTGCGGGTCTCATTGGGGACGCCCTCCAGGGCAAGGCGTATGCGCTCCTCAACCGTCTGGAGCGCTGTAGGGATATCATCAGCCGGTCCCCATAGTATTATCTGTGCATCATCCGGCGCTGCCGAGAGCCAGATGGCCAACTCGGGAAACAGGTTGTTGTAGTTGACTCCGGCAATCTCCTCCGAATGGATCATGTTGGGCTTCTCAATGCATGCTATCACCTTGAGCCTGTCACTGATCTCGTCGGCAAAGATGCGGCCGGGCTGGGTGAAGTGCGAGAGTATGCCGCGGCACCCGGGGAGATTGACTGCAATGACCTTCTCCCCGCGGTCAAGGGCTGCACGCACGGGAGCAAAATGATACTCCAGGTCTTCCGGGGTAATTTCCCTGGTTTTCATGGACCATGCCGAAGGGTCAGCTATCAGCCTCTGGAGCTTTGAGCGTATGTTGAGCAGCGCGTATTGCCTGAAGGCTTCATTATGTGAGAGTTCGGGGATCCATTTGATATGCGCCACACCTTTGATCTCGGCCCGGCTGCCACCCTCACAGCTGACATTCACATCCTCGCGCGCCGCACCTATTCCTGTGCGCACCATTCCGGTGCTGCGGTTGAGGAACCTGATGTATTCGGCAGCCTCGGCCAGCTCATCAGGAGTAAGACAGTCGGGGTAGGTCACTGTCTCTATCAGCGGCATCCCGAGACGGTCAGTCTTGTATACCCTGCTATGACCTATATCTGATATCTCCCGGCACGAATCTTCTTCAAGACTGAGCTGTATGAGCCTCACCTTCTTGTTTTTGAGCTGCAGATCCCCCTCCACGCTAATGATGGCTGAGCGCTGAAAGCCGGTAGGGATGCTTCCGTCAAGGTACTGCTTCCTGGTTATATGAACCTCGCCAACAATGTTCATCCCTGCCGCCAGGGCAATGCGGATGGCTATGTCAAGGGCCTCCCTGTCAATTTCAAAAGGAGGTGTGTCATCAACCTCGTAGGTGCAGGCAGTACGGTTATTGATGCGGTAGGTAATCTCTTTCCTCGTCCTGAACTCCATGAGAGCGGTACCGTCATAGACGCCCATCTCACTGAGTGTGGGCCTCATATGGCGGATAACCTCTGCATCAAAATCGTCATGATCATGATAAATGCCGGCCGGGCAACGACAGAACAGCTTGCTCCTTGTCTTTAACTGCTGATGCACCTCGAGGCCTGACTTGAACCCTATCCGCTTATAATCATTAAGTGTCGCCTCCTGACGACTGACATAACCAATCTCCTGCCGGGTCTTTTCGTAGTTCTTTATTGGATCAGGTATGGACATATTCCTCGACATTGCCACTGCAATTTACGGAGAAGCCGGGAATATTGGAAGTGCCCGAATAAAGAAAGTTTGCGTAACTTTAAGCGGCCTTCAAATTTAAGGCCGAAAGATTGAAATTATGTCGAAAAGAGGAGATGTCGATTTATAAAATATATGTCACGGTGAAAAAATGTCATCTGCGTTAAAACGACCGTTACTTAATAATATTAAGTTTCCAATTGTATGGGAATCAGTCGTATCGAATGGCTTTGACTGGGGTAATCCGGGCTATCAGCTGTGAAGGTATAAGGAGCATCATAATTATTGCAATCATCGTTCCGATGTTAAGGAGGATGATATGTAGCGGGTCAAGATTGATGGGAACGCTTTTCAGGTAGTAGGATGAGGGGTCAAGGGTGAACAGCTCAGTCTTCAGCTGAAGCAGAGCAAGGCCAATGCCTGTCACATTGCCCCAGAAGAGGCCTTTTAAGGTCAGCCAGGCTGCCTGGTAGAGGAAAATATTTCGGATAAGCTTATTGCCTGCGCCCAGGGCCTTCAGTACGCCGATCATGTTGGTCTTCTCCAGAATCAGTATAAGCAGCCCTGAGATCATGTTGAATCCAGCAACGAGGATCATCAGTACCAGTATTATGATGACGTTGGTGTCCTGGAATCCAAGCCAGTCGAATATCTGTGGGTAACGTCCCCTGATGTTCGTCACCTTAAGCTGCTCCTCTTCCTCAACCACACGGTAGCCGATGGCGTCACGGACAACATCAGTCATGTAATCAAGGTCATCGAAGTCGTTGATGAAGATCTCAAATCCGCTCACCTGGTTACTGTCCCATCCGTTCAGGCTTCGTATATGGTTTATGTCGCAGAAAAGGTATGTCTTGTCAAACTCCTCGAGGCTGGTTTCATAGATGCCGCAGATGGTAAATCTGCGCATGCGTGGCGGATCCTGCACGAAGAACATAGCGAAGGAATCGCCCAGCCTCAATCCCAGCATATCTGCCACCTTCTTTGAGATGACAACATCATTGGTCCTGGCGGTGTCACTGACATTGACCGTCCTCCCTTCCACCATACTGGACCGGAAGAAGCTCCAGTCATAATCGCTGCCAATGCCCTTTAATACCACACCCTGGATATTTTCATCAGTCTTGATTATGCCGGCTTTGGTGGCAAAGACCTGTACACTTTTTATTCCCGGATGTGCCCGGACCTTTGATACGAATGGCTGATCAGCGCTTATGGGGACAGTCTCATATGACAGGTTAGCGTCAAAATTGACCACCTGCACGTGGGCTCCGAACCCTGCCACCTTGTCACGGATCTGCTTCTTGAAGCCGGTGAGGATGGATACTGCCAGTATCATTACTGCCAGGCCCAGGGCTATGCCTATGATGGCAATCACGTTTATGGGACGCGAGAAAGCCGTACCCCTGTTACGGTCCTTTATCAGGCGACTGGCTATGAAGGTTCCGATTGACATCCGGGCAAAATTAAGAATTAAATGAACCATTTCCATATCTTTACCGGCGAGCCTGAACCGGCCCTGAATTTTGCGAACCAAAAACCTGAACTAAATGAAACAACCAGCCATTATCGTTTTTCTGATCACACTTGCATTTGCATCCTGCTCCGCCGACAAAACTGATTTAACCCTGAAGACAGGCGCTGAAAATACAACCGAATACATGCCTTTGCTCGAAGGCAAGAGAGTAGCCGTGGTGGCCAACCAGACATCAATGGTGGGCAATACTCATCTTGTAGATACGCTGCTTTCATACGCCACAGACATCAGGGTGATTTTTGCACCCGAGCACGGATTCAGGGATCTGGCTGATGCCGGTGCCAATATCACCTCAGGCACTGACCCGGTGACGGGCATTGAGGTCATCAGCCTCTATGGGGCTAAAAAGAAGCCCGCGCCGGAAGACCTGGCGGGCATTGATGTTGTGGTCTTTGATATACAGGATGTGGGAACAAGGTTCTACACCTATCTGACAACCATGTGTTACGTGATGGAAGCGTGTGCAGAGAACGGGAAATCATTTGTAGTGCTTGACCGCCCCAATCCCAATGGTTATTATGTTGACGGCCCTCTGCTTGACACTGCCAGCTTCCGTTCGTTTGTGGGGATACATCCGATCCCGGTGGTTCATGGCATGACCTTTGGCGAGTATGCCGGGATGGTCAACGGGGAGCAGTGGCTGGCGGGTGGCTTGCAGGCCGATCTGAAAGTGATCAGATGCGCCAACTACACTCATGACACCATGTACGAGCTGCCGGTGATACCCTCGCCCAACCTTCCCAACATGAATTCAATATATCTGTACCCTTCTCTGTGCTTCGCGGAAGGAACAGTTCTCTCCTGTGGCCGGGGCACTGAGTTCCCCTTCCAGGTGCTTGGAGCTCCACTGATGCCTGACAGCGGGTTCAGCTTTACGCCGAAGCCCTCCTTCGGGTCATCCAGTCCGAAGCATAACGGGTTAGTGTGTTATGGCACAGACCTGCGCAATGCACTTGCTGAGGGAGTGGTGCCAAAGCCGGGCATGGAGCTGGGCTGGATTATTGATATGTACAACGCATATCCCGGGAAAGAGAATTTCTTCAATGGTTATTTCGATACGCTCGCCGGCAGCAGCACCCTGCGGGAGCAGATCATCAGCGGCATGAGCGCGGAGGAGATAAGGGCGTCATGGAAGGATGACCTTGACCGTTTCAGGACCATCCGGGAGAAATATCTGCTGTATGATTAGCGTACAGGTTATACAATTCTTTAACCCCTACGGGGTTAATTGATTGTGT
>JAAZAP010000007.1 GCA_012514255.1 Bacteroidales bacterium | reverse complement strand
TCAACTACTTCAGGGTTATGTCAGGCAAGGTCAGCGAGAACTTTGACGCGGTCAACACCAGCAACGGAACCAAGGAGCGCCTCTCACAGATCTTCGCCGTTGCCGGCAAGAACCGCAGCCGTGTTCCGGAGATGCAGGCAGGTGATATTGGCGGCTTCGTGAAACTGAAGAACACCAAGACAAACCATACGCTCAATGCACCGGGCAATGACTGGACTTATGAGGACATGAAGTTCCCCGAGCCCAAGTACCGTGCAGCTATCAAGCCGGTGAACGAGAGCGATGAGGAGAAACTGGGTGAGTCGCTGAACAGGATGCACCAGGAGGATCCGACCATCCTCGTGGAGTACTCGAAGGAGCTCAAGCAGATCATCATCCACGGACAGGGTGAATACCATCTCAATATACTGAAATGGCACCTTGACAATATCTTTAAGATTGATACACAGTATCTTTCTCCCAAGATACCCTACCGTGAGACTATCACCAAAGCAGCACAGGCCGACTACCGTCACAAGAAGCAGTCAGGCGGTGCCGGCCAGTTTGGCGAGGTACATATGATCATAGAGCCTTATGAGGAAGGTTCAGAGGCAAAGACGATGATGAAGATCGCCGGCAAGGAGATCAAGCTCTCCAACCGTGACCTCGAGGAGATTGAACTTCCGTGGGGCGGCAAGCTGGTTTATGTGAACTGTATCGTGGGAGGCTCCATTGATGCACGTTTCATGCCTGCCATCCTGAAGGGTATCATGGAGAAGATGGAGGTTGGTCCGCTCACCGGCTCCTATGCACGTGACATCAGGGTGTATGTCTATGACGGCAAGATGCACCCCGTTGACTCAAATGAGATCTCGTTCCGTCTGGCAGGGCGCAATGCCTTCAGCACCGCCTTCAAGAACGCCGGCCCGAAGATCCTGGAGCCCGTTTATGATGTGGAGATCATGGTTCCGTCAGACCGCATGGGTGATGTGATCAGTGACCTTCAGGGACGCCGCGGGATGGTTCTCGGGATGTCAAGCGACAAGGGATTCGAGGTCATCAGGGCAAAGGTACCCCTGGCCGAGATGAACAAGTACTCCACCGCCCTCAGTTCGCTCACCGGTGGCCGTGCGATGTACACAATGAAGTTTGCGGAGTATACGCAGGTTCCCGGCGAGGTTCAGGATGCCGTCATCAAGGCATACGAAGCCGAGGAGGAAGAGGAATAAACCAAATTCTCACCTTACATATTTACAGAGGAGACGGACCATGTGGCCCGTCTCCTGTTTTTATGCCCTCCCTGATGCCGCGATCTACTGTGTACTACCAGCGGTAACAGTGTCTGCCGGCACAAACCGGAACGGGTTGGGCACCGTGCCGGTGCTGCCATCCCCATAGTGCAACAGCAGGCTGTCGGCACTGAGCGCACCGAAGATCCTGTCCGGCGCGGTGAGAGTGTCAACATACCATAGTGTCAGCATCTCTTCGCCGGCATCGTTGAGCGATGTCTCAAAACCTACCACCCCGTTGTCATTGGATATATGGCTGATGAGGAAATTATACCGCTGCTTCAACTTTGCATTCTCCCCCAGTCTGACTGTCATTCCTTTCAGAATATCCTCGGTATAGTTCTGATTGTCATTGAAGAATGACCGCGTGGGCATGAACATCTCCCTGGCAAAATCCCGACGTTGCATGGTTCCGCTGTTTTCCTCAAGGGTCACCACCCTGTACGGGAGCTTAACATTAAACTCATTATCGTTAACGGTAAATCTGAGATTCTTTGACTCAACTGCCCTCACCAGGGTCTCCCTGTCAGGGGCTCTCCCTTCCGGGAAATAAATACGCACAATCACCGGGCATGCAAACTCGCTCTGGTAACCTACTGCCTCCGTCTTCTGGTCAAGCAGGTGCTGAAGGTAGGTGGCATCAAGCGGGTCAAAGAACTTGTCAATGGTAAGGGTATGATATACAATTGTATTGATATCGGCAGGCGGCTCTTCAATCACCCGCCTGACCGGCACGAACATCAGCTGCTGTATCTTTTCGGCATCATACATTGCTGTGTCATAAAGAATATGTACGGAATGGGTGGCAACGTAGGTCGACACGCCGTAGATCCCCTCCACCCTTCTCATCTGGTTGGCAAAGGCGGTTGAGCTGCCGAAGCACTTGATATTCTTGAGTCCTGACATTTCAAATACTCCTGCGCTTTCCAGTTGTTCCTCAGTTCCCCACTTCTGGCTGATAGTCGGGAGTTCAAACAATGACCCGGCCGTGATGCCGAGGATGATGAGTGCGCCTAATACCGCCGCCGGAAGCCATTTCATGTTGCGTTTGTTTATCTGCAGTGTATCTTTTTCCGGGCAGGCATACAGGCAGTCGCCGCATAGCGTACAGTCAGCATGGGTCACCTTCTCCTCAGAAGCCACATCAATGCCCTGGGGGCACGCCTCAGTGCAAAGGCCGCACGAGGTACATGTATCCGTATTCCTGGTGATATGTACCGGGTCGGGGCGTACCCTGTTCATCCGGGTGATTTCAAGGATATATCCTCCTGCCGTAATGATCAGCAAAGGCCATACATATGATATATTGAGCCCGATGAGAAGCAGCATAACATATACCGCCATTGCTCCCAGGAACCACCATGAATACTTGAAAATTGCCGATAATGCTCCCAGCGGGCAGAGGTACCGGCACCAGAAGAGCCTGAAGAAGAGCGATCCGATCAGCAGCGCACCGATGGCTATAAGCGCCCACCACAGCACCACGTCCGTGTCAAAGCCGGATACTGCGGCATAGTATGGATCAAACTTCTTGCAGAAGAGCTCGCTCGTTTTCATGGTGAAATAGAAAGTGATGAAGAGGAGCACGTACTTGAACAGTCTCAGGACCCTGTCAGCAATTCCCTTCAGGGTTATCCTGACCCTGAGTTTGTCGCCCAGTTTGCCTATCCACTCCCCTATTGTTCCCAGCGGACAGATGTAACCGCAGAAGAGGCGTGAGAAGAGCACGATACCTATGAACAGCGCCACCCCCATCATTATCTGGGTGCTGGTCATGGAGCATGAGAGCGAGCCCATTGTAAGGTAGCTTCCCAGCGCCTGCAGGCCGCCAAGGGGGCAATAGGCCTCAAAATCTGGTGTATATGCCCTGTCAATCAGGAGCCGGAATACCATGAAGACAAGTATTCCTATGATGGCAAACTGATAGATCAGCTTGTACCAGTTTTTTTTCTTCATATTTCGGGAGTTAGGGTATCAGCCAAATATATCATTTCCGGTGACAAAGGCAAATGACAAAAAACAGCAACGACGTCCTTTGGGGGAGCGTCGTTGCACTGTTAATATAAGGCAGGGGACGGCGGCGTCAGCCGCTTCGCCCCGCAGGGGCAATGCCGGGAAAAACCGTCCCGGCTGCCCGTATGTCACACTGCCTGCTCAATGGACCAGACGAATGCCCTGATTCCAACCTCCTTGTTGATGGCATCAATACGCTGCACTGCCTCCAGAAGAGGGGCAACCTTCTCCTCCTCAACAAAGGTCAGGGTCACGCCATTGATCTCCGGCCAGGTGTGAGTGCCAAGGTGAGGAACACCGGTAAACGAACCGACTCCTTCCACATTGTCCCACTGGGTATAACCCCTGATTCCGAAATGTTCGAGAGTATACTCCACCTTTTCAGTGAGAGCAAGATTATATATTATCATTACTGCCTTCATGACTTTCCGTTTTCGTGGTTTTCCTTTATATCATCAAGGAATTTCATATCCCTGAATGCCGTCTTATGCTTCTTGTCCCTCTCGCCGTGACGGGCCATAAGAACGTAACCTGCCGGCACCAGAACCATTGTTACGATGGTAGAGAAGACCAGGCCACCGATGACAGCTATACCCATCGGCTGCCACAGCTCCGAACCCTCTCCCGGG
Source organism: Bacteroidales bacterium (assembly GCA_012514255.1). Next base: position 7,530 of record JAAZAP010000007.1, on the reverse strand, counting down.
TTGATGGCCAGCGGGAACATGGCAAGAATGGTAGTCATGGAGGTCATGAGCACCGGCCTGAGTCTTGAACGGCCCGAGGTTATGACAGCCTGGTAGAGCTCCACCCCGCGGTCACGTGTCAGGTTGATGAAGTCTACCAGCACAATGGCATTCTTTACCACGATACCTATCAGCATTATGGCGCCGATGGCCGCTATGAGGCTGAGGTTGGTGCCTGTCAGGAAGAGAGCTATTGCCACTCCCGAGAAGGCAAAAGGTATGGAGAGCATGATTATCAGCGGCATCTTGAGCGACTCAAACTGTGATGCCATGACCAGGTAAACCAGTATCAGTGAGATGACCATCAGCAGGCCGATATCCATAAACGACTCCTGCATGTCTTCAAATGCTCCTGATATCTGAACCATTACTCCTGAGGGGATCTCCATTCCGGCAAGCTCCTTCTGGATATCGGCAACCATGAGGTTCAGAGCCCTCTTGTAGGGGGTGACCGAGACGGTGACAACACGCTCTTTCCGCTTTCTTTCAATGTTTGGCGGCGACCAGTACTCCTTCACTTCTGCAATCTCTCCGAGCCTGATGACCTGACCGGTAGGGAGAGCCACCCCTATGTTCTGAATCTCGGTAATGGAGTTGCGCGCAGATTCCTTGTACCTGACAATCACATCATACTCGTCACCGAACTGACGAAGCCGTGTAGCCGTGAGGCCATCTACCCGGTTGCGTATCGCTGTGGAGACCTGCGCGGTTGTCAGGCCGTATCTCAGGAGCTTGTCCTGGTCAAGAATGACCTGGAGCTCGGGTTTGATCTTGTCACGGCTGATATCCACGTTGGCAGCACCCTCAATCTTCCTGAGCCTTTCAGCAAGCTGTTCGGCCAGCAGGTTTGTACTGGTGATATCAAATCCGTATATCTCAATGTCAACGGTGTTTCCTCCGCCCATGCCTCCTGTCTGAGCAAGTACTGAGAAGTTGATTACCTCCGGCATCGGGGCAATTATCTGACGTATTTCCTCCGCTATCTCTTCAGACGACCTGGACCTGTCCTCCACATCAAGCAGCCTGAAGGTGAAGGTCACTATATGCGTACCTCCCTGGCTGAAAAGTGATGTGAAGCCCCCGCTGTCATCAGTGCCGGCTGACATCGAGATAAGCTCAACCTCCGGGATCTGTTTCCTCACAATAGAGTCTATCCTGTCAGCAACCATTTCAGTCACGGAGACCCTTGTTCCTGTCTGCAGCTCAACCGTTGCCGAGACTCTTGACTCATCAGCTGAAGGCATGAACTCGGTTCCGATGACTTTGAACAGGAACATTGACCCGATGAATATGGCCAGGGCACCAAGAATCACCACCTTTTTATGATGAAGTACCCATGATAGCGTTTTCACGTAAAACCCGTCTACCCACTCCAGGAATTTATGTATCGATCCGTCCCAGCTCCAGAATGATGCATTTTCCTTTATTGGCCGTACTCTGAGCAGCAGTGCGCTGAGTGTCGGGGTCAGGGTTATGGCAGCAATGGTTGACATTATGATGGTTATTGACACTATCCATCCCAGCTGCGAGAATAGCACTCCGGTAAGGCCTTTGACGAAGGTCAGCGGCAGGAAGACCGCCACCACTGTCAGGGTGGTGACAATAACTGCAAGCCACACCTCATTGGTTGCGTAGATGGCTGCCTCGCGGGGGCGGCTGCCTCTCTCAATGTGCTTAGTGATGTTTTCCAAAACCACTATGGCATCATCAACCACCATCCCAATGGCAATGGAGAGCGATGAGAGGGATATGATGTTAATTGAGCTTCCTGTCAGGAAAATATAGATAAAGGCCACCAGCAGCGATATAGGTATGGTGAGGATGACGATCAGTGTTGCCCGCCACCTGCCGAGGAAGAAGAGGACAACCAGTATCACGAAGAGAGCAGCATACATCAGTGTCTCAGTCAGGTTATTGATAGAGCCCTGGATAAACTCCGAGGTATCCATTATCTTTTCAATGCGGATATCGGGAGGAAGATCCTTCTGCAGTCGCTGTATCTCCTGATCCACCTCTTTGCATATCTGAACACTGTTGGCGCCTGACATCTTCTGCACGAAGAGGGTCATTCCCTGTTCGCCGTCAATCTTGGCTACCAGCTTTGTCTCCCTGATAGTGTCATTGACTGTGGCAATATCCCGCAGGTAGACATTGTTGCCGTTAAAATTGCCAACAATGACATCTGCTATAAGGTCACTCTCGGCAAACTCACCCTGGATCCTTATCGGGTAATCCATCTTGCCCATTTCAAGGTATCCGGCCGGCATGTTCAGGTTCTCGGCCCTGAGCACATTGCCTATCTGCTCTATCGTGAGATTATAGGCTTCCATGCGCCGCGGATCCACCTCAACATATATCTCCCTGCCTGGTACGCCGGAAAGACCGACGCTACCCACGCCTTCTATACGGTTAAGCGGATTGACCAGCTTCTCATCGAGAATCTTTTCAAGACCCCTGTAACTCTCATTGGCAGTGATGGCATAAAAGATAATGGGCATCATGCTGGAGTTGAACTTAAAGATTGTGGGATCCTCTGCATCCTCTGGCAGGAATCCCTCTATAAAGGACAGGGAGCTTCTGACGTCGTTCGAAGCCTCGTCGAGGTTGGTCTCATACTCAAATTCCATGAAAATCACCGAGACATTGTCGCTCGAAGTGGATGACATCTCCTTTAATCCTGATACAGAGTTAAGTGCATCCTCGATAGGTCTGGTGATATTTGTTTCTATGTCTGCCGCGCTGGCTCCGGGATAACTGGTAAAAACCGAGAGGAACGGGATCTCTACCTCAGGGTAAAGATCAATTGGCAGCTGCGTCAGGGAATAAAGCCCCATAACCATCGTGATGACAAAGATCAGTATGGTTGTTACGGGCTTCTTTACTGCACTGGCATATATACTCATATTCTGTTATTGTCTCTGGTTAATGATCAGTTTGCTATCTCAACCCTCTGGCCGTTCATGAGCCGTGCCTGACCTTCCGTGACAAGACTGTCACCCTCCTTAAGGTCGCCGCCGGCGATCTCAAAGCGATCATCAAACCTCTGACCCAGGATAACGGTCTTTCTTACGGCGACACCATTGTCAACCACAAAAATGTACCTCTCATTGGTACCCTCCTGTAGCATCACGGCGTTGGCCGGTACCACGAAGGCCTCCTCCTCACCCATGTCAAGGTATGCCCTTGCAAACATCCCGGGCCGGAGCTGTTCTCTGCCGTTGCCAATGCGCACCTCGGCACGGAATGAACGTGACATGGCATCAATTGTAGGATGTATCCTGAAGATTGTCCCTTCGAAGCTCTTATCCGGGTATACATCAGCCACCACCCTGACCTTCATGCCATTTTTGATCAGAGGGAAGTACTGTTCAGAAATGTTGACCATGATCTTCACGGGATTGATCTGCATCAGCGTGACCACGGCGGCCTTGCCTGACATCCCGGGTGCACCTGAGTAGAGCTCTCCGTCTTCAAGATACTTGCCGGTGATGATCCCTGCGAAGGGAGCCTCCAGGAGAGTGTTTTCCTTCATGAAATCAACATTGGCCCTCATCACCTCGTACTGAGCTTTCGTCTGGTCATAGAGCTGCTCCTTCACGCTCCCCACCTTAAGCAGGGTGTCAAGCCTGGCCAGATCCTTCTCAAGGCTGGCCAGCTGAATCTTGTTGGCATAATACTGTGTACGGTCCATCAGGAACAGATCCTGCCCTTTCTGAACACGGTCGCCCACCTCAACATATATCTTATCAACCCTGCCTGGCGTTGAAGGTGCAAGATTAACCTCCTCGTAAGCCTGTATGGTGGATGTATAGTCTATTGTCCGGGCTATCATGGTTTTGCTTACCGGCATCACCTTCACCGGAACGACGCTTACCGAATCAACTGTTGCAGCTGCTGCTCCTGACTGGTTTTCCCCGGAGCCGCATGATGCAAGCAGAATGCCTGCAGCAATGATCAGTGAGAAAATTTTACGGTTCATTGTATTCTGTTTTATTATTTGTTTTTCTGTTAGAGTTTGTTCATCAGCTTGTCAAATGCCACCTTGGTCTGTAGCAGGTTCATGAGAGCCTGGATATAATTGTTCTGAGCTGTCAGGTAGTTGTTGTTTGCCTGGGTCAGGTCAAGGCTGGAAGCCATCCCCTGGTTATACTTGTTCTCAAAGCTTTCCAGTACCCTTGCAGCAATCTCAATGTTGGCTTTCTGGCTCTTGAACTGTTCGTTCGCATTTAGCAGGTTATACCTCAGCTGCCTCTCCTGCATCAACAACTGCTCAGAAACCATAGATTTGGTGTTAAGGCTCTTGTCAAGGTTGATCTTTGCCTTGTTTATCTTCGCACTCCTCAGTCCTGATGCAAATATCGGGATCTGCAGCTGCAGGGCCACGGCCGAATAGGGGAAGTACTGCATGTGCATCAGCTCGTCTCCCATACCTGTTCTGTTGTAATATATCGAGCCGGCGAGGCTGGGAAGGTTGCTTGCCTTCGCGCTCCTGAGCGCCAGCTCGGATATTGCCAGCTGACTCTCAATAAGTTGGTAACTTATATTGTCCTCTATCCTGAACTCATCTGACAGGAGAGCCTCCACATCTATCTGCTCCGTGATCCTGTCAAGATCATCAGTGAGAGTAATCTCTGTGCTGGCCGGCACACCGAGGAGGAATCTCAGCATGTTATGATTCACCTCCAGTGTACGGAGCATGGATGATCTTGAGTTTTCAAGCATGGTGACGGTCGACTGCATCTGGTCAACATCCGTAGCCTCGGCCATACCCACGCTGTACATCGCCCTGGTTGATTCAAGGATGGCATTCAGGTTTTCCAGGTTTGCATCAACAACCTTCATGGACTCCTTCAGCGTGAGGATGAGGAAATAGACGTTCCTGACATTCTCCTTGGTATCAAGGGTTGTCTGCGTAAGCCCCTGGCGCGCCAGGGTGGTTGCCATCTTCGCCGTCTGTACACCCACCAGCCAGGGAGCGTTGAAAACAACAGTGGAGGCGGAAACCCCGACAGCAGCATCATACTTTGTACCGAACTTGAAGGGAGTGGGTGTTCCCCCGAAATCAATGATCCTGGTCATGATGGCAAGGTTGTAACTGAGAGAGGCGGTTGCATCTATCGACGGAAGTCCGGCAGCCATCGCTTCCCATACTCCCTTCTCCGAAGCGAGCAACTCGTACCTGGCAGATGCCACACTGCGGTTATTGTCAAGGGCATACTCCACAGCCTCATCAACGGTCAGCGACAGCGTTGCCGGGACATCCTGCGCCTGCAGACACACTCCGGAAGCAGAGGCAACTATTAAAATGAGAGCAATTAATCTTCTTTTCATAAAACCACTATTTACTGTTTCAATATTCATATTTCATTCTCCATGGAATCAATCAGTTTAATTCCCTTCGCGGTGGATATGCCACGCATATAGTTCACCATTACGTTAATCATTATGTCCCTTCTCATGAACCTGTCGGCAGGAAAGAGCTCCTCATCGCCCGTAAGACCGGCAATGCCCCTGAATGCCCTGCCTACTATCTCCGTATCTATGTCATGCCGGAAGATGCCCTGGCTGATCCCCTTAGCAAGAATCCTCAACGCAGCCTCATGATCAGGATGTCCGCATGTCTCCCTGAGACGTTCCAGCACACTGCTGTGATACTTCTTCAGATCGGAGCTGATAAGAGGATTCATGGTCGCGGCATGGTTACGGCTCATACGTATGATGGTAAAGACAGCCGATATTACATCAGGGGAACTTTCAAGTATTGATTCAATCTTCTCCCTCTGCCTGGCAATCATGGAATCCAGAACAGCGTAGAGCAAGGTGTCCTTGTCCCTGAACCGCTCGTATATGCTTCTCTTCGATATTCCCAGGTGAGTTGCTATTGTATCCATTGTTACGGCCTTGATACCGTAGGTGCGAAACAGCTCGGCAGCACCTGCTATGATTCTGGCATTATATTCATCCACCTGATTCATTATGATTCGGAAAATTGGGCGCAATATTCAGAAAACTTTTTGGGTTTTCCTAGTTTTATCTGCTAAATATTTGTTAAATATCGCCGGGTAGCGGAAAATGACCGGTGAATGGCAGAAGTCGGCAGTATCAGTCGGCAGCTGGCAGTACCAGTCGGCAGTATCAGTAGCAGTCGGCAGTATCAGTCGGTAGTAGGCAGTATCAGTCGGCAGTATCAGTCGGTAGTACCATGACAGTTGGAAGACTGCCGATTACCGGCAGCCGGCTGCCGACACCTACCTGTACAGGTAGACCGTCCCCCTGTATTCCCTGCCCTTGTAATCAACATCATCATACCCCTCGGCACGGAGGACATAGTAATAGGCTCCCGGTGTGGCGCGACGTTCCGAATAGTTGATTTTGCCGTCCCATCCCTGCCAGCTTTGCAGGTCCTCACCGTCGCCCTGGTAATAGTAGACACGGTGCCCGGCCTTTGAAAATATCTGGAGGTTAAGGAAGCGGAGCGACTGTTTTTCCGGAATGAAGAAATCATTTATACCGTCGTCATTGGGGGTGAAGACATTAGGAATCTTCAGGGTAGATGGTAGCACCGTGATCTTCACCGTGGCGGAGTCACGGCAGGTGAGCTCGCTTTCAATGGTGAGGGAGATGGTGTAATCACCGGGAATATAATAGGTATGCGGGCCGGGGGCCTGCATGGTTGAGACCGAATCATCCCCGAATTTCCAGAGATACTTTGTTGCCCTTATGGAGTTGTCAGTGAAAGTTATCTCCAGCGGTGCCTCCCCCTCCAGGGGTTCAGCGGCAAACTCAGCCTTCACATGAATAGACTCATAGTCAAATGATGCTGACGTGGAGCATCCGAAGCTGTCGGTGACTTCAATGGTATATCTCACATCCTCCAATGGCGGGGAGTAGGTTATAGGATCAATCTCCAGGTCAGGGTATGGTATTGTCGATGCCGGTGATGATGACCAGAGGTGTCTGACGCCGTTGGGTAGTCGGCGCGGGGCTCCCGTGGAGGGGTCGTAATAGTCAAACGGGTCCGGCGCTGCCATGCCGTCAAGAGCAACATAATCACAGGTATAGTGTAGCAGGGCTGCCTGTGCCACTGGTTGGTCAAGATGGACCCATGCAAACAATTCCGTGCTGTATCCTCCGCCGTCACTGATCTGCACCCTGTATCCGCCCTCTTCGAGTCCGGAAGCTGTTGATGTGGTTCCCGATTCCGTTTTGACCGGGATGGTATAACCGCCTCCGGCCTGGTTGTAACCGGTCCAGGTAAATGTGAAGGGAGCGGTACCTCCGGGACTGGCTGCCACAAGCGTGCCGGTCACACTGCCACTGCCTGCACAGAAGATGAATACAGGGTCATGCCCGGGGGTGGCAGGATAGGTGGTATAACGCACTGCACTGCTGCCTGGTGCAGTGATCTGCGCCTGCAGTGCCAGGGGCAACATGATGATTATGAGGGCAAGGTACCTTGACACACCTGATAAACGGATTTACTCCTTCTTT
>JAAZAP010000083.1 GCA_012514255.1 Bacteroidales bacterium | reverse complement strand
TTGATGTAGCTGCCCGGCGCTCTCACCTCGCCGATGACGGTGAACTTATAGCTCATCAGCCGTACTTCCACGTAGGCGTGGCGGAAGAGGGAGTCCACCTTCTGCTGGAAGAGATCGCGTATCTGGTAGACGGTCATTCCTGCCACCGGGATATCGCCGATCATAGGCAGGGTGACGGTGCCCTGCGGATCGATGCTGTAGCCCATCATATAGGCTGAGCCCTCGTTGGAGATATAGTTCATGTTGGCCGAGGTGCGGTCGCTGAGCATCTCGGTGAGTGTGCCCTCGGGGGTCTGTGCCTTGACGCTTACATAGAGGACGTCGCGGGGCTGCACCTTATAATCGGGAACCTCCATGGGGAATTGGTTTGCTCCATCGAGCTCGTCGAGGTTATTCAGGTAGGAGAGTTCCTTTTGGGTTGAGCAGGATGCTGCGAGGAATATCAGGGTGATGAAGGGGATAAGGTTTTTCATTGTTAGTCTGTTATGGTCATGCGGTCATGCGGTCATGCGGTCTTGTCGGAGCGGAGATCCCGACCGGAAGGTCGGGACGGTCATGCGGTTTGTGGTCATAGTTTTGGGCCGTGTGAATGGCGTATTAAATATCTTCATTTTTTTCGAGTTTACGTATGGCGTTGGTTTTTATATCCACCGTAAGGTTCATGCCGGGCTGGATGATGCGTATGACCACCTTGTGTTTGCGGCCCACACGTATCAGCTCGCCGCGGAGGCCGGTAAGGCTGCCCACGGTAACCTCCACCATGTCGCCCCTGGCGTAGACGTCGGTGCTGACCTGTACCTCGGCGTCGCTGCCGCAGAGGATGCGGAGGTTGGTGATCTGCTCCTCGGGGATGGGTACGGGTTTGCCGAGGATGGAGATGAACTTGACCACGCCGTCTATCTTGCGCACAGCGTAGATATCTTTAGGCAGCGCCTTAACGAAGACGTAGGAGCTGATGAGAGGTTTCTCAATCATCTTCTTGCGGTCGGACCACTGGCGTAGGGTCTTCTGCAGGGGCAGGTACGATTCAATATCCAGCTCGGCGATGCGGTCATTGACGCGCTTCTCCGCCCTGGAGTTGGTATAGACAGCATACCATGCCTTTTCAGGTTTCTTCAGTTCCTTTAGCGGCGGTGGTGTAACCGGCTGTGACTGGTTCTCTTCCATGGTCCTTTTAATTGGGCATAAAATTAAGAATTATTAAGGTCAGTAAGAGACTTTATTATGCAATACTTAAGTCCGGCTTAGCTGTCATTCCCCATAATTTGTTAATTGATCAGTATTTACGAGTGCGGCATTATAAAGCATACGGGTTCAATCGTTCCATACAATTGCCGGTGTCATCTTTCAGGCAATGACCTGCTGTTTTGACACTGACCGCAGTTATGGTGATTCATTTCTTTGATTTTTTTCTGGAACATTGTTCACATGCATGATTATGTTATCAAATGATGAAATTTTAATACAGCGCTTATTTATTTCATCACCAGGAAAAGAATGTACATCAACAAAATTTCTGACTTGATAAAAAGTTACTATATTGATAATCAATTATTAATGATATTTATGGTTGAAATTATTGCAAAACAAAAAATTAAAGTAATGAAAGAGAACAGATGGTTTTTCAAATTGGTAAACTGGATCGCATGGATTTCGGGGTGAGTGGGATTGTGTTTTCTTATTCTGGGGCTATTCCAGATAGCATTCGGATTTATCCTTTTTTTCCTGGGAGCTGACAGAGTAGGGGCGGGAAGGTTAGTGCCAGATACTGAAATAATTAACTATTTTATTGCTTCGATCAGTTTTTTCAGTGTTCTGATTCTTTGGTTTCTTATCCAGATCAGAAATCAATTGAAAACTAAATAACGGGGATTATCTATAAGATAATTCTCATGATCTTTCACTGATCAGAATCCCCACACGACTCCGCCGCTGAGGATAACTACTTTCTTTTTGTTCAAGGCTATGAAGATCGGAAGTCAGAAGGTCTGAACTAGCATTACTGATCCTGACCTTTAGACCTTTAGACCTTTTTGCCGCAGACCATCAAGAATTGTCGATTGTCGATTGTTGATTGCCGATTTTGGCCATACAGAATTGTGAACCCATGTCCCCACCCACCCTCCACTACAATTCTTAATGCCCTACAGGCATTGTATAGCATGTTGATCCCTGTCAATATTTTTTTAAGGACTACACCCATATCATTTGTCGTAGGCCAAATCATTTTATGGCAGGGGGAGGTCATAGACCTCCAGGAATTATAACAGGAGGGATACCCAAAATACCACGCCGCCGTTATCCTATATTCAGCCGGCCCAATCCCACCAGGGGAGCGCAGCCTAACTGTCAGCAGGTTAATTATAAACTCATATGAACCTGTCGAACACTTTCGCCATTCGCTCCTGCTCTGACCTGGGCAATTGATACCATTCGGCTACCCTTCGCCAACGGCTGACTGATTCTTTTACGCGTTTAATTATCCTGACACCACTATCCCGGTCCATTCTGAAAAATTCAATGACCTCAAGTGCTAGATCCGGATCCATGGCATTATCAGTAAGACTGATGTTGAGTGAGAGGCCCGTTCCGTTTTCATCAGGATTAAGATCAAAGGCAGGTGACAGAATCCATCCCTTTTTCGTCATCAGGAATCCATGATTCCTGAGATGATCATCTGTGTTGGCAATCATGATATTGAAAATGATCCTGGTCCAAAGCTCCTGAAGGTCACTCTCAATCCTGGCTCCCCCGGTGACAATAAAATCGACAATCTCCAGGTAACTTGCTCCTTCGCGATAGCTGTCACCGTCCTGGTGTCCAAGCATAGTCATTGCGGAGGCAAAATGGATGCGTTCTCCGGCCGCAGTCCTGTCAAATCTCTTTGCCAGAAAGGTATGGTAACGACCAGAAAACTTTCTGACCATTGATTGGGCCACATTAATACCGGATGATCTGGCAAGTCCATTTGCCACCATTTCCCAGCCCCCGATATCCTTTGTATCTGATCTGCTTGGAAATTTTGCTATCCAGAGTCTTTTTGAATCATCCAGAACACTAGCCTTTGGTCTCGCTCCGCCAAGCGAAGATCCGGGATTGACCAGCATGGTAAGCCATTTTATATACCTTGGATCATCAAATGCATCCTCTTCCTCAAGCCGGAGGCTGACCTGCTCCAGTTCCTTCAGTGAGGTCCAGGGAGGAGATGAATACTCCTTATTGTTATTCATGAAAGGACCTTCAGGATCCTCCTTGAACCTGAGTGCTCCCATCCTGTGGCTATCAAAAACACCGAGGAGATAATCAGATTCCCTGAGTGTCACTTCGGGACGTTCTTCGGATCTGGCCAGAGCCGCCTCACGTCTTTTCATCAGCGTTCGTCCCCACCGGTCAGGAGAGGAGTCCAGAAAAATGCCAAAATTTTGTCTTTCATCACTGGTATATTGAGCGCCAGAAGACAAGAACAAATGAGGGTCAAGGATTTGCGAGAAATTCGTTTTAAGCCATTCATTATTGTAACTGAATGAAAAGATTTCCTTTCCTCTTACTAACTCAGCCCTGAGTTCACCCATCATTACAGGCTCCTGTAAATCTTCCCAATGAGCGTAAACATAGATTTTCCTGAGGTTATTTCTTGCTGCCATCGTCGTGTTAATCAGTAGTCTCAATACCGGGCTTGCTCGATTGTGTTTTTGTCCTGACGTTGATTTTGGGAGCCCTTTCTTTTATAATCAACCCGGCGTCCTGAATCTTCCGACCGAGTATATCATCTTTTGCCACTGCGACAATATCCTGCTCAAGTCCCAGCACGGCGAGAACCTTGACATACGCACCAATTGTAACATTGGAGTTACCTCTTTCAATGGAGTGCAATGTTGGCCTGCTGATATCAGCCCTTTCAGCGACCTGTTCCATGCTGTATCTTCGTCTCAGCCTCGCAAGCCGGATGTTCTCACCAAGGATCGTCAGCGGCTTCTGTGCCCGTGGCAAAAGTATGTTGTTTCTTGTCTTCATAACAATAACTCTATTTTACAAATATAAGCATTTTTGTAAAATGTAGTTATTATTATAAAAGTATTTATCTGCTTCATGACTTTTATTACTCCTCCTCTTATTTAATACCTTTAGCAGGAAACAAATATCTCCCTTTATGCAAATTGGCATTTAGAATGCAGATTTACATAAAACATCATGGAAGCCAATAAGTATGACCTTGGGAGCATTTAAAATCCCCACACCACTCCGCCGCTGAGGGTGGTGGTTTTGCCGGAAAGGTATGAGGGGTACCACTCTTCGGTGCCGGTAACATTGCGCAGGGCGAAGGAGGCCCGTGCCTGCACCCCGCCGGTGATCAGGTAACTGATATCGACCCCGGTGGCGATGTTGCTCCACTCGATGGTTTCCATGTAGGGCAGCCCGATCCTGCTGCCGCCGATGCTCTGGTAGTCGGGGCCCCGCTCTGAGCGCTCATGCCACAGTTGTACACCGGCGGCGCGCACCGGCCGCCAGTCGAGCGCAAAGTACCAGCTCCTGCTGTTGTCGCGCAGCCAGTGACCCATATTATAACCCTGGTTCTCAAAGGTGATGACAGGCACGTTATGCTGGAAGGTGAGCGGGTAGGTGAAGGTGCACTCGGTTGTCAGCCAGAGGTTGGGCAGGAAGCTGAAGTTGCCTGTGCGGAAACCTCCCTTCCACGAGAAGAAGTTATAGTCGGAGGTGGTGAACCGCGCCGTGGAGAGCTCGTCGATGAAGAGCGTGCCGTATAGGTGCAGGTGCCGTATGTTGTGCGAGCTCACGTCAAGGAACATCTGCGCATTGCTGTTGCTGATGCCGGAGTTGACACCGTGGTCAACCGACTTATAGAAGAATATGGGCATGAGATAGTATGGCGTTATGCGCGGATCAGACCAGATGACGCTGTTGCCGGCGGAGACATGGAGCCGTTCCACCGGCGTGAAGGTGAAGATGTTCGCCGCGAAGTACTTGCGGCGGTAGTGCTCGCGGTAGACGGTGCCGTAAGCGTTGGTGACCCAGTATGAGCGGGTGGAGTCGACCACCATCGAGGTCTGCCATCCGTGTATCCAGGTCATCTCGCCCCAGCTGACGGGCTTGAGGTGGAGCCTGATGTGCATGAACGATGGCGCCCGGCCGGAGAGGATGTTGGTGCCGGCATAGCCGCTGCCCCACACCGGAGAATCCTTCAGGAAGGCGATGTCGCCCCATTTCCACATGTAGCTTATGCCGCCGGTCATCTCGGAAAAGTCGGTGCCGTTCTTAATATGGCCGCCGCGCTCACGAGTGAGGTATTCCGGGCTGCCGAGGATCGGATCCTGGTGGTTGTCCTGCAATGCTGCGAAGAAGGCCCAGTTCTTATAGTTGCCATAAACCTTCGCCCCGTTCTTCCAGCTGATGCTGCTCTGCCGCGACCTGTCGCCGTCCGGTGCACCCCCGTCGGGGATGATTGAGGTTGTGCCGTAAGTGACTCCTGCCGTCAGCCCCAGTATGGGCGAGACGGTGACGCTGAAGAGCGAGTCGCGGTAGTATGCCGTGGCGGGGTTCAGTAACAGCTTCAATTTGCCGTCGGCCTCACCGGGACTATAGATGCTGAACCAGAACTCCAGCTCTTTCTGCTGCCTCCGGGTGAGGGGGGCATTCCTCTCTGCCGGCTCCTGCTGCCGGCTGCCGGCAGCCACGGCTCCTGTCACTTCAGCCACTTCGCCACCGGCTGCCTCATTTTTGTCTGCAGCGGTCATATCATTCCATCCCAATGTCTCCCTTTCTCCAGATATCTCCCGATCAGACCGTCGCGTCGCTGCCTCTACCTTACCTGCCATCCCCTGGCCAGACCGTCCCGTCACTGCCTCTTCTTCCTTCCCGGCCAGGGCATTCCACCCGGCCGCCTCCTCCAGTTTCTGCCTGATCATCAGCCTGCTATAGGGTTTGACCACCCCGTTGAGAGTGATCACACCATCGGCTGCCAGCTCATCAAGGAAGAGGTAAACGGCCTCATCGCCCACCGGCTCGGGGATCATCTGGGCCTTTGACGGTGCGCTCCAACACAATATCAGCAGTGTTGATAAAGTTATTATGTATGTTGAATAGTTCACGATTTGAGGCTTTTCACAAAGATAATGCTTGTGGCAAATTTGCAGCAGACTGTCGAAAAACTATAGGATATGAAAAGGGGGAGATTTCGTGTAATCACGCTAAGCGCTGATATATTGATACTTACAGTATCGTACATCCTTATGTCGATGCTTAAGCCGGCGGGGCTGAAGGCTTACGGGCCGTCTCACATCACCTTCTTCGTGCTGTTGGCCTGTCTCTGGCTGGTCGTCTCGGTGGCCGGCGGTAAGATTGGTCGCGGCCGAATCGTGAACCTTCGGACTCTCTTTTCGGGTGTTCTCATTGCCAATCTGGTAGCCACAAGCATTGCCGCCCTGCTTCTCTTCGCCCTGCGTGATCTTCATTACTCGAGGCAGGTGGTATTTGGCACGGCTCTCACCGCCACCTTCCTTGAGCTGGTTCTCGGGACGCTCTTCCTGGCTTTCCGCAAGGCGCCGCTGATAACGCCCGCCACCATCAGGCTCACCGAGCGCGAGATGGTTGCACGTTCACAGCCCGCTGACGCCGGCGACATCATTCCTGATCCCGCGCTGACGTTACGACTGCAGGAGGGGTGCTCAAGGGTGCGTGCCGAGGCGCTCTCGTCAATGATCAGCAGGGAGGATGGGGCGCGACTGGCGATAGTTTCAACGGGGGAAGCGTTTAACATTCAGAACCTCGAGCACAGCAACTATACATGCATCATAAACCTCAAGCCGATGAACGGCATCAGGAAACTCGACAGGTTCCTTGACACGGTCAACTCGCGACTGGGCGACGACGGGCTCTTCCTATGCTCGGTGGAGACGCTGGAGCAGCGGGCACAGAGGCTGAAGGATAAATATTCACCGGTGGTATGGTACCTGATAATGGTGCCCGATTTCATCATGAACCGTGTCATTCCGCGTCTGCGGCTGACGAGGGGACTGTGGGAGTTCATCACCGGCGGCGCCAACGCTCCTTTCTCGAGGGCTGAGGCGCTGGGACGGCTCAGTCGCGCCGGCTTCGCCATCAGACAGGAGAAGTTTGCCGGAAACATGCTGTGCATCAAGGCTGAACGTCGCTCTGCGCCAATGCCGGTAAATGAGAACAACTACGGGATGATCATCTCGCTCCCCAGGATCGGTCGCGACGGCCGCACATTCAACGTCTACAAGCTGCGCACTATGCACCCCTACTCGGAGTACATCCAGGATTATGTGTACGGGCTTCACTCGGTGGAGGATGGCGGTAAGATGAAGGACGATTTCCGGGTGACGATCTGGGGGCGTTTTGCGCGCCGTGTATGGCTTGATGAGCTGCCGATGATTGTCAATATCCTTAAGGGCGATATCAGGCTGTATGGCGTGAGGCCTCTCTCAAGGCACTATTTCAGTCTCTATGACGATGCGATCCGTGACCGGCGCATACAATACAAACCCGGCCTGTTGCCGCCGTACTATGCCGATATGCCCGCGGGCCTCGAGGCGATACAGCACTCGGAGCTGAGGTATTTTGATTCATGGGACAGGAACCCGCTGGGCACCGATATCCGTTACCTGGCCCGCAGCATGTACAATATTTTCTTCAGGAACGCCCGCTCGGCGTAAGGTCGGAAAGTCGGAGATTCGGAGAGTCTGATCCGCTGGCTGGCGAATAATAGTCGGAAAATCATACAGATAATTCTGGCTTTTAGACATTTGGACTTTCAGAGCTTTGGATCTTTGGGCCTTCAGGGCTTCAGACAAAAAAGGCCACGAGTTACCCGTGACCTTTATCCGCCAGCTGGCGGATGAGACCCTCAGACCTTCAGACTACTTCTGCTTCAGCTTGGCCTCCATGCACAGAGTGGCATGGGGAACGGCACGGAGACGCTCCTTGCCTATGAGCTGACCGGTCTCACGACATATGCCGTAAGTCTTGTTCTCAATGCGAACCAGCGCTGCCTGCAGATGCTGAATGAACTTCAGCTGTCGTTGAGCCAGCCGGCCGGCTTCTTCCTTTGACAGGGTGGTGGCACCCTCTTCCAGCACCTTGAAGGTGGGCGAGGTGTCCATGGTGTCATTATTGTCCTCGTGGGTTATGCTGGCCTTGAGCACATCATAATCCCTCCTTGCTTTCTCGAGTTTGGCCATGATGATCTGCCTGAATTCCTCCAGCTCCTCATCCGAATATCGTGTCTTTTCTGCCATGGCTGACGGTGTTAGTATTATGCGGCAAATGTAATATAAATAAACATATATTCTGCATGAATATTGTCAGGCAAGAGGCATTAGGTCCCGATCCAGACATGTCTGGATCGAGGATCCTCGATCCGATAAATCGGATCGGGACAATAGGCAGTAGTAATTGATTGTTTTTCAAATACATAATAGCCCATAGGGCTTCAAGAATAGTCGGCAGTCAGCAGTACCAGTCAGCAGTCAGTAAATTTTAGATGTTTCAATACCGAGGAACTCCTGCCAGGGTATACCTGTGCCTCCGACCAGCATCACCCTGGACTTCGGATATTCTTTCCTGAACTCTTGCAGCCCTGATTTGTTCCGCATCCTTCCGCTTTTAACTTCAAGTACCATAACATCATCTCCTCTGGCAAGGACAAAATCGACTTCCATATTGCCTTTTCTCCAGTAATAGAGCTTGTAATGGCCTTTCATATAACCGTCGAGCAGGTGAGCACCCACTGCAGATTCAACATATCTTCCCCATTTTTCGGGATGTTCCATGATACCACGGAAGGATTCCGTATCTGCCGAGCTCATCAGGGCAGTGTTATGAACCATAAACTTGGGGCTCGATGATCTCTGCCTGACAATACTGCCTGAATACTTTTCAATCCCCGAAAGTAATCCTGCGGACCCGAGAAGTGTCAGGTAATAAGACAGTGTGGTTGTGTTCCCGGAATCCTGCAACTGCCCAAGTACCTTGGTATAAGAGAGCTCCATACCTGAATGCCTGACGCCCAACTCAAACAGCCGGCGGAGCAGAGCCGGCTTGTCTACTCTTGTGAGCATCAGGATATCGCGTGAGATACTTGTCTCGACTATAGAATCGGTGAGATAACGTTTCCACCTCTCTTCATCCTCAATTATTGATGCAGAGCCTGGATATCCGCCATACCATACATACTCTTCGGGGCTCCATCCAAATGCCTCGTGCATCTCCTGCAGGGCCCAGTGTCCCATATAGGTCACCTCGAATCTTCCCCCGAGGGACTCCGTAAGTCCCTTCTGAAGCAGAAGCCTTGAGGAACCAGAAATAATAAGTTTCAGCGGGGTTTTATTCCAGGTATCCTCATCCCATAGCTTCTTTACAGTCTCACTCCAGTTTTCCAGCTTCTGGATTTCATCAATAGCCAGAATAAGCTCACCGGTACCATCAGTTAAAAGTGTCCGCCGTGCCGCCTCCCAGTGTTTCTCTATCCAGACATCACCCTGAGGCCCCGCGCCGTCAGCCGAAATATACTGTGAAGGAATATCAAGCCTGTTAAGCAACTGACCGACCAGGGTGGTTTTGCCTACCTGTCGTGGACCGGTAATAACCTGGATGAAGTTTCTTTTCTCTTTCATCCGTACCTCAAGCTGCTCAATTACAGATCTTTGAAACATATTGTCTGTTTTTACTCAATATATTGAGTAAATTTACTCAATATAACTAGTAAAAGCAAATTTCAATTTGAAGCGGATTTGTACAAAGCCTCAACTACTGTTTTTTGGGGCAATCTGTCGGTCGCCGGAAAGGGGTGGTCAGGGGGGGTGACTCTATCTACAATGCTTGATCGCCTACGGCGATTAACCCGGAATGCGGGCTAACCTGCAATGCCTGATCCCCTGCGGCGAAAAACAGGGGATGCGGGCCGGCAGTTCCAGTCAGCAGTACCAGTCGGTCCCGGTCGCGGTTCCCGTGACCGAGGATCCTCGATCCGCCAATCGGCGGATCGGGACAGTCAGCATGACCAGCCTGCAATGCCTGATCCCCTGCGGCGAATAACAGGGGATGCGGGCCTGCAGTGGTGCTGCCCGGGTTTATTGAACAGAAGAAGGCCAGCCTGCAATGCATGATCCCTTGCGGCGAACAACACTAATTCCTCCCCTGCAATCTGGCTGCTTCACTAAAATGACCCACCGGGTCATTACTTAACGCTCGCCCCTCTGATGGCTATTGCCTTACTTTTACTAACTTTGCACCCTGAAAAAAAACAGCTTTATGTCCAAGAAATTTCCCGAGTATAAGGGCCTTGACCTCCCGAAGGTGAACAATGAGGTGCTGAAGATGTGGGATGATCATGAAACCTTCTGGAAGTCGCTGCGTTGTCGCGACGGCAAGGGCGAATTCGTATTCTACGAGGGTCCCCCCTCAGCCAACGGGATGCCCGGCATCCACCATGTCATGTCGCGCGCCATCAAGGACACCATCTGCCGCTTCCGCACCATGCAGGGTTACGAGGTCAAACGCAAGGCCGGCTGGGACACCCACGGGTTGCCCGTGGAGCTGGGCGTGGAGAAAGCGCTCGGGATAACCAAGGAGGACATAGGCAAGCCGGGCAAACCTACAGTGGATGAGTACAACGAGGCCTGCCGCAAGGATGTGATGAAGTTCACCGATGCCTGGGAGGATCTGACCCGCCACATGGGGTACTGGATAGACATGGACAATCCCTATATCACCTATGACAACAGGTACATAGAGACCCTATGGTGGCTGCTCAAACAGCTGTATAACAAGGGATTGCTCTACGAGGGCTACACCATACAGCCTTTTTCGCCCGCCGCCGGCACCGGCCTCAGCTCACACGAGCTAAACATGCCCGGATGCTACAAGGACGTCAAGGACACCACCTGCATCGCACTGTTCAGCCTGGTACGCAATGAGAAGTCGGAGTTCCTGTTCCGCGGCATCGACACTGACGGCGTGAAGATCATGGCATGGACCACCACCCCCTGGACGCTGCCGTCAAACACCGCACTGGCTGTGGGTCCGGACATCACATACGTCACCGTACGCACAGCGAACCCATACACCTCCGAGCCCATCACCGTGATACTGGCAGAGGAGCTGCTGCCGGTGATCTTCGCCCCAGACAAGAAAATTGAATATACCGTTACCGGGAAATACAAGGGCTCCGAACTTAAGGATATTGACTACGAACAACTTATCGACTGGGTGAAACCTGACGACGGCGCTTTCCGCGTCATCACGGGCGATTTCGTCACCATAGAAGACGGAACGGGAATAGTCCATATAGCTCCTACCTTCGGCGCGGACGACTATCGCGCCGGCCGCGAGCACGGCATCCCTCCGCTGATGGTGATGATGTCCGACGG
The DNA here is from genome assembly GCA_012514255.1 of Bacteroidales bacterium. The sequence goes on along the minus strand of JAAZAP010000083.1, from coordinate 3,918 downwards.
CTTCATGGGTCCGCTCGTCGATCGCCGCGGACGGATGGTGCCTATGGAGGACCTCGACCAGGCCTTCGTGGCAACACGCGTCAACACAGACACTTATGGTCCCTTCGCGGGACGCTACGTCAAGAACGAATATGACGACAACCTAAAGGAGGGCGCCGAGACCCTCGATGTGGACATTGCCGTGACACTCAAGCAGCAGGGCAAGGTGTTCCGCATAGAGAAACAGGTGCACAACTACCCGCACTGCTGGCGTACCGACAAGCCCGTGCTGTACTACCCGCTCGACTCGTGGTTTATACGCACCACCGCGCTGCGCGACCGCATGATTGAACATAACAACACAATCTACTGGAAGCCCGAGAGTACCGGCACCGGACGCTTCGGCAAGTGGCTGGAGAACCTGGTCGACTGGAACCTGTCGCGCTCACGCTACTGGGGCACGCCGCTGCCCATCTGGATGACCGAAGACCGCCAGGAGGAGATATGCATCGGCTCTGTAGCAGAGTTGAAGATGGAGATAATCCGCAGTATCGATGCCGGTTACATGACCCGCAATCCGCTGCAGGATTTCGTGGAGGGCGATTTCTCAGCGGAGAACTATTCGCTGCTCGACCTGCACAGGCCGTATGTGGATGAGATCGTGCTGGTGAGCCCCACCGGTCGCCCCATGCACCGCGAGCCTGACCTGATAGACGTCTGGTTCGACTCGGGAGCGATGCCCTATGCGCAGGCACACTACCCCTTTGAAAATAAGGAAAATTTCCGGGAGATGTTCCCGGCCGACTTTATCGCCGAAGGCGTAGATCAGACACGCGGGTGGTTCTTTACGCTCCATGCCATAGCCACGATGATCTCCGATTCGGTATCGTTTAAAAATATCATTTCAAACGGATTGGTACTCGACAAGAACGGCAACAAGATGTCGAAGCGCCTGGGCAACGCCGTTGATCCCTTCTCAACAATAGACAGGCACGGCGCCGATCCGCTGCGCTGGTACATGCTCACCAACGCCCAGCCGTGGGATAACCTGCGCTTTGACATGTCAGGCATTGAGGAGGTGAAGCGCAAGTTCTTCGGTACCTTATATAATACCTATTCATTCTTTGCGCTCTACGCGAACGTTGACGGGTTCACCGGCCGTGAGCCACAGGTGCCCGTGGAGCGCAGGCCCGAGATAGACCGCTGGATCATCTCGCTGCTCAACACGCTGGTGAAGGAGGTGAGTGAGCGGTATGACGACTATGACATCACCCCGGCAGGACGGGCCGTATCGGAGTTTGTGACCGAGAATCTCTCAAACTGGTACGTGCGTCTCAATCGCAAGCGTTACTGGGGCGGCGGCATGGACGAGGACAAGCTCTCGGCATACCAGACGCTCTATACCTGTCTGGAGACGGTGGCGCTGCTGGCCTCGCCGATGATACCGTTCTATACTGACCGCATCTTTACTGACCTCAATGCCGTCAGCGGGCATTATACCGAGGGTTCCGTGCACCTGGCGCCGTTCCCTTCTTATGATAAGAAGCTGATAGACAAGGACCTGGAGGAGCGGATGGAGATAGCCCAGAAGATGTCGTCCATGATCCTGGCCCTGCGCCGCAAGGTGAACATCAGGGTACGCCAGCCGCTGGCAAAGATCATGGTGCCGGTGACTGATGCCGGGTTCCGCAAGCGTTTCGAGGCTGTCAGGCCGCTGATACTCGCCGAGGTCAACGTCAAGGACGTGGAGTATGTTGATGACACCTCGGGCATACTTGTGCGTCGCGTCAAGCCCAATTTCAAGCTGCTGGGACCGAAGTTCGGCAGGCAGATGAAGGAGGCCGGTGTCGCTATCATGGCCCTCACGCAGGGCGAAATAGCACAGTTCGAGCGCGATGGATTCGTGGAGCTGGCGCTTGACGGAGCGACAGGTGCGGCAGGCCCGAACGGCAATGTGCACCGGATCACCACTGACGAGGTGGAGATCATCTCCGAGGATATACCCGGATGGCTCGTTGCCAACGAGGGGAGGCTGACGGTGGCGCTGGATATCACTGTCACAGAGGAACTGCTGCATGAGGGTATTGCCCGCGAGTTTGTCAACCGCATACAGAACATCCGCAAGGAGAGCGGGTTTGAGGTGACCGACAAGATCAGGGTGGTGATTGAGGATCTGCCGTTTGTTGCTGCTGCCGTGCGCAAGCATGCCGACTATATTGCATCCCAGACGCTGGCGCTGGAGGTGTCGCTGGCCCCGGGTGCCGAGCTTGCCGCCCGCGCCGCCCGCGAGACGGACATCGAGGAGCAGATGGTCAGGGTGATTGTTGAGAAGGCCTGAGGCAGATGGTCGTAGACCCTCAAGAATTGTAGCACGTGACGTACATTCGAGGGATGCCTGTAGGGCATCAAGAATTGTAGACGGAGGGCCGTAGACCCTCAAGAATTGTAGCAGTGAACGTCAATGGAAGGGAGGGTCGTAGACCCTCAAGAATTGTAGATGGGTGGATGCCCAGATCCCCCACCGCCTTCCTGTATTGTACACCCATGTCCCACCCACCCACCCCTGGATTTTCCGGTAACATGTTTATACAATTCCCCACCCTATACGAGGGTATGGCCGTAGGCCAAAAAGAATTGTAAGAAGGAAATCGGCAACAGCCATCAGCTTTGGGTGAATGTCCGGTAAGTATGCATGGTATTTCCTATCTTTGCCCGAAACAACCATCTTACAACATGTTTTCAGGAATAGTAGAGGAAGCTGCACCGGTGGTGCGCATAGAACAGGAGAAGGACAACATTCACATAACCATGCGATGCTCATTCGCCCATGAGCTGAAGATAGACCAGAGCGTGTCGCACAACGGCGTCTGCCTTACGGTGGTGAAGAGGGAGGGGGACACCTACACTGTTACCGCCATCCGCGAGACTCTTGACAAGACCAACCTGGGGTTGCTTAAGCCGGGCGACAAGGTCAACCTGGAGCGCAGCACGCGCCTCGACGGGCGCCTCGACGGACATATGGTGCAGGGGCACGTCGATCTCACCGCCACATGTATATCCGTGCGCGAGGCCGAGGGGTCATGGTACTACACCTTTGAATACGAACCGACGTCGCCCGAGCATATCACCGTGGAGAAGGGCTCGGTCAGCGTCAACGGCGTGAGCCTGACGGTTGTCAACTCGAAGGACCGGTCGTTCGAGGTTGCCATCATCCCCTTCACCTGGGAAGTCACCAACTTCCACCAGATAAAAGCCGGCACCGTTGTCAACATTGAATTTGACATCCTTGGCAAATACATTGCAAAGATTGTCAGGCAGATACTTGACAAGGATGGCAAATAGACCGAAGACCGGGATGTCTTCAGTCATTCCGTAACCTCAATGCACGGAAAATAGGTAGACCTTTAAGCATTGTACCGGTGAGCGGAAATCCCTCAATTAAAAGGTCGTAGACCTTTAAGCATTGTAGCGGCAAGATCACCCCACCACCCCCGATCCTCCTCTTCGGCAGGTTTCTTCGGATGTCCAGGAAAAGAAAAGCTGCAATAATGCCGTTTTCATTTCTGTTTTACACTAATTATGGTGCACAACAGAAATAATTACATGCAGATCTCGTCATGTTCAAAAATCGGAGTTAATGTCTGATTCGCCTCAAGGTCAGCTGTGAATATTAACACAGAAAAACCTATCCGGGCATACTGAAAATTGCAGTATCTTTTCGAATCAATATTTTCAATTATTGAAGGTGCTGCGTTATCTGCAGTGGTAAGCGAAAAGTATCCTGATTGAGATTTCTTAAAAAAATAATAATACCTAAGATGAAAGCAGATACAGGAATTAGTGGTTACTCTGTAAAAGTTGCCGGGATCATAATAAGCGGAATAAGCCTGATTGGATTCACTCTGTGCAAAATAATTGATTATGACCCGACGATTATTG
>JAAZAP010000082.1 GCA_012514255.1 Bacteroidales bacterium | reverse complement strand
GGAGTGGTCTCTTCCATTCGGAACGGTTTTTGTGCAAAATAAAAAAGAATTAACAATCAGCAGCCTTACTGTTGATAAAATGAAATATAAACCGGATTTCAGGAGGTATTATAGTTGTATTTTTACGACTAATGAAACTGCGCCGGAAAATCTGCGCAAGATATTGTGAATAAATTAATTACCTGCAGGTCATGTCTGCAGGCGTATCTCTTTTGAGAAATGCTCAGCAAAGGATAAAGTTATGAACAGGAAGATACTGATGGTTATGGTGGTCTCTCTTATTGCGGCAGGAGCCGGAGTAAGGGGGCAGGTCTCCTTCTCCGGGGAAGAGATGACCTCCATTCTGAACAGGGGGTATGAGATGTTCTCCAAGGCCAAATATGCGACAGCCATCACACTGTTTGACAAGTGGCTTGAGAGTGACAGGGAGGCGGATAAGATAACTAGGGCTGATGTGGAGTATCATGCTGCCCTGGCTTCTATGTGGCTCATGAGCCCCGATGCCGAATTCAGGATGGAGAGTTTCATAAATGGCAATGGAGAGAGTCCCATGCTGAACCAGGCAAGGTTCGAATCGGGTCGTTACTGTTACCAGAAGCGTAATTATACATGTGCCATTGAGTGGTTTGAGCAGACTGACCGGTACATTCTTTCGGAAAAAGAGCTCCCGGAGTTTCTCTTCAAGCTTGGCTATTCTCATTACAGGAGAGGAGACACAAAGCGAGCCCAGATGTTTTTCTCAGAACTGAAGGATGTAGACACTGATTATACTCCACCAGCCATCTATTACTACTCAGCCATTGCCTATGAGAATGGTTTTTACGGCACTGCCCTGGAGGGTTTTGAGAGGCTCAGGGGAGATGAGACCTTTGGAAGTATAGTGCCTTTTTACATAACCCAGATATATTACATTGACAAGAACTATGACGGCATCCTGGAGATGGCGCCTGCACTGATAGACCAGGCCGGAAAGACACGTGAGACTGAGCTTTACCGCTTTATCGGCGATGCTCACTTTCAGAAGGGAAACTATGCCGAAGCCATCCCATATCTCGAGAATTTTATCAAGGGAACCAAACTGAGCGACAGGAACGACAAATATGAGCTGGCCTTCAGCTATTACCAGACCGGGGCTATTGATCAGGCCACCAGGCTGTTTAACCAGGTGGTGGGGCGCAGTGATATCCTTACTCAGAATGCCTATTTCATGCTCGGGTCATGTTATCTGCAGTCAGGTGACAAGAAAAAAGCCCAGATGGCCTTTTCGGCTGCTTCAGGAATGAGTTTTGATCCGGAGGTGGAGGAGGAGGCTCTCTTTAACTTTGCCAAGCTGGCATATGAAAACTCATATGCACCCTTCGGTGAGGGTATAGATGCCCTCCATAACTACATCCAGCGATATCCATCCTCAGAGAATGTATCTGAGGCTTATGATTATCTGATCTCGGCATATATGAGGATGAAGAATTACCAGGCAGCCCTCAACTCACTGGAAAAGATCAGCAGCAAGGACAACAGGCTCAGGGAGGCTTATCAGAAGGTAGCTTATTACAGGGGGATTGAGCAGTTCCGCAATAAGCAGTATGCTGATGCTGTCACTCTGTTTGACAAGTCTCTCCTCTACAAGGAGATGAATCCCGCGTTGATGGCACAGGCTCTCTATTGGAGAGGAGAGGCCAACTACCGGCTTGGCAGGAATGATGCCGCTGTCAGTGACTGGGAGAATTTCAGGGCTCTTCCCAACGCTTCCTCGATGCCTGAGCATGAGCTGATTGATTACAACCTGGGCTATGTGTTTTACAATGAAGGCGAATATGCCAGGGCCCTGCCTTACTTCATGGCCTTCAACAACAGTGTTGACGCACGGACCAGGCCTGATATTACCGTGGATGCCCGCAACAGGATTGCAGACTGTTACTATATAAGGGCTGACTACCCGTCAGCAATAGCCTATTACGACAAGGTGATTAACTATGCCCGGATCGATGCTGACTATGCAATGTTCCAGAAGGGATTCGCTCAGGGGCTGAGCAATGACAATCAAGCCAAGATCAATACCCTTACCGGTCTGATCACCGGCCACCCAAAGTCGGCTTACGTCCCAAATGCCCTCTTCGAGAGGGGAAGGGCATACGTGGCAGTGGATCAGCCCACGCGGGGAGAAGCTGACTTTACGAATATCATTGCCTGGCATACCAACAGCCAGTTTGTTCCGCCAGCAATAGTGCAGCTGGGTCTCATATATTACAATTCCGGGGAGAATGAGAAAGCCATTGCTCAGTTCAAGAAGGTAATTGAGAACTACAGGAACACCCCCGAGGCACGAAATGCCGTCAACGGTCTTCGGAATGCCTATACTGACATGGACGATGTGGAGTCATACTTTGCCTACATGAAAAACATTGAAGGGCTGGGTGACATTGAGGCCACCACCCGCGATTCAATGACATATATTGCAGGCGAGAATCAGTATATCAAAGGCAATTGTGAAAGATCATCGGAGATATTCAGGAACTATCTGAGGGAGTTTCCATCGGGCAGTTTTGCCACCAATGCCAGGTTCTATCTCGCCGACTGTCAGAACAGGGCAGGCAATGTTGATGAAGCACTCGATCTCTACCTGAAGGTGATCAGTGTGGGTAACAACCAGTTCATGGAACAATCGTTGCTAGGCGCTGCGTCCATCACCTATGGCAAGGCTGATTACAGCAGAGCGTGGACGTTATACGAGAGGCTTGGCAGGGAGGCTTCCAGTGCCGACAACCGTCTCTTCGGCTACCTGGGCATGATGCGGTCTGCCTCGGTCATGGAGGATGATGAGAAGGTGATCTCTTCAGCAGAGCTGGTCCTTGGTTCGGAGAAGCTGACGGAGGAGCTGGCGCGTGAAGCCACCTTCCTCACCGCAAAAGCCAACCAGCGTCTTGGCAACAATGATGATGCACTGGATGATTATAGCAGGGTAGCTCATGAGGTTTCCACAGCATACGGTGCCGAGTCAAAATACCGTGTTGCCGAGTTGTTGTGGATAGCGGGTGATATTGACGGTGCCGAGAAAGAGGCCAATCAGATGGTGGAGATGAGTTCGCCACATGCTTACTGGACAGGTAAGACCTTCCTTCTGCTTTCTGAAATAGCCATTCGTAAGGGTGATACCTTTCAGGCCAGGGCAACGCTTCAAAGCCTGATAGATTACTATACCATCCCTGATGACGGTATTATTGAGGAGGCAAAGGCCAGACTGGCCTCTCTGAATGAAGGCGGGCAGACGACAGCCCCTTCAGTCGTCTGAATCAAATGAACTGATCAAACAGAATGAGAAGACAATGAAAACAAAAGGATATATCACGGCTGCAGTGTTTCTGATCACGTTGGCTGCCAGCGCCCAGACAGAGGATGAGACCATAAGGAGATCAGTCACTCTCTATAATCCCTATAAGCCTACGCTGCATGAGGTTGACAAGCGAGTCCTGCTCCCGGAGGCTGAAGATACAGCCACCGTGGAGATACGGTTTGATTACGATTTCACTCCCGGCTCTTTCGTTCCCGTCTACGAGGTGAGCCCAATCAAATCGGCAGTGCTTTCACCTGATCCGCTTCCTGAGCTGAAGAAGGGGTATGTCAGCCTCGGTATGGGAACATACATCTCACCCTTCCTGGAAATAAGTGTCTCGAATGAAAGGTCGAACAACGGCGCCATAGGCCTCTTCACCCGTACTTACGGTTCTGCAGGCAGGATAGAGCTGGAGAATGACAGAAGGGTATATGCGGGCTTCCTTGATAACCAGGCTATCCTCTATGGCAGGAAATATTTCAGGAAGAGCAGGTTTGACGCTGACATCGACTTCAGGCAGATGACGCGTCATGCCTATGGTATTGACCCTGATGTGATCGGGTATGATCCGGAGCGAAAGGATTTGCGGTCTCTCTATTATGACATTACCGGTCAGGCGAGGTACTTCACCATGGAGACCGACTCCAGCGAGCTTATCTGGGATGCCTCACTGAAGTACAACCTGTTCACAAGGAAGGGAGATGGCTTGCAGCATAATCCCGGGCTGAAAATCAGTGCCGGCACTGAGATGTTTGGACTCTATGCCGGATTAGATGCGGAGTATGACCTCTATCTTTTTGCAAAGGGCATTGACCATAAGGCCAGGAACCTGTTAAGCCTGACCCCTTATATCACAAAGGGCAATGAAGAGTGGCGTTTCCGTTTCGGAGCGAAGATAGCCGCGGACCTCAAGGAGAACCATGATCCGCTGGTAGGCGGTGAGACCAGGCTTTATATGTTCTTCTACCCTGATGCCATGTTCACCTTCAGGATTATCCCGAAGTTCCTGCGGTTCGCCGCCTCCATTGACGGTAACCTCGAGAACAATCAGGCAAGAAACACGGCGCTTGTAAATCCCTGGATGCTTCCCGGTGATACCCTCTATAACCTCCGTAATACCGACAACCAGCTCAGGATCAAGGCAGGCCTCTCAGGCACCGTGAACGTCAGCGCATCCTATGCACTTGATGTCAGCTACACCCTCTTCAAGGACATGCTGCTGTTCATGAATGATACGCTCGGGCCGGGGGGCAACTGGTTTGTGCCCCTTTACTCTGACGGTAACCTGCTGAAGGTGCACGGCGGACTGAAGGTGCCGGTCAACCGCCAGCTGACACTGTCATTTGATGGTAACTATTACGGCTACGATCTGTCCGGACAGGAGTACGCATGGCACAAACCCTCCTGGGACGGAACAATAGGAGCTGCATATAACCTGAGAAACAAGATCATTGCTTCGGCTGACCTCATACTCACAGGGGACAGGTATGCAAGGGTAAGGGCGCCTGAAGAGACTGTCAGGCTGCCATTCCATCCGAACCTCAATATGGGCATTGAATACAGGTACACACCTGACATATCATTCTGGATCAGGTGCAATAATGTATCCTACAGTCGCTACTTTGAATGGAATTATTATCCGGCAAGGAACTTCATGCTTGCCGGCGGTATTTCGTACAGCCTGTAGAGTGCCTGAACGGGTGACAAATTGTTGATATTTTTTCATGAATTGTGCTCTTTTTCAGGAACAAAACCGGCAGATTTTGCTACCTTTGTGTGATTTTATAAGTAGCATATTGTCAGAGCATTAATAGCACGAAAAATACAATTTAAAAATACTTTTATGACGAATGATGAATTGAGGAAGAGGAACAAGGAGCAGGATGAATATTCAGCCGGGAGTATCCAGGTTCTGGAGGGGCTGGAAGCAGTAAGGAAGAGGCCCGCCATGTACATCGGGGATGTTGGGGTGAGAGGCTTGCATCATCTTGTTTATGAGGTTGTTGATAATTCAATAGACGAAGCCCTGGCAGGCTATTGCAACAGGATTGATGTAACAATAAATGAGGATAACTCGATAACTGTAATTGATGACGGCCGCGGGATACCCGTGGAGATGCATGAGAAGGAGAAGCGTTCAGCTCTTGAGGTGGTAATGACAGTGCTTCATGCCGGTGGTAAGTTTGATAAGGACTCGTACAAGGTATCAGGTGGTCTGCACGGAGTGGGAGTATCATGTGTCAACGCTCTCTCCTCACGGATGACGGTAGAGGTCATGCGTCAGGGTAAAAAATGGTCTCAGACCTACGAGAAGGGTAAGCCCCTTGCTCCTGTTGCTGCTGTGGGCGACTCTGATGAGTCAGGGACTGTAACTACTTTCATGCCTGACAACACAATCTTTCAGACACTCGATTTCAAATTTGATATTCTCGCTGCCAGGTTGAGGGAGCTGGCGTTTCTTAACAAGAACATCCTTCTGACCCTGACTGACAAGCGTGAGACAGCAGAGAACGGCAATGGCGGGGAGCCCCATCCCCTTACTGAAGAGTTCTTCTCAGAACGTGGGCTGATTGAGTTTGTGGAGTATCTTGACGTTAACAGGGAGCGGCTGACCGAGAAGGTGATCTATATCAACTCTGACAAGGGAGATATCCCTGTGGAGCTCGCATTGCAGTACAATACCTCCTTTTCGGAGAATGTGCACTCCTACGTCAATAACATCAATACAATTGAGGGAGGTACTCATCTTGCCGGCTTTCGCCGCGGGCTTACACGAACCCTGAAGAAGTATGCTGAAGATTCAGGGTTGACAGCCAAGCTAAAATTTGATATCAACGGAGATGATTTTCGTGAAGGACTCACATCAGTCATCTCAGTCAAGGTTGCCGAGCCCCAGTTTGAAGGTCAGACCAAGACCAAACTGGGAAACTCAGAGGTGATGGGGGCAGTGGATGTAGCGGTAAGCACGGCTCTTGCAAACTATCTTGAAGAGAATCCAAAGGATGCAAAGTCAATTGTTCAGAAAGTGATCCTTGCTGCCACGGCACGTCATGCCGCCCGTAAGGCACGTGAACTTGTGCAGAGAAAAAATGTCCTGTCCGGGTCAGGACTGCCGGGCAAGCTGGCCGACTGCGCCGACCGTGACCCATCGGTCTCTGAGATCTTCCTGGTGGAGGGTGATTCTGCCGGCGGCACAGCCAAGCAGGGACGTGACCGGCGTTTTCAGGCCATACTGCCTCTAAGGGGAAAGATTCTCAATGTGGAGAAGGCCATGCAACATAAGATTTTTGACAGTGAAGAGATTAAGAATATCTTTACTGCCCTGGGTGTTACCATTGGGACTGAAGATGACAGCAAGGCCTTGAACACCAGTGGTCTGAGGTATGGCAAGGTGATTATCATGACCGATGCTGACGTCGACGGGTCGCACATCACCACCCTGATCATGACATTCTTCTTCAGGTACATGAAAGAGCTGATTGAGAATGGTCACATTTATATTGCCACCCCGCCTCTTTACCTTATCAGGAGGGGAAAAGCGGAAAAATACTGTTGGTCAGATGAGGAACGCGACGAAGCTGTGCAGGAGCTGGGACAGGGTAAGGAGTCGGCCGTGGCCATCCAGAGATACAAGGGTCTTGGTGAGATGAATGCGGAGCAGCTGTGGGTGACCACCATGAATCCTGAGACCCGCACACTGCGTCAGGTGACTATAGACAGTGCTGCTGAGGCTGACCATATCTTCTCAATGTTGATGGGTGACGAGGTGCCACCAAGAAGGGAGTTCATTGAGAGGCATGCGAAGTATGCCAACATTGATGCGTAGTGAATAGGCTATAGGCAATAGGCAATAGTGGGGGGGCAGGCAGACATGCTGTTATGATAAAATAATTAGGATGGAAGTTTTTCAGACTGTTTTTGACTGGTATATGGCTAATCTTAACTATTTTACCATATACCTCCTTATGACCATAGAGAGTTCATTTATACCCTTTCCTTCCGAGATAGTGGTTCCCTTTGCGGCATGGAAAGCAGGGGAGGGGACGCTTACGATGTGGGGTGTTCTTCTTTCCTCCACCGCCGGCGCAATGACAGGGGCGGTAATAAACTACTACCTTGCTGTATGGATTGGACGGCCTGTGCTCTACAGGCTTGCTGACACAAAATGGGCACATGCCATACTGATAAAGCGTGAGGGAATAGAAAGGGCGGAGAAGTATTTCCTGAAGCACGGCAAGGCCTCAACATTCATCGGCAGGCTGGTGCCTGCGGTACGACAGCTGATATCTATTCCTGCAGGGCTCTCCCGGATGCCCATAGGCACCTTCCTGCTTTACACCTTTCTCGGTGCCGGAATATGGAATATTATCCTTGCTTTGATAGGTTACTTTGCCTATGACAAGCGTGAGTATATCCTTCCTTACCTTGACTGGATAATGTATGCTGTTGGAGCAGCCTTTGTTCTATGGCTTGCGTGGAAAGGATACCAGGTTTACAGGAATAACCGTAACAATACATCCCGGTAATCCCGGATTACAGAAAAGCCTTCCGGCACAACCCGGCAGATCCTTCTCAGGGATAAAGCAACTAAATTATTCGGTTAGTTCACCTGCAAGAAGGCGCAGTCCGATCTCGGATATCTTGGCCTGGTACAGCGCTGTTAGTCTCCTGTTGATTGCATTCAGGTAGTTGTTCTGGTACTCCCTGAACTCAAGCCCGGAGAGAGAGCCGAGACGGTAGCGCTCCATGGCTATCTCCAGCGATGCCCGAGCAACCTCTGCACTCTGGGTCTCAAAACTGGCCACAATGATATTGTTCCTGTACGTATTGTACAGCAGGTCAAGTTCACCCAGAATCTCATTCTCTATATCGAAGTAGGAGAGCCTGCTGCTTTCAGCCTCTATTCTGGCGTTGGCAACACGACGGCTGGTCTCAAAACCCGAGAAGATATTCCATGACATGTTGAAACCCCAGTTCAGCCCGTTGGTCTGGTTATATGAATCTGCCTGCCACGGGTATTCATTCCGCGAGAAATTGTATCCCGTACTGAAGTTAAGCGTTGGATAACGGTCGGCCCTGACTGACTGCAGGTCAAAATCTGACAACCTTTCACCCTGGCGCGCAAGGATAAGCTGGTTATTGTATGCCAGTGTCCTTGCGCGGAGCGAATCGATATCAATCTCAGGTGCCAGGATGATGGTGTCGTTTATGTTGAAATCAATTTCATATCCTGCATTGAGCAGGTTTGTCATCCGGATATAAGCGCTGATCACTGTCTCCTGCTGTGAGAGTACTGCCGAGCTGTCCGCATTAAGGTCGATTCGTGCCTGCTGCAGGTCAAGTCCTGAGATAACTCCCAGGAAATATTTTTCCTCTGCGTTCTCATACCTTGACCTTGAGAGTGCCAGTGAGGTAAGGGCAGACTGCATCCTGTTCTGCTGCACGATGATATTGTAGTACTCTGAGCATACTCTCATGATGAGGTTTTCAACATTGATCTTCACCCTCTGACTGCTCATGGCCAGCAGTTCCTGCTGCCTGCTGTAGTCGGCGAACATACCCAGGCCGTCAAAGAGTCTCCAGTTCACTGTTACACCCGCAGTGTAAAGGTTGTTCCTGGTTTTGTCTGATGAAGCAGCTGACGACTCTGTGTTATTGTTAGTCTGTGACTGTCTGCCTGTTCCCGTGATTGTCGGGAGGAATGGTGACAGGGTTACGTTATTTTCCGCTATGGTTTCGTCATTCCTGCTGATCTTGAGTGAGTAGTTGTTCTCAAGGGCTACCATGATAGCCTCGTCGAGGTTCATTGTATTCTGCGCTCCTGCAACCAGTGGCAGCAGGAGAAACGGTATCATTGTTTTAAGCCTTGGGTTACTCATTTCTGTTTTTATCTGCTTTTTTCCTTCCGACCAGGTAGCTGTAGACGGAAGGCACAACGAATAAGGTAAGGAATGTGGCAAAGAACATACCGCCCACCACGGTGACGCCCATTGAAATACGGCTCTCGGCGCCTGCTCCGGAGGCCAGTGCCAGCGGCATTATGCCGAGGATGGTTGTAAGGCTCGTCATCAGTACCGGGCGGAATCGTGAGACGGCGCCCTCGCGGGCAGCTTCCATGACGCTCAGCCCTGCCTGCTGTCTCTGGTTGGCAAACTCAACAATAAGGATACCGTTCTTGGCAACCATACCGATAAGCATGATCAGGCCTATCTGGCTGAAGATGTTGAGAGTCTGGCCGGTTATCACCATGATGAACAGTGCTCCTATCAGTGCCAGGGGTACAGTGACCAGGATGATTACAGGGTCACGGAAGCTCTCGAACTGTGCCGAGAGCACCAGGTAGATGAGTACCACGGCAAGGATAAAGGCAAAGAGCAGGCTGGAGGTGCTCTCCACAAAATCCTTCGAGTCTCCCGAGAGGGTTGTGCTGAAGTTTTCATCAAGCACCCTCGCGGCTATCCTGTCCATCTCCTCAATCCCTTCGCCCAGCGTATATTTTCCTTCCAGGCCGGCTGATACGGTGGCCGATACGAACCTGTTATACCTGTACAGCTGCGGAGGCAGGCTGCTCTCACGTATCTCCACAATATTGTCAAGCTGAATGAGCTGGCCCTTGTCGTTCCGTACGTAGGTGCTGGTGAGGTCATATGGGTCATTTCGTTTCGACTTGTCAAACTGGCTGAAGATCTGGTACTGTTTGCCGTTGAGGATATAGTATCCGATACGTTGCTCGCTCATGGTGAGCTGCAGTGTCTGGGCTATGTTCTGTACGTTTACGCCCATCATTGAAGCCTTTTCCCTGTTGATCAATACTGTAAGTTCCGGTTTGGTGAACTTGAGGTTCACATCACTGGCAGAGAAGAAGGGGCTTTCCGATACCTCCGCCATGAAGTCGGGCAGGACCCGTTTAAGGTCATTCAGGTTCTTGGCCTGAATCACGTACTGAACAGGCAGGCCACCGCGGCGCGACCCGAAGGTCTGCTGCTGCGACATTATTGTCCTGGCACCGGTATATTGCCTGAGGACGGGAGAGAGAGCTGCTGCTATCTCCTGCTGAGACCGCTTGCGTTCACGGCGGTCAAGCAGCCTCACCCTCATGTTGGCAGAGTTGGTTCCTCCCATGCCTACCATCATCATGATATTGTCACTCTCGGGTATCTGCTCCTGCACAACCGGGTAGAGCGTTTCCATGTAGTCAGTCATGTACTCATAGGATGTTCCTTCGGTGGCACGCGCACTGATATTGACATACCCCCGGTCCTCCAGTGGAGCCATCTCTGACGGGAGAATGGACCAGAACAGGCCTATCAGCAATCCTGACGCAACAATAATTACCAGGGCCCAGTACCGCTTCTTGAGGAAGCCCGTTATCCATCTGCGGTAGAGATTGATCATGCCGCTGAAAAAAGGTTCGGTTACACGATAGAAGCGACCCTCCATGGCATTATGCTTCAGAACCCGGGAAGAGATCATGGGTGTAAGCGTCAGCGCCAGGAAGGATGAGATAATTACCGCACCCACTATCACCAGGCTGAACTCCCTGAAAAGCCTTCCCGTTACGCCCTGAAGGAAGACTATCGGGATGAATACGGCTATCAGGGTAACAGTTGTTGCGATGATGGCGAAGAATATCTCCCTTGAACCTTTGAGGGCAGCCTCCAACGGCTTCATCCCCTGCTCCACTTTGGTGTAGATATTCTCAACAACCACTATTGCGTCATCCACAACAAGTCCAATAGCCAGAACGATGGCAAAGAGAGTCAGGATGTTTATTGTGAATCCGGCCAGGTACATCACAAAGAATGCCCCGATGAGCGCTACCGGTATTGCAATAACAGGTATCAGGGTGGTCCTCCAGTTGCGAAGGAAGAGGAATATTACCAGCACCACCAGCATGAACGCGATGAAGATGGTATTCTTTACCTCTTTAATAGATTCACGGATGTAGATTGTATTGTCAAAAAGGATTTCCGTGGTGATATCTTCGGGGAGGTCCTTCTTGAGATCTTCCAGCATCAGTAGTGCCTCATCAACTATATCAATGTAGTTTGCTCCGGGTTGGGGTACAAGCACAACGTTAACGGCAGGTTTCCCGTTGGACGTCAGGTGCGAGCGTATGTTCTCGGCGTCTATCTCGGCTACGCCTATATCGCTGAACTTGACCACCCTGTCGCCGTTCTTGGTGATGATCAGATCATTGAATTCGTCCACCGTGCGGAGCCTGCCCAGGGTTCTGATAGTCAACTCGGTATTATCACCTTCGATCCTTCCTGACGGCAGTTCAATGTTCTCCCGTGTCACAGCTGTCCGTACGTCCAGGGGAGTAAGACCGTAGGCTGCCAGCCTTGCAGGGTCCATCTTCATCCTTATTGACAGTTTTTTTGATCCCCATACTCCAACGTCGCTGACACCCGTGATGGTCTGCATTCTCTCCTTGAAGTTTATCTCGGCGTATGTGCTCACATCAATGATTGACCTGGTGTCGCTTCGCAGGGTCACAGCGAAGATAGGCTGAGCGTCGGCGTCGGCCTTCTGCACCACCGGAGGGTCAACATCCTGCGGCAATCGGCGCATGGCGCCAGAGACCTTGTCACGCACATCGTTAACGGCTGTCTCCATATCAACTTCAAGCTTGAACTCAACAGTGATGCGTGATCTTCCGTCACTGCTGGAGCTTGATATTGAGCGTATGCCCTGGACACTGTTTATGGCGGATTCAAGCGGCTCAGTGATCTGTGTCTCAATGACGTCAGAGTTTGCTCCGGGGAAGGAGGTCGATACGGTCACAATGGCAGGGTCAACACTGGGATAGTCTCGTACCCCGAGGAAGGTGTATCCTATTCCTCCAAGTATAAGTATTACCAGCGCCATCACAGTGGCAAGTACCGGTCTTTGTATGCTTAATGACGATAGACTCATTTTTTCATTCCTCCGTTGTCAATGGTCTGGGGCTGCGGGCATTACTCGGTGACATTTATTCTGACAGGCATGTTGTCCCTCAATTGCATCAGCCCTGTTGTGAGTACAGTATCTCCTGCCGACAGTCCTGTAAGAACCTCAATCACTGTTGACGTCCTGGTACCGGTGACCACCGGGATGAGGAAAGCCCTTCCATTCCTGGCAACCCAGATCTTCTTTTCATTCATCTCAGGAACTATGGACTCGGTAGGTACCTGGATAGCATTCTGTTTCTCATCAGTGATGAGTGTCAGTGATGCGAACATCCCCGGCACTAACCGTCCGTCACTGTTGTTGTATCTTGCCCTGAGCCCGATGGTCCTGGTCGTCTCGTCTATACGATAGTCGATGGCATATACTGTAGCAAAGAACTCCTCCTGGTATCCTTCTGTCTCGAATGATATGCGTTTACCCATCAGGTCCTCGGAGATGTATTTTTCTGATATTGCAAACTCCAGCTTGAGTGTTGACGGGTCAATCAGGTGGGCTATCTTCACATTGGGGGTGACATAGGTGCCTTCACTCACATACCGGAAGCCAATTACCCCATCAAAAGGCGACCTCACCTCGGTCTCGGCAATCCTTACCTTCAGCAGGTTCATGTCAGCGAGAATAACGTTATAGTCTGTCTGCAGCTGGTCAAAAGACTCCCTGCTGACAGCATCCTTTGAGAGCAGTACTCTCTGGCGTTCAAGCTTTTCCGCCAGGAGCTTTTCCTGCAGCTCGGCACGTCTCAACTGTGACTGCAGGTCTTCATCGTAAATCTTAACCAGCAGTTCTCCCTTTCTTACCCTGCTGCCCTCCCT
>JAAZAP010000081.1 GCA_012514255.1 Bacteroidales bacterium | reverse complement strand
CATCTTTCTGTTCCGGCATGGGAGGTGACTATAGGCCGGCCTGTATCCTTGCATCCTTCTCCGGTACCCTGATGATGTATTCGCGCTTTTCGCTGTTGGTCAGGAAGGGCCTGCGAAGCCAGGGATTCAGGAATTTGAGGATCTTGTAGTTGGTGTCAAACTGCCTTGCGAACTGTTCAAAGCTGGAAACGGCAGTGTCAACCTTTACCTCACGGAAAGGCACCGGTTTGTAGAGGTCCCCGGGACTGATATTGAAGCCGTATTTAGCCGGTTCAGACATGACCAGCTTGAGGGCCACTATACGGAAGATATACCTTGCGGTCTCCTCATTCAGGAGCAGGTCATAGTAATTTGTCTCCTTCTGGATGTCAATTTGCTCACTGAGGCCATTGAACCCATTGTTGTATGATGCCGCCGCCATTGTCCAGCTGCCGTACCTCTCATATGCCTTCAGAAAATATTTGCACGCAAAGCGCGTCGATTTGTCGAGGGCATATCTCTCATCGATCTCCCTGTTGATGATCATTCCTGCTTCCCTGCCGGTGCCCTCCATTATCTGCCAGTAGCCGGTGGCGCCTCTCGGAGAGATGACGTTGCTCAGGTCACTTTCGGCGCATGCCAGGTATTTGAAATCATCGGGGACGCCGTACTCCTTCAGAATCTTTTCTATCTCCGGGAAATAGCGTCCGGAGCGCTTGATAGTAAGCAGGGTTGATCCGTGACGGTAGGCGGTGGCATTGAGCTCACGATCGAGGCTCTCGCGGGTGTCGAAGTTCTGCAGTGGCAGTGCCTCACCGGCGAAGGTGACACTTTCGGGGATTGCCCAGGAGATAGCCACAGGTCCACTCTCTTCATTGTCAGGCTCTGGCGGTTGCTGTTCATCGGCTGACACGAGGAGGGTAAATACAAATCCTGCACTTAGCAATACCAGTAATGCAGTAAAAACCTTTCCCGAAGTAAATTTCATAATCCCGCTATCTCATTTTGAAACTGCAAAAGTAGCGAAAATATTGCGTCGCGGAAAGCAAAAGGAAGAAGGAAAAACAGGTGTTTCAGAATTTAAAGTAGAACCCGGAATAGAATCCCAGTGAATAGGGTTTGTAGAGTGCACCGGAGAAGTTGCTCAGCGGCGTGACATAATACCTGAAGACAGGCTCAAGGTTGAAGGTTATCTTCTGTGAGACGTTGTATTCCATTCCGAGACCCACCTGGCTGCTCAGGTTGAATGAATTCACCCCTTCAGTATGCCCTACCGTGATCATGTCATCGCCCTGTCCGGTGTATGCAGTATTTCCCACCAGGAGGCCATAAGCCACTCCTCCGGAGAGATTCAGCCCTACCTTTCTGTCAATAAGCCTGTACCTGATCATCACCGGTAGCTCAAGATAGCGGAACACCTGATGAATGTCCGATCCTACCTGTGTGAGATTGTATTTGGAGGGATCTGCCATATCTCCCTGGATGAGTGTGGCGACCCTGTCCTTGCTGTCTGTAAGATAGAGGTCGGTATTTCCTGCAAGGATGGTTCCTGAGGCAGTCTCCATGCTATAGAGATAATTGCTCTTGACGGCATAGTAGTCAGAGAGTCCGGCATAGACGGCAACATCAGTGATTGTCTGCCCCATTGACGCCATGCCTATCCCCGAATGAACTGTAAGGCGGTCAGATATCCTGTATCCCACGGAGACGCCTGTTGAATAGGTTGGCCTCGATCTTTCGCTGTTGATCAGTCCGGTAAGCCTGGCGTCATCACCGGCAGGTGAGAAGGTCATTGTGGGCGAGACTGAGGCTCCGATGATGAAGCGTTGCCCGGTTCGTGCTGGCGTGATATCAGCCAATTGAGCCATCGGGGTCTCTTCTGCTGCCGCGAAGCGACCAGCAGTGACGATTGTGATCTCATCAGGAAGAATCTCAACGGGTGCATTATCCTGATCCCTTATGGCAGGGATATCTGCCTGCGCCAGGAGCGGGGCACGCTCATCTGCAGCAGGTGTCACTGTCGTCAGGAGTGCCGGCACTGCCGGTTCCGTGGTTTGGGGCATTGTTATAACTTTCGCCCCGGCAGGGGCAGTGATAGGTGATGCCTCCATTATGTCAAGCAGCACATCCCTGGTGCCATCATCGGGTGTGGTCACTTCGGTCAGCAGGACAGGTGTGTTGCTGTTGCGGACATACCAGGTAGCCAGGAGAGTCAGGGAGACCAGTGCGGCCACCCCGGCAGCAATGCCGGAGATTATCCGCAGACGCGAGGTCCTGACCGGCATCGGCGGAATATTGTCCCACACATCAGCCGGCGGCAGCACCTCAAGGTTTTTCAGGCCATTGCGGAACACTATGTCAATATTTGGCTCCCTTTCAAACATT
>JAAZAP010000080.1 GCA_012514255.1 Bacteroidales bacterium | reverse complement strand
TCGCGCATTTGCTCGGCGCTCGGCAGAGCCTCAAGCAAGCTTGGCTCTGCCTCACTTCTTCACAAATTCCACCCTGCGATTGTTGGCTTTGCCCTCAGCTGTGGCGTTGGTATCGAGCGGCTTGCTCTCACCCCAACCCTTTGAGGTCATGCGGCTGCCGTCAATGCCAAGTCTCTTGAGTGCATCAACGACCGTTCCGGCACGCTGCTCCGATAGTGTCTGATTGAATGAATCATCACCGTCGCTGTCGGTATGGCCCTCCACGCTGAAATTGACCTCAGGGTGTTCTTTCATAAGTGTGGCTATCTCATTGATAATACCCATAGACTCTGGCTTCAGGGTAGCCTTATTGACATCAAACCGGATGCCGTTTGCAATGATCTTGCCATCCTGGAGGAACCGGTCATAATATTTGACACCGCCCTCTGCGATACGTACATTTTTGACGTAAACGCGGTTATTGTCACTCGCATGATAGGTATACAGGGTTAAGCCAAGCGGATTGAACTCCGAATGCGGAATGTTTATCAGCCTTGTATCATCGATATATCCTTTTAGTTTTCCACTGGTGTAAGCAACTGCAATATGCACCCATTTACTGTCAATGTCCTTATTGTCAGGTAAGTTGCTTTTTGCGCCTTCACATTCCATATCGTCTGACCACATAACAAAACGGGTAGCATCTGATTTAACATATTGATTTTTCCTGTCATAGAGGTAAACCTCAAATGAGCCCCTTGGTTTGTACAGATCGAATTCAATCGTAAACACATCCGGCAGGTAATCCTGTTCGGGATTTTTCAGATAGGGTACTATCCAGGTGGCATTGCCCCTGAACATGATGACATTCTCACCGCCAAACTGGGCAATCTCAGCTGTGCCGTTTCCCAGGTCCCATCGTGATGGAAATTCCCCGTTTTCCTCCCCGAGCTGATTATCCTCAAAGATCACCTTGTCGCCGGGCACGAAATCGTATTTAGCCCAGTTCAGCGCTGGCGCCGATTGCCGGTCAGCTGCAGCGGCATCATCGCCGGGTTGACCCTGCACCTCCTGTCCGGAAGCTTCATCCCCGGCTTCGCCCTCCTGGTCCTTTTTGTCTTTCTTCTTGAATAGATTGCCGATGCCCTCTTCAAGCTTGTCAAACCCCTTGTTAATGGTATTGTCAATTCCTCTGTTGGTCCTGTCGACCCCCTCCTCCTTGGCTTTTTTCAACGGGTTTTTAATCTGAGCCTGTGCTTCAGGGGTGAAGCAGAACAGCAGTGCAATAATTACTGTGAAAATTACAGAATACTTCATAGCCTTAAGTTTTTATGGGAAGTTAATCCCTGAAAAGGCCTGAATCAAGAGCAAATGAGTAAAGGGGCGGTTTGAATTAGTATTGAAAGGGTTTTTGTCTTGCGGTCCTGCGGTCTGTCGCTGCGCTTGGTCTGAACGTCTGAAGGTCTTAGGTCCCGACACCCTTCGGGCATCGGGATTTCGTCTCCTTCGGAGCCTCAATCTGAAGGTCAATACGGATCAGGTGACCTTTATTCGTAAAGATGGTCAGTGATGGCCTGCAGCACTTTCTGCTTCAGGTTGGGGGAGACCGGTACGGCGTTACCATCCTTCATTTGCAGGTAGCCACCGTCGTGCTTGTAGAATTTGTCAATGTGGTCAAGGTTGACGAGATGTGACTGGTGCACACGTATTATCCCGGAACCGCTGAGCATGGCTTCGTATTCCTTGATTGTACGTGACACCATTATATGTTTGCCTCCAGCGAGATGGAAATGGGTATAGTTGCTCTCAGCCTCAGCACGTACTATGTCATCAACGGAAATAAGCTGCAGAGCTTCGGAGGTGCGGAGGATGATGCGCTTCAAAACTTTTTTGCCTGTCAGATTCTCACTGAGAGCCAGCATTTTGAGTTGCTCCTCTTCGCTGTTGATTATCTCACGGGCCTTGTTGATTGCAGCCTTCAGCTCCTCCTCATCAACCGGCTTGAGGATGTAATCAAGTGCACTGACCTTTATTGCATCAAGGGCATACTCCTGATGCCCGGTAATGAAGATGGTACGGAAACGTACCGGATCAGCTTTGCTGAGCAGATCAAAACCAAGTCCGTCCGGCAATTCAATGTCCAGGAAGAGTATATCAGGCTGATATTGCGTAACGGCAGCAAGACCTTCTGCAACTGAGCCTGCGGCAGCAAGAATCTCAATATCCGGGAAGCTCTCTGCAAGCAGGGTTGTGATGGTATTCCTCACTGCCGGTTCATCATCAACTATAACTACCTTCATTCGCTCTGTCGTTGTCAGGCAAAGACCTTTCTGTATGGCAGCATCATCACCACCTTTGTGCCCGTGGCGGTTCCCTCGTCATACAGGTCTGTTATCTCATAACTGATCAGTTTCTCTTTTAGTATCTTACGGAAGTGTTCAAGACGTTTTTCTGTAAGTTTTGTTGATACTGACTGTTTTTTGACCGTGGGGGTGATCTCAGCCGCTTTCTGCCGCCCTATGCCGTTATCCGTGACCTCAAGCATAATCAGTCCGTCTCGCAGGTTGTAGCGTACATCTATACGTCCGTTCTCCCGTCCCGGCAGGAGGCCGTGTTCAATAGAATTCTCAACACAGGGCTGAGCCAGCATGGGAGGTATGGAGATATTTTCTGGATCAATCTGTCGGTCAATCTCTATTTTATACTCAAATCCATTTTCAAACCTTAGCTGCTGAACCTCAAGATACAGCCTCAGGGTCTCAACTTCATTATCCAGCGTAACATACTCTTCCCGTGAATTCTCTAGGATATTCCGTATCAGCCTGGCAATCCTCGTGAGGAACGCATTGGCTTTCTGTGGCTTATCTGCCATGATAAGGTTCTGTATCGCGCAGAGCGAATTAAATATGAAGTGAGGATTCATCTGGGCTCTCAGCAGTCTTTGCTCCAGGTCGATCTGAGTGTATTTCGATCTAAGCCTGGTGTGTCTGAGATAAAGCAAGGCGAAAAGAGCTGCAAGGGCGAACATAACGCCGAGGCTGGTGAGCAGGGTACGCTGTTGCCTGATTTTGTTCTCACTGATGAGCCTTTCCTGCATCATCTCATATTCAGCCGCTTCCTGCTTCTTATCATAGTTATACTGGAACTCCATACGGGTTACCTGCTTGAGGAATTCATCATTGCTGATTGAATCACGCAGCAGCATATGTTCCCTGAGGTACTCGTATGCCTTGTCCTTACGACCTGTCCTGAAGTAAAGGTCGCTCAGCAGGAGCGAGGCATCAGAAACAGTCAGCGGCAGACCCTTTTCCTTGCCAAGGGAGTAGGCCCTGGTGCCGTTAGCCATGGCCTGACTGTATTTACCCAGTGACTGTTCAATATTTGCCAGGGTCACATAATATTCGGGTGGCACGGGAGTGTCTGTTCCGGTGACTAAATCCATTGCCTTTTGCATATACCAGTGGGCCGAATCGGGCTGCGACATGTAAAGCAAGGTTGAGGCAATATTGTAACAGCTTGAGGCCTCACCCGTGGGGTAGTTCATCTGCCTGTTGAGGAGGAGGCTTTTGCGGAGGTATACCAGGGCACTGTCAGATGAACCTTTGGCATTGTGTACCTGGGCTATTGTGTTGCATATCTTGCTTATTTCCCACAAATCGCTCCTTTTTTCCGAGAGAAGCAGGTGCTTTCTGCAGAACTCAAGTGCCCGGTCATAGTCTTTCTGATAAAAATATGCCAGCCCGATACTGCCATAAGCGATTGACATTCCGGCGGTATCACTCTTCGCTTCCCACAGTTCAAGAGCCTCAAAATAAGCATCTATGGCCTGGCTGAACAGGGCCATCTCCTTGTAAAGATTTCCGAGGCTGTTTGTGGCATCTGCAAGGGGCAGGGTATCTCTGACCTCCCTGGCGGTGGCGACAGCTCTCTCAAGAAATCCTTTTGCTGCCTCAAGGTCCTGCCTCTGTCTTGCATGGTAAGAGAGGACATTGAGCGTGTTAATGATGCCACGGTTGTCACCTGCCTCTTCAAAGCAGCGGAGGGCGCGGTTGGCATATTGCTCTGACGAGGGCACATCGCCCCTGAAGCTGTAAACGTAGGAGAGGCCGTAGCATGCCCGGCCCATCCCTGCCATGTCCTCTGTTTCCTCATAGAGTGAGAGTGCCTGTGCATTATAAAACCAGGCACTGTCACCAGGATTATATTTGGCAAGGTAAGCCATCCCCAGAGCCAGGGAGGCGTCAGCAATGCCTTTTTTATAGTCAAGCTTACGCGAAGCAGATATCGACTGGTGCGACATAATTATTGCTATGTCCGGATTTCTCCGGGCTATGGCGTAGGCATCGGATGTGCTTTTTGATATGGCAGAAGTGTCAGTCTGCTCCTGGGACAGCAAAGGCTCCGCAGTCACTGTCAGCAGCAGCAAAAGTGACACCATGATCTTGCCTTTTAAATCTCTATCCATCGGATCACACCAGTCAGCTCCAGAGAACCAATTTCGTAAAAAAAGTAGTTCAGTTCAACTGCTTCAGATCGAAATAATATCTATTCGCAGATTAAGCATGTCAGCCTGGAACAGTTTTCCCGAGAGTACCTCGCCGGCACCTGTGATAATCTTGATCACCTCACAGGCCTGCACTGCCCCGATTATTCCGGGCAGGGGCCCCATCACGCCGGGAGGGCCGGCGTGATCTGCTGAGGTGAGGTGCATCTCCTCCGGGAACAGATCACGGTAGGAGGGACCGCCACGATAGTTGAACACAGAAGCCTGTCCCGTGAACTCACTCACGGCGCCGTACACCAGGGGAATACCTGCCCTGATTGTCACATCATTGAGGATATAGCGAGTTGAAAAGTTGTCACTGCAGTCCACAGCCACATCAAAGCCCGCAATCAGCCCTGGGGCGTTTTCCATCGTAAGGCGAAAAGGATACGGCGTCACCTCAATCCCCGGATTGATGTGTCTGAGCTTTTCGGCCGCAGCCTCGGCCTTTGGCCTGGTTACATCACCGGTAACATATAGTATCTGCCGTTGAAGATTGCCTGTACTGACCTCGTCATGATCAACTATTCCAAGCCTGCCAACCCCTGCTGCAGCAAGATACATGAGCAGGGGCGATCCCAGGCCTCCGGCACCGGTTACCAGTACTGATGCCTTTTTCAGCAACGCCTGGCCGCCTTCTCCAATCTCAGGAATAATCAGCTGCCGCTGGTAGCGTATCAGTTCATCATTGGTTAGCGCTGTCATCATTGCAAATGAATTATTATCAATTCAGTCTGACCAGGTCTCCGTGTTCTCAAGCTGCCGTCTGACAAGCTCAATGAACTGCCTGGTATTGCGTTCCTCAGAGAGTTCAGGGAGATTGTCAAAGTCAAAGAAACCTGCTTCGGTTGTTTCGTTGCTGTCGCTCAGTTCTCCGTCAACAAGATCACATAGCATCACGAGCTTATAATAGTGATAAGGCAGAGGCGGGAAGCCATGTTTGTCAGAATCGACTATGGCCAGCACCCTGTTGAATTGCACATTAAGCCCCGTCTCCTCCTTCACCTCCTTTACAGCAACCTCAGAAGGAGAATAATTGATGTCGGCAAAGCCGCCCGGGATGGAATATTTGCCATCAATCTTCTCCCTAGCCATTAATATCTTCCCTTCCCTTAGCACTACTGACCTGATGTCCACCTTGGGAGTCTGGAATCCGGTCTCATTGGTGAAGAGACCCTCAATCTTCCCGGGCTCGGTGTCACAGATAGCTCCGGCCAGCCTGACACTCAGGGAGCGAAGCTCTTCATAACGCTCCCTGTCAAAATCATTTTCGGCGAAATGCATTCCTGACTGAGCTATAGACTGTACCCTTCGGGCTATTTTGAGGATCTCACTTTCCAACTTCCTGCTGATTCAATACAATGCTAACTTATGAAAAAAAGAGCGAATTCCCCTGATCAATTCTTCTCTTCTTGCATATAAGGGTAATATTAACATTGAACGGTATGATTTTTGTGCGAAATTATGGTACCCTAATTTCTGCAGTCATGAAGAAAGGAATATACGGCCGTGGTATGCTGTTGTTTACATGCATCACGGCTTCTTTAATATCATGTGACAGGCTAAAGGATGATCCCCCACCGGGTGATCCTGTGCCTGTTGACCTCACCCTCAAGCAAAAGGAGGTGGTTGATTCTGCCAATGCGTTTGCATTTGATCTTTTCAGACCCATAATAGAGGAGGCAGACGGAGGGGAGAACCTGATGGTCTCTCCGTTCAGCATCACCAGCGCACTCTCAATGGTTCTCAACGGCGCTGCCGGCGAGACTTTCAATGCTGTCAGGCATACTCTGAGGTATGATGAACAAACCCTTGAGGAGATAAACGAGACCTATCTCAAGCTGATGGAAGATATGGTTCCAGTTGATCCGAGGGTTACAATGGAGATTGCCAACTCGGTATGGGTTGAGAAAAGGCTGACAGTGAAACAGCCCTATATTGACGCCTTGAAGGCAT
>JAAZAP010000079.1 GCA_012514255.1 Bacteroidales bacterium | reverse complement strand
GTGGTGGCGCAGGCGGCATATTCAGCGTCGGGAAATCAAAAGCTCAGATTTTTGACAAGGACACTCACATCAAGACCAACTTCAGTGATGTTGCAGGTCTGGAGGAGGCAAAGACGGAGGTGATGGAGATAGTTGATTTCCTGAAGAATCCGAAGAAATATACATCCCTTGGCGGCAAGATACCAAAAGGAGCGCTGCTTGTTGGCCCTCCCGGAACGGGAAAAACACTGCTGGCCAAGGCTGTGGCCGGTGAGGCCAATGTGCCTTTCTTCTCCATCTCCGGTTCTGATTTTGTTGAGATGTTTGTTGGTGTGGGCGCTTCGAGGGTGAGGGATCTGTTCAAGCAGGCCAAGGAGAAGGCTCCCTGCATTGTCTTCATAGATGAGATTGATGCCGTAGGGCGCGCCCGCGGGCGCAACCCGAATTTCGGAGCAAATGATGAGCGTGAAAATACTCTCAACCAGCTACTCACGGAGATGGACGGGTTTGGCACTAACAGCGGGGTGATCATCCTTGCTGCCACCAACAGGGCTGACATTCTTGACAAGGCGTTGCTGAGGGCTGGCCGTTTTGACCGCCAGATACATGTGGAGCTTCCCGATCTCAAGGAGCGCGAAGCTATCTTTAAGGTACACCTGCGTCCCATCAAGCTCGAGGAGGGTTTTGACGTAGCTTTCCTGGCCAAGCAAACCCCCGGGTTTTCCGGTGCAGATATTGCCAATGTGTGCAACGAGGCAGCACTGATTGCTGCACGCCGTAACAAGGCAGTGGTGGAAAAGCAGGATTTCCTTGATGCCATTGACCGTATCATCGGCGGACTGGAGAAGAAAAACAAGATCATCTCACCGGAAGAGAAGAAGACCATAGCCTACCATGAGGCCGGCCATGCCACTGTCAGCTGGCTGCTGGAGCATGCCAGCCCCCTGCTCAAGGTGACAATCATTCCGAGGGGAAAGGCGCTGGGCGCAGCATGGTACCTGCCTGAAGAGCGGTCTATCTCAACACGTGAACACATACTTGACGAACTGGCCTATGCCCTTGGCGGAAGGGCGGCCGAGGAGATTGTCATAGGCAAGATATCCACAGGCGCACTCAATGACCTGGAGAAGGTGACCAAGCAGGCCTATGCCATGGTGGCCTATTTCGGCATGTCAGATGAGGTGGGCAACATGAGCTTCTATGACTCATCAGGCCAGTCGGATTACGGTTTTACCAAGCCATACAGCGAAAAAACGGCCGAACTGCTTGATATGGAGGCCAAGAAGATAGTGGAGGAGTCATACGAGAAGGCAAAACAGGTTATCTCGGCAAATATTGACGGCCTGAAGCAGCTGGCCGAACAGCTGCTGGAGAAGGAGGTCATATTCAGTGAGGATCTGGAGCGTATCTTCGGCAAAAGGAAGGGAGAAAAGCCGGCTGAACAGCAGGCTCCGGCAGATGAGGTAAAGGAAGTAACGGACACCACTGTTACTGCAGAGTCAGGGGATGGAGAATGAATGGGTTTCAATAGCCGGCTACCCCGATGATGTAAAAAGCCAGTTGGCTGTTGAGCGGCTGCTGACCAATGGTGTTGATGCCGTGGCGGTGGACAAGCGTGACAGGATCTACAGGATAGGAGAGATTGAGATCTTTGTTCATCGTGATAACGTATTAATTGCCAAGGAAATAATCAAGGATCTTTAACGTGACCGATTTTGTCAGGCGCACCATTACCGGCGCTTTCATAGTAGTTTTCGTTCTTGGCGGGTTGTGGCTCCATCCTGTCTCTTTCTTTATTGTGGGAGCTGTGATGATTGCAGGCACCCAGCGCGAGTACTATATCATGGTCAGCAACACCGGAGTAAGGCCCCAGCTGGTCACGGGAATCATCAGCGGTTTCCTTCTCTATGTCATTTCAACCACGGTGGCGCTGGGATGGCTCTCAAGGAACTGGTTCCTTGCAATGATACCGGTGATATCCATTGTGATGGTGATAGAACTGTTCCGCAAGGTGGAGAGGCCTTTTGATTCGCTCGCCCACACCTTTTTCAGTATACTGTACACTGCTTTGCCATTTTCAATGTTCCCCTTTGCAGCCTTCGGCCATTCCGGCCTGAGCCCGCTTGTCCCCATGGATGGAATTGAGTTCTCGCCGGGAATTATTGTAGGTTTCTTTCTCCTTCTCTGGACAAATGATACAGGAGCATACCTGGTGGGTTCACTCCTGGGCAGACATCGTCTCTTCGAAAGGATCTCCCCTGCGAAGACATGGGAAGGATTTTTAGGCGGAATGATACTGACCCTGCTTGTGGCGCGCCTCTTTTCAGGCTGGCTGGGAGTTGCTGATACGAAGGGTTGGATGGTCATCGCCCTTATAATCTCTATGGGAGGAACGCTTGGTGACCTGCTGGAGTCAATGCTCAAACGCAGCCTGGGTTTGAAGGATTCAGGGACGATAATGCCCGGTCACGGCGGTTTCCTCGACAGGTTTGACAGTGTTGTGGTTGCCTTTCCGCTTGTTTACCTTTATATTGCAACAATGCTTTGATATGACAATAGGAAAATTCAGGATACACAGGGAGGGATACAAGATCATCGGAGGAGTTCTTTTAGCACTCATCGCGATGAATTTTGCCGGATGGCTCATCTGGCAGGGGCCTACTCTATGGCATTATGCCGGTCTCGCTGCATCAATGCTGCTGCTGGCATTTGTTGTGCTGTTCTTCAGAACTCCCGCACGGCCTGTTGAGCCTGATCCGCTTCTTATATATGCTCCGGCAGATGGCAAGATTGTGGTCATTGAAGAGACCTTTGAGAAGGAGTATTTCAAGGACAACCGGCTGCAGATATCAATATTCATGTCGCCTTTCAATATGCACAGCAACAGGTACCCCATCTCAGGCACGGTGACCTATACCAATTATCAGCCCGGAAAGAAATTCCATGCCCGCAGCCCCAAGTCGTCAGTGCTGAACGAACGGAGCAGCATAGTTGTTACAAGTGAAAGCGGCACCGGTATACTCGTGAGGCAGGTGGCTGGTGCCATGGCCCGGCGCATTGTTACTTATTCCAAAAACGGAGAAGGGGTAAAGCAGGGTGATGAACTTGGATTCATCAAGTTCGGCTCCAGGGTTGATATCTTCCTTCCCACCGGTACCGAGGTGGATGTGGAGATGTTTCAGCAGGTTAGAGCCAGCCGGACCATCCTGGCAAGAGTAATTTAAAGAAAAGAGATATATGAGAGAAGATAGCAGAATAATTGATCTTACCCCGGATGTAAAATGGATAGGGGTACTCGATTATGATATCCGGACCTTTGATATCGTCATGCATACCGAACACGGTACCACATACAATTCCTATTTTATCAATGCTGACAAAAAAGCCATCATTGAGACTGCAAAGGAGAAGTTCAGCGAGACCTGGCTGAATAAACTGCGGAGGGTTACTGATCCGGCTGAACTGGATTATATTATCCTGGATCATACCGAACCCGACCATTCGGGCGCCATGCGCCAGCTCCTTGACCTGGCACCGGATGCAACGGTGGTAGGGAGCGGGAACGCCATTCGCTACCTCGGGGATATCGTCAACAGACCTTTCAAATCACTGGTGGTAAAGGATGGAGACACCCTTGACCTGGGTGGCAAAACGCTGACGTTCATCTCAGCACCCAACCTGCACTGGCCTGATACCATCTATACCTACCTGGTGGAGGATAAGATCCTCTTTACCTGTGACTCCTTCGGGGCGCACTACTGCCATGAGGAGATGTTTGACGACCAGGCAGGCGACTATTATGCTGACTTCAAGTACTATTTTGATGTCATCCTCAAGCCTTACAGCAAGTTCATGGTGAAGGCCATAGAAAAGATACGCCCGCTGGATATCAGTATGATCGCCACCGGTCACGGCCCGATATTGAGAAGCAACTGGAATGGGATTGTTGATGAGACAAACAGGCTGGCAACTGATTATCTGAATCTGACAGAGGGGTCGGGCAGGAAGAGGCTGCTGATCACCTATATCTCCGCATATGGCTATACGGCTGAGATGGCAAGGCTCATTGCCGCCGGCGCCTCAAAAGAGGGTAATGTGGAAGTGGAGGTGATGGATATAGAAACTGCAGATATCGGTGAGATTGACTCAAGGCTCACCATTGCTGACGGACTGATTGTGGGCTCACCCACAATCAACCAGAACACGTTGCTGCCGGTATACAGGCTGATGGCCATGGTCAGCCCTCTGCGTGACAGGGGTAAACTGGCAGGCTCATTCGGTTCATATGGATGGAGCGGTGAGGCTCCCGGCCTGGTGGCAGAGATGCTGAAGAATTTGAAAATGAAATATTTTGAGGAGCCTGCAGCATACAAATTCATTCCGGAGAGCAATAAGGAGGCACCCCTGATGGAGTACGGTGAACGGTTTGCACGGGCATTGACCTCGCAGGAATAATCAGATATCTGACATATATATATGCGGTGTCGGCGGATCTCAGATCCGACGACACCTGCATATAAGATTATCCATACATTATGAAAACGCCGGGTCCCGGACCCGGCGCTGCATTCAGGCATGCAATATCCTGCACCTTATGAGATAGAGATTGTCCGGATCTTTTCCTTCTTCTTCTCTTCCTCCAGTTTGGGAATCTCAACATTCAGGATGCCGTCCCTGTAGGCGGCTCCGATCTTATCACCGTTTACATCCTCAGGCAGGTAAAAACTGCGGCAGAATGAGCTGTAACTGAACTCCCTGCGCCTGTATCCCTCATGCTCCTCCTGCTTCTCCTCCTTCTGCTCGGCAGAGATGGTCAGAACTTCATCCTTGACCTCTATCTTAAGATCATTCTTGTTCATGCCCGGTACGGCAAGCTCAAGGTAAAACGCCTTTTCATCTTCCCTTATGTTCACTGCAGGCAGACTGCTTGACGACCTGGTGAATGTCGGGAAAAAGTCCTCATTCAGAAAATCCGACAACGTAAGCGGCTTGTAATTCCTTCTGGTGATCATTGGTAACATATAGACCTCCTTTTTTATAATTGTTAAACTTATTTTGCATTTACACAATCTATATTTCAATTCATGTGCCGTATATGATATTATGACACATTGGCATGAAAAGTAATTTATTCATGACAAGATGGCATTTTCTCTTATCCTGTTGCTAAACCGGGAATTATTTCTAATTTTGAAAATGTTGCTTTCTGCTTTGTAACAGCATCTGAATGTTTAAGTAACCTGACCGCGAGAAGCCGATGAATACAACCCTGCGTAATATTCTGATACTGATTGGTCTGGCACTGCTTGTATATCTGTTCTGGTATTTTCGAAACATCATTGCTTACGTACTGGCTGCGGGTGTGATCTCACTGATAGGGAGGCCGGTAGTTGACCTTCTTAACGGAATTCACATCTGGAAATTCAGATTTCCCAGGGCCCTCAGTTCACTGCTTACCCTTATTCTCTTATATGGTCTGCTGGCACTCTTCTTTTTCATATTCATTCCTTTGATAGGCAGGCAGATTGATGCCCTTTCCGGATTTGACGCAAGCTCCATAGTGCAGGGGCTGCGTGAACAGATTGACAAAATTGATGTGGCAATCAGGAAGGTATATAAGAACATGCCTGCTGACAAAACACTGTATGACATAGCGGTCACAACCATTGCAAATATCCTTAACCCGACCAGCATAACGGATTTTGCAGGCAATTTTGTTACGGTTATACGCAAGCTGGTGGTAGCTTTTGTGGCAATCACCTTCCTGGCCTTCTTTTTCCTCAAGGATGAGGGACTGTTTAAGGAGACTATAATGGTCATGGTGCCCGACCAGTATGAAAAGCGGATCAGGAATGTGCTGCACTCGATAAAACAGCTGCTGATAAGGTATTTTATAGGTATTATTCTGCAATGCAGCATTGTGCTTATCAATATCACCATCGGGATGACCATTGTGGGATTCCCGTTCCAGCAGGCACTGGTAATGGGACTGGTTATAGGTGTCTTCAATGTGATACCTTATGTCGGGCCCTGGTTGGGAGGGTCGATAGCCGTGCTGATGGGCGTTGCCACAGCGGTAACCGGTACGGGCTATCCTGTCATATGGCTGCTCATGGTATATATGATTATTGTTATTGCCATTACCCAGGCTATTGACAACAACCTCATACAGCCGATGATCTATTCGCGAAGCGTAAATGCCCATCCCATTGAGATATTCCTTGTCATCTTCGCTGTGGGGAGCTTTGCCGGCATCGTGGGCATGATACTGGCCGTACCGGCCTATACCGCACTCAGGGTCTTTGCACGGGAATTCTTCTATAATTTCGGGCCTGTGCGAAAAATCACCTCGGGCCTGGGTAAGGAAAACAGGGAACCTGAATCGGAGACCAAATGAGCAGTCCGGCTAATGTATTCAACAGGATATTCAGATTCTATTATGACGGTTTCCGGACAATGTCATGGTGGGGGAAGAGGGTCTGGCTCATCATCCTGGTAAAGCTCTTTATCATGTTTTTGATACTGAAATTATTCTTCTTTCCCGATTTCCTGAAGGTAAACTTCAACTCTGACAGGGAGAGGGGCGATTATGTCCTGGAACAATTAACCGGTAATAACTGACAATATGATCGAAAATTTTGACCTATCCCTGGTCAACTGGTCGCGTGCACAGTTCGCACTGACGGCCATGTACCACTGGCTCTTCGTGCCTCTGACGCTCGGTCTGTCCTTTATCCTGGCGTTTATGGAGACTATCTATGTCCGGACAGGTGATGAGATGTGGAAAAAGATCACCAAATTCTGGATGACTCTCTTCGGTATCAACTTCGCCATAGGCGTGGCCACGGGAATCATCCTCGAGTTCGAGTTCGGCACCAACTGGTCCAACTACTCATGGTTCGTGGGTGACATATTCGGGGCACCCCTTGCCGTGGAGGGAATCATGGCCTTCTTCCTCGAATCAACCTTCGTGGCCGTGATGTTCTTCGGATGGAACAAGGTGAGCAAAAAGTTCCACCTTGTCTCCACCTGGCTGGTAGCCGTAGGCGCCAACCTCTCAGCCCTCTGGATACTTGTAGCCAACGCCTGGATGGAAAACCCCGTGGGAATGGTGTTCAATCCTGATACCGCCAGAAACGAGATGAACAGTTTCGGAGAGGTGGTGCTTAATCCTGTGGCTGTTGACAAATTCCTGCATACTGTCACTTCCGGATTCGTGCTGGCCTCGGTATTCGTGGTGGGCATCAGCGCATGGTTCCTTATAAGAAAGAGAGAGGAAGTGCTTGCCAGGAAAAGTATCCTCATTGCAGGCATCTTTGGCCTGGTCTCGTCACTTGCCGTGGCTCTTACCGGTGACACCTCGGCACGTACGCTGGCACAGGTGCAGCCTGTCAAGTTTGCAGCCATGGAGGCTCTCTATGAGGGAAAGACTGATGCCGGACTGACCGTCATCGGTGCCCTTGCTGACAGCGGTGACCGCATAGGCGAAAAGAAGGTGCATGATGTGAAGCTGAAGATAGAGATCCCCAAACTGCTCTCAATCATGACCACCGGTAAGGGTAGCGGTTATGTGCCCGGACTGAAGGACCTGGTCAACGGCAATCCCGAAAGAGGGATACTTTCCGTCAGCGAGATGATGGAAAGAGGCACTTATGCCAGGCAGGTGCTGACCGATTACAAGATGGCAAAAGAGCTGGGCGACAAGAAGTCAATGGCTGACCTGGCAGCAAAATTTGAAGATAAGGACTTCACTGCGAACTACTTCAAATACTTTGGCTACAGCTATTTTGAGCATCCCTGGCAGGTCATACCCTCGGTGCCTGTCACCTTCTATGCCTTCAGGGTGATGGTGGGCCTGGGCTTCTTCTTTATTCTGCTCTTTGTGCTGGCGCTCTGGTTCCACAAACGGAAGACTCTGGAAAAGAACAGCTGGTTCCTCTGGCTCGCACTCTTCTCCATACCACTGGCATACCTGGCCAGTGAGCTGGGCTGGATAGTCACCGAGATGGGACGTCAGCCATGGATCATTCAGAACCTCATGCCGGTTCATGTGGCTGTGTCAAACATCAGCGCCGGAGCCGTGCAGACTACCTTCTGGCTCTTCGCCGTGCTCTTTACCGCGCTGCTTATTGCAGAGATCTCCATTATGGTAAGACAGATCAAGACCGGACCAAAACATTAGGAGGGTTAACCATGACAATAATGATATCACACGCGTTCCTGCAGAGTTACTGGTGGCTGTTGATCTCACTGCTTGCTGGTCTGCTTGTCTTCCTGATGTTCGTTCAGGGAGGACAGTCGTTCATCTTTTCCCTTCCCCGCAATGATATGCAGAGGAAGATGATGGTAAACGCCCTGGGCCGTAAATGGGAGTTCACCTTTACCACACTGGTCACCTTTGGCGGTGCCTTCTTCGCCTCATTCCCTCTCTTCTATGCCACCAGCTTTGGTGGCGCCTACTGGGTGTGGATGGCTATTCTCTTCAGTTTCATAATACAGGCTGTTGCGTATGAGTACCGCTCCAAGCCGGCAAATGTCTACGGGACCAGTCTCTTTGACACGTTTCTCTTTATTAACGGCTTGCTGGGACCGTTCCTGATAGGTGTGGCAGTGGCAACCTTCTTTACCGGTTCTGACTTCACCCTTGATCTCTTCAACAGGGTGACATGGGGCTCAGGCTGGCACGGTCTGGAGGCGCTGATCAATCCTGTCAACCTGCTTCTCGGTCTTGCAGTGCTCTTCCTGGTAAGGGTACTCGGGCTGATGTATCTTGAGAATTCCATTGATGACGCAGCTCTTGTTGAGTCAATCAGGAAGGCGCTGGCCAGGAACGCTGTTCCTTTCCTGGTGTTCTTCCTGGCATTCGTGGCCTTTATCCTGCTCGGGAAGGGGTACAGGGCTGATGCAGTCACAGGTGAGGTGACACTGGTCAGGTACCACTACCTGCATAATCTGGTCGGAAATCCTTTTACCCTGATACTCTTCCCGGGAGGTGTGGTCCTGGTACTTATCTCCCTCTGGATGGGCATCTTCAGGCGTTCGCGCAAGGCGATATGGTACGCCGGCTTCGGTACTGTGCCTGTAGTGATGGCGCTCTTCTTCCTTGCCGGTTACGGAGAGACCTCTTTCTATCCTTCCTCGGCAGATCTCAGCAGTTCACTGACCCTGGCAAAGGCATCATCAAGCCAGTTCACCTTAAAGACGATGATGTATGTTTCGTTCATTATCCCCTTCGTGATAGCATACATATGGTATGCATGGAGCTCAATAAACAGGAAGAGGATAACCAGTGAGGAGATGGCCGGAGAAGGCCACATGTACTGATCTTGTTCTGATTATTGAGGGAGGTGTCAATGGATATTGAGCAGACGGGATTGTGGGGATTTGGTGAAGGACCTCTGATAATAGCCGGGCCCTGCAGCGCCGAGAGCGAGGCCCAGCTGATGGCCACTGCCCGGGCATTGAAGGCTACGGGCAGGGTGCATCTC
This sequence comes from Bacteroidales bacterium, assembly GCA_012514255.1. The sequence goes on along the minus strand of JAAZAP010000079.1, from coordinate 960 downwards.
TTCAGGGCAGGACTCTGGAAACCCCGGTCCAGACCCTCATCTTTTGTGGGTGAGGGGTTCAGGGCGCTGGAGTGGCTGACCAGGGTAAAGGCAGAGACCGGCCTGCCGGTAACCGTGGAGGTGGCCTCGCCTGAGCATGCTGTGGCATGCCTGGAGGCAGGCATTGACGCCGTCTGGCTGGGAGCACGCACGGTATCCAACCCCTTCAGCGTTGACGCCATTGCCTCGGCGCTGCAGGGGGCAACATTGCCAGTGATGATCAAGAATCCGCTCAGCCCTGACCTGGATCTCTGGATGGGGGCAATAGAGAGGATCTATGCTGCCGGCATACGCAGGATAGCGGCAGTGCACCGCGGATTCACCCCCTATGAGAAAAGCCGGTACCGCAACATCCCCAAGTGGGAGCTGGCCATAGAACTGCGAAGCAGGATACCCTCGCTCCCGGTGATATGTGACCCAAGCCACATGTCTGGCAAAGCCGCACTGGTGCCGGAGACGGCACAGAAGGCAATGGACATGAATATGGCAGGACTGATGATAGAGGTGCACATTGATCCGCCGCATGCACTGAGCGACAGGGATCAGCAGCTTGACCCGAAGGGCTTCGCGAGGCTGATGGAGGAGCTGGTCGTTCGTTCATCCTCATCCGGGGATATCAGCTTCCTGAACCGGCTTGAGGACCTGCGGAACAGGATAGACTCAATTGACTACCAGATAATCGGACTCCTTGCATCAAGGATGAGAATATCGGAAGAGATGGGTGAGTTCAAATGTCACAGCGGGGTCACGGTATTCCAGCTTGAGAGATGGCTGGAGATACTGCAGACAAGAACGCAGCAGGGTATCAGTGAGGGACTTGATGAAGAATTCACCGGCAGGGTCATACGCATGATCCATGAAGAGTCCATCCGCCTGCAGGATGAGGTGCTGAAAAGGCTACGCAGCGCCGGCAGATGCACT
>JAAZAP010000078.1 GCA_012514255.1 Bacteroidales bacterium | reverse complement strand
CGTTGAGAGGTATGTTGATAACCTCTGAGTTTCTTAACAGGACCCGACGGATGTTCTTTCTTATATTTGTGCAGACGCGCACAACCGCACAGGCCGCTCATGGCCTACGAATCACATATACAGTACGTTAGGCACAGACGCTGTGTGACTGACGGACCGGAGGATTAACATAGTTTCATGTTTGTTGATCAGGTCTGATGATGAAAACTATGTACATATGGCCGAACCAAGACTAATTTATCTCCCGAAAATTCTTGATGACAGGGGGAATCTCACCTTTGTTGAAGAGAAGAAGCACCTGCCGTTTATAATCAACAGGGTCTACTGGATTTATGATGTCCCGGGAGGCGAATTCCGGGGCAGTCATGCATTCAGGAAGAACCAGGAGATGATTGCAGCACTCTCGGGCAGTTTTGATGTGGTGCTGCATGATGGCATGAGAGAGTACCGGTTCTCTCTGAACCGCTCATATGATGCGGTTTATGTACCCAATATGGTATGGAGGCGGATGGAGAACTTCTCAACCAATTCACTGGCCATTGTATTGGCATCGACCCACTTCGATGCTGGCGATTACATCCGTGATTATGATCTGTTTCTTAAGGAGGTGCAGTCATGAAGAGAGCCACAATAAGCGATTGCAGGATCATTGAGTTGCCGAAGGTACATTTCAAGGCTGGCAACATGTCTATTGCAGACGGAGTGGATGAGGTGCCGTTCAGGGTGGCACGAGCTTTCTGGATCTATGACATTCCAGCCGGGGAGTCCAGGGGGGCGCATGCACATCATGAGTGTCATCAGTTTATGATTGCCGGCAGCGGCAGTTTTGAGGTAGAGGTGGATGATGGCAGGGAGAAGAAGACATTTTACCTGAACAGACCTTTCTACGGATTGCATTTACCTCCGGGCATTTGGGCACATGAGCTGAACTTTTCGGCCGGAGCAATTTGTATCGTTCTTACGTCGCATCCCTATGAAGACGAGGACTATATTACAGACTATGATGAATACCGCAGACTTGCATTATCAGGAGAAAGGCATTGACGATCTGTTCCGGCTGCTTGAAAGGGAAGAGGCCGGAATGAGTTACTACTCTCCGTATAGCTTTCTGCGGGACACGGAGCCCGGGAAGCTGTGCAGGGAAACTTTTATTGCTCCGCTGAGAGCTGATATTACCAGGGGTAAATTATATGCAAAACTGTATGACAATGAGGTTGGCCGGACCTGGATTGTCTGGAGGGAGCCGGCATGGGACTCTGAATATTTCCGAAGGAGAATCATAAAGATTGAATTCATTATGGCGGATCATGATAATGCAGCTGCAGCGGGAAGCGCCATAAAACGGTTTACAGAAGAGATTGCCGGCAATGAAGGGTATGTCTCAGTCACCATACCATGTGAAGATCTGTTCCTTGTCAGGGTGATGTCACATACCGGCTTCCGGTTGGTAGAGACAAGGCTGAATTATTACTTTGACTCTTTTGACTCAGCCACAGCGCCTTCCGATCCGGTGCGTTGGGCAGAGCGTAAAGATATTCCGGCCCTGAAGGATGTGGCAGTGAGGATGAGGAACAGGTTTGACAGGGTGCATGCTGATCCGGCCTTTTCACCTGAGACTGCTGACGCCTACCTGGGCACTTTCATTGAGGAGTCGGTAAAGGGTTTTGCAGACATCGTCATGGTACCTGATATCTCCGGTGTGAGGCCATTTGGATTCCTGGCCGCAGACTTCCCGGTTGAGGTGATGGGGCGCAGGATTGCGAAGCTGGTTCTGGCGGCGGTTGACAACAGTGAATACAGAGGATGGTTATCTAAATTGCTGACGGCAGTGATCTATCAGCTGAAGATGAAGAATACGGATATTCTTACCACTATTACGCAGGCATCCAACAGGCCTGCCATACGCACCTGGGAAAAAGCCGGGTTCAAGCTTGGTTTTGTCACACATGTATACACATACTCGCGTTAATGATCAAGTTCCTGGATATTCAGAAGATAACAGACAGTTTTGAGCCTAACCTTACTGAGGCCGTGCAGCGGGTTGTGAGAAGCGGCTGGTTCCTGCTTGGCGAAGAGGTGGCGGCCTTTGAAAAGGAATATGCATCCTACATTGGTGTGAAACACTGTATTGGTGTTGCTAACGGGCTGGACGCTCTCCGGCTGATAATGAAAGCCTGGATTGAGACGGGAGAGATGAAGGAGGGTGATGAGGTGATTGTGCCTGCGAACACCTACATTGCTTCGATACTGGCCATCACCGATAACCGGCTGAAGCCTGTTCTTGTTGAGCCTGCCATGACCACATATAACCTTGACCTGGCGAAGGTGGAGGAGCATATCACACCGCGCACGAGGGCTATCATGGTGGTTCATCTTTATGGCAGGGCATGCTGGTCGGAGGAGCTGGAGCAGATTGCCGTCAGGCATAACCTGAAGATCATTGAGGATAATGCCCAGGCGGCGGGAGCAGGGTGGAGCAGTGCCGGCGGGAAATCAGCAGTGTCCGGGCTTGCTGTAAGACGGACCGGGTCTCTGGGTGATGCTGCCGGAAACAGCTTTTATCCGGGGAAGAATCTTGGTGCTCTGGGTGATGGCGGTGCCGTAACAACCAATGACGATGAGCTTGCCGCCGTGGTCAGGGCTCTTGCCAACTACGGATCCACAAAGAAATATGTTAATGATTACCAGGGTCTCAACTCCCGTCTCGACGAGATACAGGCTGCTGTGTTGCGTGTCAAACTGCCGCGTCTGGATGAGGATAACCGGCGCCGCAGGCATATAGCCAGTCAGTATCACAGGCTCATATCCATACCGCGGATCATCCTTCCGGTAGCGGCTGGTACGGAAAATATTGAAAAGGACCATGGTCATGTTTACCACCTGTTTGTAATCCGTCACCCTGAGCGGGACAGGTTGCAGCAACACCTGACTGACAACGGGGTTCAGACTCTGATTCATTATCCTGTCCCGCCGCATAAACAGCGTGCATACAGCCACTGGAACGGGATGACCTTTCCCCTGACAGAACAGATACACAGGGAAGTAATTAGCTTGCCTGTCAGCCAGGTTATGGAGGACGAGGAATACAGAAAGGTTGCAGAAATCATAAATAACTTCAGGTCCAATGCTTAGCAT
>JAAZAP010000077.1 GCA_012514255.1 Bacteroidales bacterium | reverse complement strand
TGACCATGGTCATCAGCGACTGTGCGGTGAATTGTGCCGGTGCGCCGCTCTCCTTCAGGAAGGCGGCTATCTTCTCTTCGCCAAGGGCGAGGAATTCATCTGAGGTCATCTTGCCCAGCGTCTCGGCGGTTATGCCGCTGCCCTCCTCCTTCTTCTCCTCCTTCGGTTTGGGCAGTCCCCAGAAGTCCATCGTGAATACCGGCAGGCCGAGGTGATAATAGCCCCACAGCTCGAAGGAGCCGTCTTCAGGCTGTGCCGGATCAAGCCGTTCGGCTGTTACACCCTTCTTCTTCAGGTACTCCTTGTAGTCTGATGATATCTCGTTATAAAATGCCATGTCCTCCGGCAGCGGGTTGACCACCGCGCCCAGTCCGAGGAAGCTGGCTATCATGCTTTCGTCGGCCTGCATGCCGGAAGGCATCATGGGCTGCACAATCTCTATGATCTCGTCCATGGAGTATGAGCGTGAGACGTCAATCCCCATGGCACTGCCTATCTCACGCGGTATGCGTATGTTTTCCGTGTCAAAAGAGCCCTTCCTGCCACCCTGCGGGGGCGAAAGAAGGTAGTTCGTCTGCCCGAACGAGATCATCATGGCTATCTCGGGGTGCGCAAACGCGAACTTCAGCAGTGCCGTCGACTCGGGCTCCGAACCGGGATACAGACCACTGCGTCTTCCAAAGCTCTTGAAGAGGTGCGGAAAGTTGATGTTGACATTGGTACCGCCGGGGACATCCTCGTTGCACTGGCCGTCACCATCATCATCTATCCCTTCAGTGTACAGTTTGTATATGCCCTTCTCCCCCTTGACGGCGTCTGCCTTACGCATCAGTCTGGGCTCACCCTCCACGGGAATCCAGATGCCGTCATGAGCCTTCACCCGCATCATGGTGATGATACCGTTGCCGTCGAGGTCATTGTAGCCATCCTCATCCGTCTGGTCGTCGGTGTCATCGTTGAACGGCCTGCCATTGGCAGGGTCTGACCAGAGGGGCCGGGTGAAATAACGTGCATGGGCGTCCGGGTTACCCATAGGCACTATGTACCATGTCAGTCTGCCGTTCAGCGACTCGTCAGAGACGATACGTGAGGCGAGTGCCAGTGCAGCCTCAGTGGCCAGCGGCGTGATGCCTGAGAAATTGGCGCCGACGAGCACTGCCGGAACGGATGTGCCCGATCTGCCAATCTCTATCATCAGCATCTCCCTGCCACCGGGAGTGACAGCCATCTTATGTACCTTCACCATGGAGGGATTACCCTGGCGAAGCTGCTCTATCCTGCGGTTGACCGTTGACGGATCACTGTACTTCTCAATGGCCCTCAACGGCACAGGAACCAGCAGGAGAAATGCAACAAGAAACATCAGGCTTCCTGTTGCGGTTAATCTGATTTTTTTCATTGTGGAAAAATTTGGCGCGAAAAATCCTATTTCACTTCTATTCCGAATAATTCTCTGTACGACTGCACGATATAACTATCAAGCCAGTTATAGTGTTCAAGGATGGCTTCCTTCTGTTGCCTGCCCTTTTCAGGTATTGCCGAAACTATCTCTGCAGTCTTCCGGAAGATCTCATTCTCCACCGGTTCCAGCTTCTGCAGGATACCTGTTCCCTCACGATTCATGAGCATGGCTACATTCATGTATTTACCTCCTGATCCGCGGGTGATGGGGAAGAGCTGGCGCTTGAGGATCATGGCTGCATCGCAGAGGGGTGCATGCATATTATCCTTCATGCTCACCACTGCCGGCATCTCCTTCCCTGCACTGATCCATACCGGTACCGCCACCGCCGTCAGCGGGAACCCTGCAATGGTCCACATCATTGCATTGGCGGGGTCTTCACCACTGGCTGCTCCTACCACCAGCAAGGCAGATGCTGTTGACGTGCGGGGGATGAAGTCCTCAAAGTACCTGAATGTGGCATCGGCAGAAGAGGACGGCATGACCTGCCGGAGGTTGACCTTTGTGAGAGCGTTGGTAAGGTTGCGCGAGGTGATGCCGAGCAGGTACTGCAGGTCAAGCCTCTTCTGTGCTACAGCCATGGTCAGGGCATCGCTTGCTGCTGCATACCTTATGTATCCGTATCCCACCTCCGTGGAGCCGGTGAACGAGTGGTTGGTACGTATCAGGAGGCCGTTCGGAGCCACGGCCGGGTCATTGGCATCGATCTTCCTAAAACTGAAATTGCCGGTCTCATAATAGGCTGCACCGCCCTGTGCGTCAATCACACCAAAGTTGGCGTCCACTCCCAGCGGCTTTGGCATATCACTGAGCATCTTCTCGAAATCAGCCAGCGTGGCACAGGTGGCCAGCGCCATCTTCATCACCTCACCCTCCCGGTCAGATAGCTTGGTGGTGTCACCCGTATTGTTGTTATAGGCTGCCGAGTTCATGATGGCGAAACCGGCGGAGTTATACCCTCCCCACACCTCACGGTTCCACGACTCTTTCGAATCTACCAGCCCTATATAATCATACTTGCCGTCAGTGAAATAAACGAGTGCATTGTCAAGGGTTCCCGTATCCCGGTTCTTGTAGAGAAGGGGTCTGCCGTCAGGGGTATGTTTCCCGGACATAAGGAAGGTGGTGCATGACCATACGTCGCCGGCAGTGCCGGTTAACAGGAACAAAACAGCAAATAGTGTCAGTTTCTTCATCGGGGTTAAAATAGTTTGGATAAAGTTATGTTTTTTTTAACCCATCCATGTCCGCAGGCCTTTTCATTAAGCTTTTTTAACCTTGCCCAAAGTAGCATCGCTGGTACTGGCACGAACTGCTGCTGCCGGCTGTGGGCTGAAGATGGTATAATAATGTCTTACATTCTTTAACACCCTAATTGATTTACTCAATAATTCTGGTTTACATGACACAACTTTTACATAACTTATACCTTCTTGTGACAGCGTGCATTTATGGTCACCGTAGCTTTGTTACAAAACCAAATGGAGGACCAGAAAATGAAAATGATCGTTACCAACATCCTTCTGGTGATCGCACTGGTTGCCGGAAGTATCATCCCTGCACCGGCCCAGACTGCAGAGCAGCTCTACCAGAAAGGCCTGATGAAAGAAGAGGGTGAAGGGTCACTCAGAGAGGCCATTGACCTCTACAACCAGATCGCGGAAAATTCTTCTGCCGGCATATCACTCAGGGCAAAGGCCCTGCTCCATATCGGACTCTGCTTTGAAAAGCTCGGGACAGAAGAAGCTGTCAAAGCATATCAGCGCCTGATAAAGAGTTACCCATCACAGAAGAATGAGGTTACCATTGCCATGATCTGCTCAACACTGTATGGGGCTACGAGGCTATGCCCACAACACGTACGGTTGATAATTTTATCCTCGACCTCCGTAAGAAGCTCGAAGAAAATCCGTCAAGACCAGACCATATTCTCAGTATTAGAGATGTGGGTTACAAGTTTGTCTCTCTTAATAACTGAAGAGTAAAGATCTGACGCACTATGGTGGGCTACCATCTACTCGACATATTCTTCGTCATATTCCACACCTCTCTGACACTCTTTAACATGTTCGGGTGGATCTGGGGAAAAACCCGCCTGGCAAACCTTGTCACCCTCGCCATCACCGGCAGCTCATGGCTGTTCCTGGGACTTATAGTGGGTATGCTGGGCTATTGTCCTTTGACGGACTGGCATTTCAACATTTTATACAAGCTCGGCAAGACCGACCTGCCAACTTCCTACGTGAAATATCTCGTTGACAGGCTGACCGGACTTGACGTTAACCCGACTCTTGTCGATAATGCCACCCTGTATGGCTTCCTTGCTGCCCTGGCAATTTCTCTGACGCTTAATATCAGAGATTTAAGGAAGAGATGTCATAAATGACATCGTTTATGGATCAAAAAATATTTGACTTCCTTTTGTCAGGTCGTGACCTCTATCTTCAGACAAAACCTGTCAACTATAAAAGTTAAACTCCTGCAGTTTCATTGCAGGTGGTGAGCTCTATGGCTAGAACACTATGATTGAGATGGTAAAACAATACATCCCAATGGTCGAAAGGCAGACCTTCGAGACCAAACATGAGATGTCAGGCAGACTTGCTTCATTTAAATATGGCAAGGACTGCTGCCTGCCGACTGCCCCTGCCGACTATCTTATCCTCTTCCCCTCTATCTTCTGCCCTCCCTGGTAAAGTATCATCTTGTTGACCTTCCCGTCAGGATCAGCCACAAATTCAACCTGTGCATCAACCACCTTGAGGAAGAATTTCGTTTCGCTTTCTGCGAAGATCTCAAACTTCGGCTGTCCCGTTGCCTGGGTGAAGAACCTGTTTCCCTCGCGGGTGAAGGTAAGAGTGAATCCGGGCTCTATCTGGTACTCCCCCGCATATCTCTCAAGTATTTCTTCAGCAACTTTCATCTCTTTCCTCGCCTCCACCTTTTTGTCCGTGAGGTTCCACGTCATTACCTCTCCCCTGTCGTCGCTCACAACTGAAGTGATCTTGCCGGAGACATCCCTGTTGAACGTAACGTACATCAGTGAGTTTTCAAAGATAAACCTGTCCTTGTCAACAGGTATCAACTTCCTTCTTGATCCGCCCGGCCTGATGGCTGTCAGCTTTCCTTCTTCAACAACCATGGATGCTTCAGTACCTTCCTTGTTGGCATAAACACCTTCATACTCCTTCAGGGTTGATTCATCAAGCTCAACTTCTGACATCTTCACAGGCTTGCCTATAGTCGCTGCCGCAAGCTTCAGGGCAGAGAATTCAGGTGCTTTTCCGGTGTTATTGGAAAAGAGTGCAACAAAAACATCCTCCCCCGGAAGGTAAATAGCAGAAGTAAGATAGCCGTTTATTCCTCCTCCATGTTCTATTGTCGGGCTGCCATGGATCTCGCTCAGCGACCAGCCATAACCGTAACGGGTATCCTTGCCGTCAGTGAGCTTATATGATGTCCATGCCCTGTCAAGACTCTCCTTCTTAACCAGTTTGTACTCGAGCAGCGCCCTGTTCCATTTGTACAGGTCATCAACTGTTGACATTATCGAACCTGCAGCATACGGCAGGGTCATGCTCATGAAATCGGCATTGACAGCGCCTTCTTCTCCCGGCTGGTACCCTGATGCGCGCTTTTTCACGATCTTCGTGTCATCTCCGTAAAGAGTTGACGTCATACCAAGGGGTATGAAGAAGTTTTCCTTCAGGTATTCAGCGTATTTTTTGCCTGACACTTTCTCTATGATGTATCCAAGCAGGAAGTATCCGGAATTGTTGTAGTTCCACTTTGTGCCGGGGGCAAACTCCATGGGAAGGGGTTTGATCTTCTCTACAACTTCCTCCAAGGTCATGTCAGTTCTTATCATGTTTCCAAACTCGGGAACGTTGGTGTAACTCTTTATCCCTGAGGTGTGAGTCATCAGGTGCTCTATCGTTATCGAGTGCCCGTGCATGGGAAAATCAGGAAGGTATTTGGTAATCTCATCCTGCAGTGACAGCTTGCCCTGCTCCATCAGCTGCAGTATGGCCACAGCGGTGAACTGCTTGGTGATTGAACCTATCCTGAAGACCATATCGGGCTCCATCGGACATTCAGCTCAAGGTCGGCCATGCCAGAAGCCTTCCTGTAGATCACCTGTCCGTCTTTCGCCACCAGTGCGGCACAACCGGTTTCGTCAGGCTTGAATTGTTCAAGAAGTATTTTGTCATATTCCACAGCCAGCTTTTTGAGATTAAGCTGCTGTGCTGAAAGCGGAACGGCAAGAAAAAGAGCTGCTGCTGACAGTATAACTGTCATTGAAATTCCTGTTTTTTTCATGATCATGGTTTTGTT
>JAAZAP010000006.1 GCA_012514255.1 Bacteroidales bacterium | reverse complement strand
GTAAGCATGGTTAAGCACCGCATCCATAATCACCGCTATTCCGCGACTGTGGCACGAGTCTATCAGTTCCTTCAGGTCATTGGAAGTACCGTAATACTTGTCAACCGCGAAATACATCGAGGGATTATATCCCCAGCTGCTGTTTCCCTCAAACTCATTCACCGGCATCAGTTCGATAGCGTTTACACCGAGACGTTTAAGGTAGTCCAGCGTATCACGTATTGTTTTAAAATCATGATTTTCAACAAAGTCGCGCACCAGCATCTCATAGATGATGAGGGTATCGGCTGCCGGAGCCGTGAAGCTGTTGTTCTTCCAGACATATTCCGGCGGCCTTGTCTGAAAGACCGAGACAAGGTTATCAGCCAGTCCATCTGGGTAGGGCTTTAGATCCGGATAGGTCTCCTCCTCAATGTATTTGTCGTTCCACGGATCCAGCACCTTGGTGCTGTACGGATCAGGGATCCTCAACGCCTCATCAATGAGGTACTGGAAGCCGTACTCCTTGTCCGGATCAAGCCCTGTCACCTCCAGCCAGTACCAGTTGCCGTCAGGGCTCCTCTTCATGAAACCCTCGCTGCTATGTACCCAGTTGTTGAAGTCGCCCATCACGAATACATTGCTCTTAGATGGAGCATAGAGAAGGAAAGCAGCAGAGTTGTCGCCGGTGATATTCACCCCTGACCTTAGTCCGGCCGGAACATCCTGCGTCACCGTTGGGGTGCGGATAAAATAATATGCGGAATCGGCTTTCGCGATATTGTCCTTCCATGCCCTGGCGACCAGCTTGAAACTGCCCGAACCCGTGGCTGTGACCGCATGGCTCAGTGTGGTTTCTGTCACTTTCTTAAGCTGTGTGCCGTTCTGGTAGAGAATGATTGAGTCACATACCGAGGCTGATGCCTGAACGGGTATAACCTGCCCGGCATAAACCAATGTGCTGTAAAGATCAGGCTGCAGGAGCTTCACATCAAAGGCAGACCCCTGGCTGACATCGTAGAAGATATCGGCACCTCCCACGTCGCGACCCGTTCGTGATGCAGCGTCGTTTCTGAAGACAAAAGCCAGCTTTAGTATCTGCTCTTCTGCGGGCACCGCATAGAACTCCCTGATTGACGGCGCTATTGTCAGGGTATATGTATTGGCACCTGTCCGCGTCATCTTTACCTTGTCAGGTGGCGACCAGGGTTTCCAGGTGCCTGTGATCACATGTTTCCAGTCAATGGGTCCCGTGCTGAGATTAGTAATCAGTCCTGTATAGGCATAGACATCATCGCCTGTGTAATCTTTCATCCCCATGTCTCCCCGGTCAGCATGGAATGTTACCACTACCTGGTCCGAGGCCACCGGGAAGACGGGGTCAGCAGTTACCACCTGCGCCGATGCGGCCAGGCTCCAACCCGAAAGGATCAGTATCAGTACCGGAAGCTTTGCTCTCATTGTTTCTTATTGAAATAGTGATAGTTTTTAAATATAATCAAAAACCTCTTCCTGTCACAGAAGAGGTTTTTGATTTTAAAGAACGCTACGGCTAAGCCGTAACATGGGGAACTATTCCGCTTAGTTTTTGGTCACTGTTGCAACCAGTGCCCAGGGATCGAATGTGATTGTGTAGTTACCGTCCTCGGCAATCGGTATATTGGCTCCACCCGGGACGAGAGCCCCCAGATCTCCGCCTAAGTTATAATCCCATCCATCATTGGCCTTGAACTTGATTTCACCTGCCACAAGGTTTAGTGTTGCAGCGAAAACTTCATTTACATCATCCCATGACATGTCCTGATCTATATCCCAGCTACCTGTTGCACTTCCTGCTATACCCCACCTGTCGGCCCTGTAGGTATATGCATTCGGATGGCTGAGATCAAGGGTGATGGCATAGTCATCCTCAACGTCAGTGATGATATCGGGACCACCGGCAACGAGATCGAGGCTTCCTGCAGGAGCACCGTAGTTGTAATCCCAGCTGTCATTGGCCCTGAACTTCCATTTTCCTGCAGGCATATGCATGGCACCTTTCCAGACGAGTAATGCCGGATCATATGTCAGAGGCACCTGGCCTCCCCATCCGTTGAGATCGCCAATCACTCCCCAGGTAGTAGAGACAACCGAATAGGTCATGTTGGTAATATTCGCCTTAATCTTCAGGTAGCCTGCCGGAGCGGTTATGTCACTGCCCGGATTTGTCAATCCGCCTGATCCGTTATCACCGAAGGTGTGTGGATCATCCCAGCTGTGATCGGTAGTGAGTTTGAACGCACCTGCAGCAGGGAAATAAACATATCCCTCAGCCTCAGGATTAGTAGCGGTGGAGATAATGAATTCAGCGTTATCGCTGTTATCCCAGCCGTTGTAACTACCTACCACCCAGAACTTATTGATGTCTGCCAGTGTCTTGAATGTAATGTCGCTTCCGAAGACAGTACCCTTGCTGTTAGTTGCATAGGCTCGCACATGGTATTCGGTGTTGAGATCAAGGTCCGTCAGGTCGCTCACGAATGCTCCGGTACCTTCTCCTCCCGGGATAACATTATCGGTAAGATCGGGATCCGGGTCAGTGCTCCAACAGAGGCCTCTTGCAGTGATTGTTGCGCCTCCGTCATAAGTAACATCGCCACCTGACACTGCTGAAGTCTTTGTTATCTGTGTAACTGCTGCAGTTGTTACTGCCGGGAAGTCTATCTCAGTCTTGAAAGAGACGGTAGGACCGTACCCTGTGCCTGCACTGTTGGTTGCATATGCCCTTACATAATAGGTCTGATTACCAAGAAGTTCCGTCAGTTCACTCGTGAAGTCGCCCAGACCTTCGCCGTTATTTGTTTTGCCGTTATCGATTGTTGGAGGATCTGTGAGACTCCAGCATACACCGCGGGCAGTGACATCCGCTCCTCCGGCAACAGTGACGGAACCGCCACCCGATGCCGAGTTACCCGTTATTTCAGTAACAGCGAGCGTTGTGAGTGTTGGCACCACAGGTTTGGTTACGAAAGAAAGCTCCTCACCGTAGACAGTGCCTTCCGGTCCTGTTGCATAGGCGCGCGCATAGTAAGTGGTGGCATATGAAAGACCCGTGAGAGTCACATCATAGGCTGCATTTGTTAACGGGCCTGCATAGGAATCCTTGGAGTTATCAATAGTGGGTCCGGTCTGTGTATTCCAGCAGACACCCCTTGTGGTAAATCCATCTCCCTCTGCAACAACAAAACCGGTTACAGTTGCAGAATTTGAAGTGATGTTAAATACCTTGTTGGTCCCCAGTGCGGGATCAAGTCTGATCTCGGATGTCTCCTTGGTACAACCGGTGAGAATAAGCACCGCTGCAACAGGGAGCATCATTAACTTGAAGATTGATTTTATTTTCATAGATATGTTTTTATCCTGATACTAGTTTTTGGTAAAAGTACAGCTGTAGGTTGATGACCCGATGAATAGCCTGACAGTGTAATTGCCAGCTTCATCTATTGGGATATCCTTACTGCCGCCATCGTTCCAGAGGTTTGAGATAGTATACTCAGGATGGTCTGCATCACCAATTCCGAGATTTATGCCTGAGTTCCAGTCATCATTCATTCTGAACTTTACATGACCCACAATAAGGTCAAGGGTAATATGCCAGAATCCACCTTCAGGATCATATTCCATTTTAGAATCTGGTGCCTCCCACCCGTTCGGGGTGGCAGATCCTATAAGGCCTATCATGTAAGGAGCTAACTCATATGTCATGTCATTGACATTGACAGTGAGCTTGTACCATCCGTTGTCTTCTGCTGCAAGGGCCTCACCGTCAATGGCAAGAACCTCTTCGCTGCCTCCATAAGAGGTATTTGAGTCAGGGTCAAGCAACGTAAAGGGCTGTGCCACGTCAACCTTCACAAGTCCTGTATATATACCATCACCAAGGGCCGACTCAATCTTCTGAGTCATGCCCGAGTTGACAAGATCAAGTCTCGGCAGGCCGTAGAGAGCCACCGTAGCACCCTTTGAGGCCGAAGTGTACGAGAAGGGATTGGTTCCCGTTCCCGGGGCGCCGGTGCCGGCGTCAACCACGAGCACAGCCCTGAGACGGAAGTCCAGCGGTGTGGATGCATCAGCGGGGAACTTTTTCAGAAGTATGCCATTGAGATCACTTACCGTAATCTTCATTGACTTGCACTGTGTGCCTGACCAGATGGTCACAGGATCAGCGAAATTAGTGCCCTCCTCGCAGGCTTCAAGATAATATGTGGTTGAAGCCTGGAATCCGGGATCAATCGGTGTACCGACAAATTCCAGCACCTCGTTCCCGTTACTCCTCTCAAGGGTAAGATCGGGAATGGTGGTGAGGGTCGGGGCAACCGGATTGGTAAGCATGATGACCTTGTCACCATCCTCTTCACAGGCTGTGAATAAGCCCGCCAATCCGATGAATATCAGGTATATCAATAGATTTTTCTTCATTTTTCTTCGCTTTAAGGATTAATAACCGGGGTTATTCTGACCGTTGTAGTTCGGATTTGACGACAGCTCATCACCCGGTATCGGGAAGAGATTCAGGTGTGCTGAGGTGCTTGTGCCGTCATATGCGCCACCCTTCCACTGCCACAGGTAATCGCCTCCGGTGAATTTGCCGAAGCGAATCAGGTCAGTGCGTCTCTGTGCCTCATAGTAGAACTCGCGTGCACGCTCATCGATAATGAAATCGAGAGTGAGGTCAACAGCGTCAATGTTACCGCTGTCATCTCCAAATGCACGCTGCCTGATAAGGTTGATGTCATCAACGGCGGCCTGGATATTTTCTGCTCCGCCGAGTCTGAAGAGTGCTTCTGCTCTCATCATGTATGCGTCAGCCAGGCGGAATACCGGGAAATCAGTACATGCATACGCGGTATTGTAGTTGGCAGGAAGTGATCCGTCTGTATTGCGGGCGGTGAATTTGTACACACCTATACCATAGTCGCCACTGGCTGAAGGTGCCGGGATGTACCTTGACTTCTTGATCTTGAGGAAAACGCGATGGTCAGGAGCCAGGGATAGAGTCGGATCGCTGTCCGGTATTGGATTATTCCCATATACTTCAAGGGTGTCAACCAACTTGGTCAGGAAGTTAATCCTGGCCCGGTTGCCGTTCCAGTTAGTATTGGAGGTCAGACCGTGGAAATCTTCAGCCCTGATATATTCAGCATCACTGGATGATTCAATGATAAAGGTAGTACCCACATAACCCTGTACATTAATTCCGTCCTGCTCCCATGCAAAGATCATCTCCGGGTTGCTGCGGCCGTCATTGTCGGCACTGAAGTTCTGCCTGTAGTCGGGGGCCAGTGAGTAACCGGCACCAATAACTCTGCCGGTATAGGTTACCACATCATTCCACCGGGGTGTTCCGGTGTAAACCTCGGCATTGAGGTAGAGCCGTGAAAGAAGCATCCATGCAGCAGCCTGGTCAGCCTGCGGGTAGGAAAACCTCGGAGCACCCAGACTGTTCTCTATGGCCAGAAGCTCGGACTCGATATAGTTGAATATCTCTGTCCTTGTACCTATCTCCGGGAAGGACTTGCCCACGCCGTCTTCTTCAGTGGTGAAGGGAAACTGTCCGAAGAGATCAATTGCCCAGTAATAGGCAAGAGCCCTGAGGAAACGTGCCTCAGCAACATATCTGTCAACATTTTCCGTACCGTACATCTGTGCATTATTAATGAAGTCGTTGGCATAGGTGATGCTCAGGGCAAGACGCTGGTAAAGGGCCGTAAGGAACGGATTGGTCGGACTCCATGTCTGGGTGTTGAGGTCAGCGATACCGACATCACCCCAGGCACAGATAGCCTCGTCAGTAGTAATCTCCTGAAGGTTCCAGAGAGCTCTCATGGTAGTAAAGAAGTTACCGTCAGAGGCTGCTATGTCATCGCCTCCGTTGGCACCCTGACCCGAGATGATAAAGCTGGCATAGATCTTTCCCAGGGCCTGATTCATATAGGCAGGATCGTCACCCAGGTTACCTGCAAGGATTTTTGTCGGGTCCTGTGGAATGACATCCAGATCCTTCACGCATGATGAGATCATCAGCGCTGAAAGTATAATTCCGAATATTAAAATCTT
>JAAZAP010000005.1 GCA_012514255.1 Bacteroidales bacterium | reverse complement strand
TGTCATCGAAGCTGGAGAAGACTGATGATGACAACTGGCAGCTCACAGGAGATCTGACAATAAAAGATGTTACGAAGCCTGTTAAGCTGGATGTGGAGTTCGGTGGTGTAGGCAAGGACCCGTGGGGTAACACCAAGGCCGGTTTCAGCCTCAGCGGCAAGATCAACCGTAAGGACTGGGGGCTCAACTGGAATGCAGCTCTGGAAGCAGGTGGAGTGCTGGTCAGTGATGATGTAAGGATCCTCTGCGAGGTTCAGTACGCCATTGAGGCCTGACGCAACCCCTGATGTCAGAATATCAGGGTCAGAGCTATATACTTGACTAAAAGCCCAAGGGTAGTACTGAGCAGTGTGCTACTGATATTATGCCGTATCATTCCTGCTGCCAGGGATATTACCGGAGAGGATAGGGGCAGGGCATTGAATACAAATATGGTCAGATTACCGTATTTCTCTATGTTAACCTTCGCCTTTTCATACCTGCTGCGACCTATAAGGTTGTCAATGAACCTGTTGCTCACAAGTAACCCGATCACATAATCTATTGCCTGTGAAAAGAGTGCGGTTCCTATGGCAACCGCATTCAGTGCCAGCATGTTAATATCACCGTTTAGATAGTAGACAAAAGCCACCTCCACGGGCATAAACAGAAAAAACAGGTAGCCGCAGGCGTTTACGATGGCAAAAGAGAGCAGTCCTTCATTGCGCGATCCGTTGTATATATCGCGTCCTACGGTGAGGGAAGCAATTACAATGGCGGCACAGACCAGTAGAATGGCTATTATTATCCGTATTATTTCAGTGCGGCTCTTCCTGGCCATTACCAACGGCTGAAAGGTTTAACTGCCAGACTTGAATTGTAGTATCTTGGGTCAGATGTCACCTCTTCACCGAGCCACACCGGTTTCTCAAAAGCTTCATCAACCGAGTCGAGTTCCAGCTCAGCCATAACCAGGCCTTCATTCTCACCGTGAAACACATCAACCTCAAAATTATGTCCTCGGAAGGGTACAATATACCTGGTTTTCATTACAGGATACTTATCACATAACCTGAGCAGTTCCCTGGCATCATCCACAGGAATTTCCTTTTCCCATTCATACCTGTCCATGCCTGATTCTCCGGACTTTCCCTTTACAGTTACAAATCCGCGGTCATCCCTGATTCGCACCCTGACGGTTCGGTCAGGATCTCGGGACAGATATCCCTGGATGATGTCCGTTGAATCTGTGGCGTCAGCAACGAACTCGCCACAGACCAGGAATTTTCTTTCAATTTCAAGTGCCATAATTAACCCAATAAAGATAGGTTTTTGCAGAAAAAATAAATAATAGTGTTTTTTTTCTTGCGTTATATCATCGAATGTAATTTTTGTTTACTTTAGCGTCCGATATGAAGACAACATTTGCAGCATACAACTTTTCGTTTTACTTTTTCTATTATCAGCCGGAAAAAGGGACTGACTAGTTGTATATCTGCATAGAGAGATAATCAAAAATAAAGGAAGTCCCGTTAAAGCGGGACTTTTTTTTTGAGGCACGACGAATATGAAACAGAACAAAGACATAATCAGTGTGGCGATCCAGGGTGTAAGAGGATCCTTCCATGAGATAGCGGCGATTGAATATTTCAGGGAGCAGGATATTTCAGTCGTGCCCTGTGACACCTTTACTGATGTCTTTCGTATTTTGACTGATGGTAAGGCAGACTTCGGACTGGTAGCTTTCGAAAATTCGGTTGCAGGAAGTATTCTTCCGAACTATGAACTGCTGCGCCGTTCGCATTTGCCGGTCACAGGTGAGATATGCCTCCGTGTGATCCAGAACCTGGTCGCTCTGCCCGGCCAGCAGTTGTCTGACATCACCGAGATACACTCACATCCGATGGCTATCCAGCAATGTTCAATTTTCATTGATGAGATGAGACAGAGAGGTGTCAGGATCGTGGAGGCTGTAGACACTGCCCTGAGCGCAAGGATCATAAGTGAGAAAAAGCATTACGGTTCGGGAGCAATCGCCAGCGAAAGCGCAGCCACGATGTACAGCCTTAACGTTTTACAGAGAGAGATTGAGGATGATACTCTTAATTATACCAGGTTTCTGATTATTTCAGGCAGGGACAGAGCAGGTGAATGCAATGAAGCGGCGTCAGTTGCGGATAAGGCAATGGTCTGTTTCTCCCTTCCGCATAAGGTAGGATCACTGTCACAGGTTCTTTCAGTGCTGGCCTTCTACCAGATCAGCCTGACCAGGATACAATCAATGCCTATTGTGGGAAGACCATGGGAGTACATGTTTCATATCGATCTGATTTTTAACGATTACAGTCGGTACCGAATGGCTCTAGATGCTATCAGGCCATTGACAGAGAGGCTTGAGACAGTGGGTGAGTTCAGGCGTGGCCTGATGCCTTATGAATCCGGGAATAATTGAAACCAGGGAGAAGAATAACATGAATGATAATCGTATAAGAGCTGCCTCTCGCACTGAACTGGTCAGTGAGTATTACTTCTCTGCCAAGCTGGCGGAGGTGGCCCGCATGCGGCAGGAGGGAGCCGATATTATCAATCTCGGGATAGGGAGTCCTGACATGGCCCCTGCTGCGGAGGTGACGGAAGAGCTGGCGAGAAGCGCCTCCCTGGCGGAGAATCACGGTTATCAGGGCTACAGGGGCATTTCGTCCCTGAGACAGGCATTTGCCGGGTGGTACGGCAGGTATTTTGGTGTTGCACTTGATCCTGCGACAGAGTTGCTGCCACTCATCGGCTCCAAGGAAGGGATAATGCATATCAGCATGGCCTTCATCGATCCTGACGACGAGGTTCTGGTACCTGACCCCGGTTACCCGGCATATGCTGCTGCAGCCCTGCTGGCCGGCGGCATAGTCAGGAGATATGATCTCTCCGGGGAGAACGGCTGGCTTCCGGACATCAGGGCTATTGAAGCTGAAGGAGTGAAGAGGGTGAAGATAATGTGGATCAATTATCCTCATATGCCTACCGGAACAAGGGCAACCCGAAGACTCTTTGAAGAACTGGTTGATTTCGCGGAAAGACACCACATACTGCTCTGCAATGATAATCCCTACAGCTTCATATTAAACAGTGAGCATCTGAGCATCCTTTCAGTACCGGGTGCACGTCGAACTTCTCTTGAGCTCAATTCGCTCAGCAAATCGCATAACATGGCAGGATGGAGGATAGGCATGCTGGCAGGCAGGGGTGAATATATAAATGACGTGCTCAAGATCAAGAGCAATATGGATTCAGGCATGTTCAGGCCGTTGCAGGAAGCAGCCGTGGTGGCCCTGGCGGCGCCGGAAGAATGGTATGAGCGCCTGAATAAAGTATTTTACCGGCGTCGGAAGAAGGCGGAAGAGATCATGAGGCTGCTGGAATGTTCCTTCAGTAGGTCGCAGTCAGGACTTTTTCTCTGGGGAAGGATCCCGGACAGGTATTCTGATGCGGAGGAGCTGACTGAAGAATTGCTGCAACGGAATCATCTCTTTGTTACCCCGGGGTCTGTCTTTGGAAACAACGGCAGGAGATATATAAGGATTTCGCTTTGCGCTGACGTGAAAACAATTATCAGGGCGCTACGGCGAATTGAAGCAGGAGTCACAAAAGAACAATTACAAATAAACTGAGATAATATGTCTGCAAACATCTGCATTACAGGCCTCGGGCTGATAGGAGGGTCGCTGGCGCGAAGCCTGCGGCTAAACGGTTTCACCGGGAAGATCACCGGGGTTGATACCAACCCCCATCACTGTACCATTGCCATGTACCGCGGTCTTGCCGATGAGTTCCTGCCACTGGAAGAGGCCGTTGCGAAGTCTGACATCATCATCCTCTGCGCTCCCGTGAATGTCAATTGCCGACTCCTGCCGGGCATCCTTGATATGATCTCAGGAACAGGCAAGGTAGTTGCAGATATGGGTTCAACAAAGGCAGACATTGCCGCCGTGGCAGACAACCATCCCTCCCGGGGCAGGTTCGTTGCCGTGCATCCGATGGCCGGAACGGAACACTCGGGTCCTGCAGCAGCACTCGACAGGCTCTTCAATGACAGGATAGCAATCATCTGTGATCCGGACAGGAGCGATGATGACGCCCTCGGGATGATCACCGCCCTTCTTGAGGCGTTCAACATGAAGATACAGTACATGAATTCCCGGGAGCATGACATACATGTAGCCTATGTGTCTCATATATCGCATATCACTTCCTTCGCACTGGCACTCTGCGTGCTTGACAAGGAAAGAGATACCCGTAATATTATGTCACTTGCTGCTGGGGGATTTGACAGCACCGTAAGGCTGGCAAAGAGCAATGCTGAGACATGGTCGCCCATCTTCACCGGAAATGCCGGACCCATCCTTGAAGTGATTGATACATATATGGACAAAATCCGTCTCTTCA
>JAAZAP010000076.1 GCA_012514255.1 Bacteroidales bacterium | reverse complement strand
TGCACAGGTTTATTTCAGGGTGAAGGCTGATGAGGAGAGTGTCAAGGGCTCAATCTACAATGTTAACAATTTCAGATGGCAGATTGTGAACCTGGCACGCACCACGCTTCGTAACATCATCGGCACCTTGACATTGAAGTCGGCCAACAGTGAGCGTGGCAAGATCAATGCCGAGCTGTACAGTACGCTGCATACCGAGACCCAGGGGTGGGGAATTGAGATCGTACGCACGGAGCTGAAACAGATTGATCCGCCGAAGGACGTACAGGAGACTATGAACAAGGTAGTCAAGGCCGAGAACGAAAAGATTGCTGCTATTGACATGGCCTCCGCCACCGAGACTGTAGCTGATGGTGTGAAGAGGGCCAAGATCAAGGAGGCAGAGGGACTGAAGCAGGCTAAGATTCTGCAGGCTGAGGGTGAAGCTGAGGCCATCAGGCTGGTTAATGAGGCAGCAGAGAAGTACTTTATTGGTAATGCACAGATACTCAGGAAACTGCAGGCTCTTGAGACATCATTGCAGAACAATACCAAGGTTGTTGTGCCTGAAGGGAGTGATCTTGTCAACGTCATTGGTGAGATGGCTGGGGTTGCCCCGTTGCTGGGGAAGAAATAATCAGTTCCCGGGAATTGACTGGTTCTGATAACCTCTGTGGAGGTACTATGGCAGCTGATGAACAATAGGCAGCTGCCATTGTTTTATGTTTAAAGAACGCTAAACAACAAACGTAATATGAAAGTAGAAGGCAAGACAATAGTAGTTACCGGAGGCGGTAATGGCATTGGTCGTGAGCTGGTATTGAACCTTCTTGACAGGGGTGCCAGGGTGGCAGCAGTTGATATCAATGAGGCTGCACTGAATGAGACCGGGAATCTGGCAGGAAGCAGGGCTGAGCGATTATCGGTACATGTTATGAATATCACCGATGAAAAGGCTGTTGCCCGGCTGCCGGAAGAGGTTGCAGCAATTCACGGGTCAGTGGACGGACTGATTAACAATGCCGGGATCATACAGCCTTTTGTCCGGTTGAGAGACCTTAACTTTGAGGTTGCAGAGAAGGTGATGGATGTTAATTTCTTCGGGACCCTTTACATGGTCAAGGCATTTCTGGCTACTTTCAGAAATCGCCCCGAAGCACATATTGTCAATGTCTCCAGTATGGGGGGCTTCCTGCCTGTACCGGGACAGTGTGTTTACGGAGCATCCAAGGCAGCTGTGAAAATGCTTACCGAGGGTCTTTATGCAGGACTGTTGGGCACGGGGGTCAGGGTATCCATTGTTTTTCCCGGGGCCATTGCAACAGAAATTACAAGAAACTCAGGTGTTGAAGCTCCCGGATCGGGGAAGCGGGATGTTGACAGTTCAAAGTTCAATCCCATGCCGGCTGCTGAAGCTGCGAAGGATATAATTGATGGCATGGAAAAGAACAAGGTCAGGATACTGGTGGGCAAGGACTCAAAGTTCCTTAACCTGTTATACAGGATCAGTCCCGGCTATGCTACCAGGTTCATCAGCAAGCAGATGAAATCTCTTCTTCCTGATTGAGCGGCGGCATCTGCTTTTATTGATAAGTCTGAATAATTTATTATTTTTGTATCCGCATTGGTCGGTAGTCCGCCAGCTGGCGGACAGTCATCGACTGGAGAAATGGTCGGTTGGCCGAGTGGCTAGGCATCGGTCTGCAAAACCGGGTACGGCGGTTCGAATCGAACGAGCGGAGCGAGAGAGCTCACGAGGCGAGTGAAGTGAGCCGAGTAATCCGCCACCGGCAAGTTTTTTGAGGTACTGAGTTAAGTGAAAATAATGGTCGGTTGGCCGAGTGGCTAGGCATCGGTCTGCAAAACCGGGTACGGCGGTTCGAATCCGCCACCGACCTCAAACAAAATCCCCCCTGAGCAAAGCGAAGGCGGGATTTTTTGTTTTCAGACCGACGCCCGCTTGCGAGGCGGAGGGATGGAAACAAAAAAGCCCAAAGAGCGCTGCAGGCGCTCGGGGATTTTGTTGCACAGGCCTCCCCCCTGCGGATCACGCCAGTAATCCGCTCCCGCTTGCGGCGGAGGGATGGAAACAAAAAAGCCCAAAGAGCGCTGCAGGCGCTCGGGGATTTTGTTGCACAGGCCTCCCCCCTGCGGATCACGCCAGTAATCCGTTCATCTGAATCCCGGATTACTTGATGCATCCTCCCACAATCGGTACTGTAACCTGCGTACCGTCCAGGTCAATCGCCAGCTCTGTGCCCGGCATCGGATGAAGCGTGAACTCTTTGTCGCTTGAGAAGATCATCAGCCCTATCTGTTTGCCGGCAGGGATGATCTGATCATCGGGCTCGAGCTCAAAGGTCATCTCATAAAATTTGCCGGGAACCAGCGGCTCGCTTTCAGTCATCGAACGATAGTTCTGCAGGTCGGCCCAGCCGCGGGTGATGATGTTGTCAGTAATCTTCACCATGCGTGATTCATTCCAGGGCAGGGATACCATCCATACCGACAGGTTCACTGCTGGCTTGCTGGAGGCAGCCCTGACCTTTATCTTAACAACACCCGAGATGTGCACGGGCTCAGTCAGAACGGGGGTCAGGTAAAGAAGCCTGTGATTGGTGTATTCAGCCTGTGCCAGCATAGAACCGGTAAATGAGAAGTTGTCGACCAGCGTTTCGGTGCCCTGCTTTGCAGGCTTCTCTGAGACCAGGCCTCCGGCTCCCGGGGCACCCGGGGTGAGGTGGAAGGTCAGGGGTAAGGCTTCAGGATTGGGATAGTCAGCATAGGGTGTAGGTTTCAGCCTGTCATCCTTCTCACGGACGATCCATGCTTTCGCGTCATTCTCCACACCGTTCTCCACACCGAAGAGATATCTGGTGAACCACCTGTTCATCATTTTAAACGGAGGTTCGCCGCCGTGGCTGCCCTGGTGGTAATATATCTGCAGGGGAGTCCCTATCTCCTTAAGCTTTTTTATGAAACGGTAGCTATGGCTGGGGACAACGTTCCAGTCGTTGAAGGCATGTGCCATCAGCACTGCAGCCCTGAAGTTATTCATATAGTTCATCAGGTCACGCTTGTGCCAGAATTCGTTATAGTCGCCGGTGACCCGGTCAAGCCCGGCAGCCATCTCGCCGTCTCTTACCACTCTGTCGCAGTAATCACAGTTATCAGGATTGGAGAAGACAAAATCATACAGTACATCGGCATCCTCGCCGAGGTATCCGCCGGGACTCCTTACAAGTCCGTTGGAGCGGTAATAGTGATAATATGATGTATTGGGAGCTACCGGTATTATGGCTTCCAGTCCTTCAACTCCTGTTGTGGCAGCGGCGAAGGGAATGGTGCCGTTGTACGAGGTGCCTATCATTCCAACCTTTCCGGTGGTCCAGTATGCCTTAACTTCCTCGTTGCCGTCAGGAGTGGTAAATCCTTTGGCCCGTCCGTTGAGCCAGTCTATCACCGCTTTGGGAGCCAGCGCCTCTATGCGTGTGCCGATGGTGGGGCAACCCTGTGAGAGTCCTGTCCCTGGCGCTGAAGAGTGTACCACGGCAAAGCCGTAAGGTACCCATGCCTTCACCTGCGATTTTGAAATCACGGGACGTTCGCCCCTGCGTTCTATCTGGGGAGGGTATATGTGCTTTTCGGGAGCAGTGTTGAGCTCGTGTCTCACGTTCCAGAAATAGTCCCTGCTGTTGCCTGCGGTTCCGGCGAAGTAGGGGCTTGACTCATACACCACGGGAAGCTTTATCCCTTCAGTGTCAGTCTGCTTCGGGCGTGTGACATCCACATGCATCCTGTCGCGCCTGCCGTCGCCATCGGTGTCAAACTCAGTCTCTACCCAGAGATCCTCGCGGATCCAGTTATCGGGATTTTCAAATGCAGGTATCTTCTGTGCTTCACCGTCGGCTATAATAGGGACTGTTGTAACTGATTGATTACGTGTATAATCCTGAGCCCGGCCTGTTTCATTCTGCCGGTGATCGGCCTGTGAAGTTGATGTATTCTGTGCTGTCACTTCAGCTCTTCTGCCCTTTTTCTGTGCACACAGTTCGGGGTGGCTTACAGGGATAAGAACCAGAACAACCAATAGGGAGGTAATTTTCTTCATGGAATAACTCTGATAAAAGGATAACAAACAGGCAAATTTAATACAAATCCATTTACATGTTGCAGATTTACGGTGAAAGTATCAGATCAGGGGAAAGAAATAGCTTCTGGCGGTCAAACTCCAATGAGCTTTCTCCTCTAAATAAGACTGAATTGCAATACCTGGGCCATAATTCCTATGCTAAGTAAGCCTCTTTTTGTATGTTTGGGGAAAGAACGCAGGAACCGGAATGGTCTTTCGAAGGAAATACAGCCTGACGATCTTCATTTTTGTGGGATTCTTTCTTGGAGTAATTGCCGGGCTGGTTATCGGAGAGCCTGCAACTCCATTTACAGATACTCTTGCAGATATTTTCCTGAGACTGCTTAAAATGGTTATCATTCCACTGGTTATCACCTCCATAATCAGTTCCGTCATACAGGTGGGTTCTGCCCACGGCCTGGGGAGAATAGGGTTGAGGACATTCGTGTATTACATCTGCACAAGTCTGCTGGCCATATTTACAGGACAGTTGCTCGTAAACCTTTTTAAGCCGGGCGTTGGGGCAGATATTGGCCTTGAGGCGAACCCTGAAACCATCACGGCAGTGGAACGCGGGCTGGGAGAGATATTACTGAATATTATTCCTGAAAATCCTATTGCAGCCGCAGCCTCCGGTGATGTATTGCCTATCATTTTCTTTTCAATATTGTTCGGATATTTTGTTACAAGGATAGGTGCAGATCATCGAAGGCTGGTCTCCGGTTTTTTCGAGGCGGCTTTTGAGGCAATGCTTAAAATGACCTCACTGATAATCTGGGCTGCTCCCCTGGGGGTGTTCGGAATCATAACCAGCATTGTGGCAAAAACAGGGTTTGCCGCTTTCCGGCCTCTGGGCTTTTACTTCATAATTGTTCTTGCAGGACTGGCTGTACATATGTTCCTTACGCTTCCGCTGCTTCTTTATTTCCTCGGCAGGGTTAGTCCGGTAAAGCATTTCAGGGGGATGGTGTCTGCGCTTATTACGGCTTTTTCAACATGTTCAACAATTGTCACCCTGCCTCTGACAATGAAGGCTGTGACAGAAGTCTCGGGAGCATCAAAGAGGGCAGCCGGCTTCGTGCTTCCCATTGGTGCCACCATGAATATGGACGGGACAGCACTTTATGAATGCGTGGCCACAATTTTTATCGCCCAGGTTTACGGTTTTGACCTCAGCTTTGGTGCACAGATGACCATTGCGGTCACGGCGGTGCTTGCTTCAATCGGGGCTGCCAGTATCCCCATGAGCGGACTGGTAATGATGTCTATCATACTTGGAGCCGTAGGATTGCCTCTTGAAGGTGTAGTTGTTATTCTTGCCGTTGACAGGATTCTGGACATGTTCCGCACAACGGTCAATGTGTTTAGCGACAGTTGCGGTGCAGTGATTATCTCCAGGATGGAAAACCTGAGTGAAGGCGTCAAATAAACTTTAACCGGACCGGTTGTCACCTGTTCCAGGGAAAGAGGATTCTGACATATTATTTAAAGAGGTAGTTGATTGATTTTGTGGAGTTCTGAAGGGTGAATGAAGTGTTGATAATGGATTGGGTATCATGCATCTTGTGGATCAGTACTATCTGACATTTAACCGTTCTGGATGATTTCATCAGATCAAGCACAGTCTTCTTCAGGTCTGTACCGGTGTCGCCCGCTGCCCGTCCTGCCCCTTTGTTCCTTGTGTCGCCGGTGCGCCATATCTTCCAGTCGGACTCAATAATATATCTCGCGGCATTGGCATCCCATCCCTGTTTCAGATCAGCCGGCTGGTGTATATACATTTTTGTGTTTTCGTCAAAAATGAGGACAATGGTGTTGACCATGTATTCGGTACCGACATTTTTATTCAGAAGGATCTGTCCGGATATCTGATCGTAGGGACTGACACCTTTCTGCGATACGCCCGATGTAATATCACGCATTATCCTGAGGGTCTCGCCCCCGGTCTGTGATGTGACCAATGCCATCCTGTAGGTTTTTTCGTATGTTTCAGCGGTCTGCGCCTTCCACTGTGCGTTGAGGGCATTGCAGAGAAGCACAGCAGACAGTATTACGATTGATTTTTTCATGTTTTTGAGCAGCTTATGTCCGGTTTGTTATACGCATAACTGCCGTGAATGTTTTATTGGAATATCCAAAGGGGTTACAATTTATTATCGCTTTGCGCGAAAACGAAGATTTAAGATCAGACATCAACAATTCCCGGGCAGGCTAATCAAACTCCGAAAATCGCTTTGCGAAAATCTCAAATCGCTTTACATAATTGTTAAATTAGCATCCTCACCAGCAAAACCATGCCAGCTCATGACTGATCAGAGAAGTTTATCCAGATCGCTTGGCCTAGGATACGTGGTCATTTTCGTCATTGCCAATATCATAGGGTCCGGGGTTTACAAAAAGATTGCCCCGATGGCTGAAGGGCTTCAATCATCAGTCTGGATTCTTCTGGTATGGATTGTCGGGGGAGTTATCACCCTCTTCGGAGCCCTGAGCAACGCAGAGCTGGCCGGGATGCTGGCAGACACAGGAGGCGATTACGTTTACCTGAAGAAGATATACAAGCGGTTCTTTTCGTTTCTATATGGATGGTCGCTTTTTGCCGTCATCCAGACTGCAACCATCTCTTCACTTGCTTATGTGCTTGTACAATCGCTGAACAGCGTTATCCCCATTCCTGACCTGCTTCCTGCACTTCATGATTTCTCAATTGGCGGCGTCTTTTTTCCTTTCCAGGATTTCGGCATCAAGCTGGCAGCAATCATAGTGATCATGCTGCTCACACTGCTAAATATGTCCGGCCTGCGAAGCGGGGCGTGGACAGGTAAAGCAATATTCTTCTTTGTCTGCGCGGGGCTGGCAGTGGTCATCATTGCCGGGCTGACAAACAATAATCCCAGGCCTGAAAACTTCATGAACTTCAGAGAGCTGGGCAATGGGTCGGTAACCGTCTCGTCATTCTATACAGCGATGCTTGCCGCATTCTGGGCCTATCAGGGATGGGTCTCGGTGGGATTCATCGGGGGAGAGATAAGAAATGCCAACCGCAATATCCCGAAAGGAATAGCCATAGGTGTGGTTGTGGTTATACTGGTCTACCTGCTGGTCAACCTGGCGTATATGCGTATAATGTCGATCCCGGAGCTTGTGCAGGTTCATGAGGCCGGGAACCAGATTGCAGCCGTGGAAGCTATCAGGAGCCTGTGGGGACATGGAGGGGTGCTCTTTATATCAATCCTGATCCTTATCACAACCATGGGATGCCTCAATGCGAGTATCCTCACAGGATCAAGGCCCTATTATGCCATGGCGCAGGAAAAACTGTTCTTCAGGAGTATTGGCAGGCTAAATCGGCATAACGTGCCCGGCAATTCGCTGCTGTGGCAGGGTGTCTGGGCATCTGTACTGGTACTCTCGGGAACGTTTGACCAGCTGACTGACATGCTGATCTTCGCAGTCTATATTTTCTACGGGGCAATGGCGACCGGGGTCTTCATCCTTCGCCGCCGTATGCCTGATGCGCACAGGCCATACAAAGTATGGGGATATCCTGTTGTGACGGCAATATTCGTTCTGTTTTGTGTCGGATTGTTTTTTAATACAATAATAACGCGGCCTCGCGAGGCAATGATCGGATTGTCACTGATACTGGCTGGCATCCCGGTTTACTTTATTTTTAAATCCGGAAGAAAGGGTGACGGCGAAGGATGATCCGGAAGAAGGGATGATCCGGAAGAAGGGATGACGGCGAAGGATGATCTGGAAGAAGGGATGATCCGGAAGAAGGGATGACGGCGAAGGAGGATACGGAAGCAGGGGTGACGGCGAGGGATCACCTCCCTCACGGATCTTTGTGCTTCTGCCCCGGCCTCACTAACTGATAAGAGAAATACTAAAAATTGAAATATTCATGAAGAGATCATTATTCCTTATTGTACTGTTCCTGGTTACATGTGCATCACTGGTCACAGCACAGGATAAAGTGTTTACAGCATCTGACTATCTGAATCCCGCACTTCGTGCGAAGAGCATTTTTAACCTGGCATGGCGCGGGGATATGGATGCCTATACATATGTTGAAAATAACTGCCTCCTTCAGAAGAAGGCCGGAAGGGAGGCGGAGGCGGACACACTGGTGACCCTCGGGCTTCTCAGTGCGAAAATGAGCCCGCACAGAGGGGAGCCTCTGCAGCGCTTCCCGATGATATCATGGATTGATGCCAACAGCTTCTATTTCATCTCCGGCAGTAAAGCATACCTCTTTGATATTAAAGACAATAGTCTGAAAGTGGCAAATGAGTATGACAGTGAGGCTCAGAACGTCACTATCGATAAGCAAACATTGAATGTGGCCT
>JAAZAP010000075.1 GCA_012514255.1 Bacteroidales bacterium | reverse complement strand
TCATCGGTATACCTGTTCCAAAAGTTATGCCGTACTCTTTCACCTTCTCACCCAGAAAGAGGGTGTAACTCTCACCATAGCGGCATCCCATGCGGTATTCCATTCGATCAAAAAAACTGTAGTTTGAGTACCTGTCAGGTATGTATTCTGCTCCGGCATGTAATGATAATGCATCAGTGAATTCTCCATAGCTGCCAGGTATGGATGCTTTGCTCCACCAGGTGTATACCAGGTCAGCTCCTGCTGTAAGCTTGTCTGTCTGGCCAAGGGAGAAACCTGCCCTGAGTGATCCGGGCATCCTGCTTGTGGTTGAAAGGGTGGTGTGTGTGAGTGTGTCAAAACCCATTGTCGTCGTCCTGATATTTGAATATCGGACAATCAGATCATTATTGTTTGTTTTGAGGTCATATGCAGGTGTGTAGGTAATCCCGGCATTGATAAACCTGTTTTCCGGGGAAGAGATCATAAACTGAACGGATGCCTCGTAGCCCAGCCCGTTTATTGCCGAGCTGCCCTGTTTCCTGGTGTTGAAATGGTTGTTGTCATCGGTGAAAAGAAAATCATTGACCCTGGTGACCTCCCCGAACATGAAGAAGCCATTAACTCCCACCGACAGGAAGGGTAAGGGCCTGAAGCCTGTCCCCAGCAGGGCCCTGTTGTATCCCCCGCTGCCGATATGGTGTTCGTAAATGGTCCCTGTAACACCATCACCGGGTGACTCAAACCCAATGTCATACGAGCCGTTGGCATAAGGCAGTATGGCAGCGGTCACTCCCCAGCCCTTCATGACGGGGAAACCCATCATCAGGTGTGAAAAGGTCATGTCCTGGGATGTATATTTGAGGCCGTCACCTTTCAGTTGGTTCAGGCCGTAATCTATACCGAAATCAAAGATAAAGGAGGCTGTGTCAATGCTGCTGTATGATGCCGGGGTCAGGTAGTTCAGGGAAAGATTATCCCTTATGCCGCTGCTGATGCCTCCCATTGCACGCATCCTGAAGGGGCCCTGTTGCTCGAGGTTACCTATTCCGTACCTCGCGAAGGGTGAATGGACATTCTTCTGACCTGCCACTCCGGTTGTCAGGAGAGCCAGAAGGCATACCAGACTGAATTTTATGCTCTTATACATTTGTTTCAAGTAAATATATCAAACCTTCCGTGATCAGGTCAGGATAGAACAGCGCTTTGCCGCCGGTGAGAGTGGTGATGATATCACCGTCACCTCCTGTTATGACTGTCACGGAATTATGGTGCTTTTCCTCGAATGTGCGAATATACTCAATTATTTCATACGCCAGTCCCATGATAACTCCGCCGGCAATGGCATCTTCCGTCGTTTTTCCGGGGAAGGTAAAACCGCTCCTCTTTGTTACCAGTGGCAGTCTGCCTGTGTGTTCATGCAGTGCCTTGAATCTCATGGTCACTCCGGGAGAGATGCTGCCGCCCCTGAATGCTCCACCGTATACCTGGTCAACTGTCAGGGCACTCCCGGCATCAATGACCAGCAGATCAGATCCCGGATGATGGAAAAAAGCCCCTGCAGCCGCTGCCAGACGGTCAGTGCCAAGGGTCTCAGGTGTTTCATAGTCAATAGCGAAAGGATAGCGCGAGGAGCAACTCAGATAATGTACCAGGGAGGTCCTGGACTCAAGCCATGACAACAGCGGGGCAGGATCATCACCCACACTTGAGACTATGGCTCCTTCCAGCCTTTGACGGCCTACGAACCTGCCAATAATCTCAGGGCTGGCGGAAGGAAATCTCTCACGCCTCGCAATCACCCCGTTCCTTACAAGAGCTGCCTTTGCTGAAGTGTTACCTATGTCAACTAAAAGTTTCATCAGTTTGCAGCCGGAGCAATGGTTGATTCATGATATGCCAGTATCCCTGAAAAAAGGTCAATGGCCTGATCCACACCGGATGTGCCCTTCACTGTGAGGCTCAGTTTGTTGTTGGTCTGTTTCACCGTCATGCTGCCCTGTCTCCTGTTTACATAGTTCATAACCGACACAAAGAGAGGTGACCGGTAGAACTGTGATGACTGGTCTGCCACAAAGTTAGCAATCAGTGTGTTATTTTTAAGTATTACCTTTTCAATTCCTGTCTCTGACGCTGCCCACTTGAGTTTTACCAGTTTGAGCAAGGCCTTCGCGGGTGGCGGCGGTGGTCCGAACCTGTCTGTAAGATGTGACTCGTAAGCTTTCAGGCCCTCATCGTCCCTTATCTCATTGAGCTCCTTGTAGAGCCTTATTCTTTCAGGGATATTTGATACATAATCATCAGGGAACATAATCTCCAGGTCGGTCTCCACGGTGACATCCTCAACAATCTGGTCAGGTTTTTCTTCAGGCTTCATTTCCTTTCCCGGGGCAGTCTCGGGGAAGAGTTCCCTGAACTCCTCATCCTTCAGTTCCCTGACTGCCTCGCTGAGGATCTTCTGATAGGTTTCATATCCCACGTCGGCTATAAAGCCGCTCTGCTCTCCACCGAGCAGGTTGCCTGCACCGCGTATGTCAAGGTCCTGCAGTGCAATATTGAATCCGCTGCCCAGCTCGTAGTTCTCTTCTATCGCTTTCAGCCTTCTCCGTGCATCTCCTGTGAGTACGGAGAGAGGGGGAGTGAGGAGGTAACAGAAGGCCTTCCTGTTTGATCGGCCTACCCTGCCTCGCAGCTGATGCAGTTCGGAGAGGCCGAAATTATGAGCGTCATTGATGAAGATGGTGTTGGCGTTGGGGATGTCAAGGCCCGACTCGATGATGGTGGTAGCAAGCAATATGTCATAGTCGCCACGGATGAAATCAAACATCACATTCTCTATCTCTGTGCCCTCCATCCGGCCATGAACAACGGCTATCCTTACATCAGGGCAAATTGCTGATATGGCAGCCTTCACCTCCATTATATTCTCAATCCGGTTGTTAATGAAGAAGACCTGGCCGTTTCGGCTCACCTCGTAGACTATTCCCTCACGGATGATCTCCTCATTGAAGCCGTGAAGCTCGGTGATGATGGGCATACGGTTAGGGGGAGGGGTGTTTATGACAGACAGGTCACGTGCTCCCATGAGCGAGAACTGCAGCGTCCGCGGGATGGGTGTAGCTGTGAGTGTCAGCGTGTCAACCCCCGCCTTAAGCGTCTTCAGCCGTTCCTTTACTGCCACCCCGAAACGTTGCTCCTCATCAATAACCAGGAGGCCCAGATCCCTGAACTTAACCTCTTTGCCGGTGAGCTTGTGCGTCCCCACTATAATGTCAATCTCCCCGCCGGCAAGCTGTTTGAGAATCTTTTTCTGCTCTGCCGGCTTCCTGTGCCTGCTGATATAATCAACCTTACAGGGGAAGTTTTCAAGGCGAGACGAGAATGTTTTATAATGCTGTAATGCCAGTATGGTTGTAGGCACAAGCACGGCTGTCTGCTTGCCGTCAGTGGCGGCCTTGAAGGCGGCCCTGATGGCAATCTCGGTCTTGCCGAAGCCCACGTCGCCGCAGATGAGTCTGTCCATCGGGGTTGACGACTCCATGTCTTCCTTTATGGCCATTGTGCTGGCAAGCTGGTCAGGAGTATCCTCCCAGATGAATGATGCCTCCAGCTCACGCTGCAGGTATGAGTCCGGCGAGTAGGCAAAACCGCCTGAGGCTTTTCGCTTTGCGTAGAGAATAATGAGATCCCTGGCAATATCCTTGACTTTTTTCTTGGTTGACTGCTTTATCTTTTGCCAGGCACCGGTTCCCAGCTTGTTTATTCGCGGGGGAGTGTCATCCCTGCCCTTGTATTTGGAGATGCGATGCAGTGCGTGGATGCCTACATAAAGAATATCATTATCCTTGAATACCAGCTTGATAGCCTCCTGTACCCTGCCGTTGACCTCAATTTTCTCCAGCCCGCCGAAACGGCCTATGCCATGGTCTGAATGGACCACATAGTCACCCGGATTGAGATCGGTCAGCTGACGGACAGTCATGCTGTCACGGCGCGTGAAGAAACCCCTTATCCGGAACTTGTGATAACGGTCAAAAATCTGGTGGTCAGTATAAACAGCTATGCGCAGGTCATGGTCAGTGAAGCCCTGGTGCAGGTTAAGCAGCAGTGGGGTGTACTGTACTGCTGGATCAGTCTCGGCAAAAATCTCCGTGAGGCGCTGCTCCTGAATATTACTCTC
Source organism: Bacteroidales bacterium (assembly GCA_012514255.1). The sequence continues at coordinate 8,630 of JAAZAP010000075.1, read as the reverse complement.
AGAGATGATGAAGTTGCGGTAGCCCTCCTGCGTGTTGGCAACCAGGCGTGATGTGAGCAGCTCGAAGTTCTTGTTGAATGCCGGTTGCGGCTCGGTGCGGAACTCAATGTTGACACTCCCCGGATCCTGTCTTCCCCTGCCGAAGAAGATCCTGCGGTGACGTGAGCAGAGCTCCTCAAGGTGGCGTCCGGTTATGATTATATCACGCCTGTCAGAGATCTCTCCCCTGGAGCTGCGTGTTCTGGCCTGAGACCATATGTTGTCAGTCTTTTCAACAATATAGTCAAAGTTGTCACTCCATATGATGGATGACGGGGGAATGAAGTCAATGAAGCTGTCAGAGCTCTCCCGGAAGGCAAGCTCCTGTATGTCAGGTATGACCTGGATCTCATCATGAAGCTGCAGTGAGAGTTGGTCGTCAGGATTGAATGACCGTATGGAGTCAACCTCTTCGCCGAAGAAGTCAATACGGTAGGGTTTGTCAGCCGAGAATGAGAAGAGGTCGGTAATGCTGCCCCTGACCGAGTATTGCCCAGGTTCGTAGACGAAATCGGTCCGCCGGAAGTTGTACTCACGGAGAACTTCTTCCAGGAACTCTATGGACAGCTTTGCACCCTTCTGAATAATGAAGGTGTTCTTCTTCAGGCTGCTCTTGCTGACCACCTTCTCCATGACTGACTCCGGGTAGGTGACAATGATGCACTTTCGCCTGCCTGAGCCGAGGAAATTAAGCACCTCTGCCCTCAGTATTATGTTTGCGGGTTCAGTCTGGTCATACATCACTGACCGCTTGTAGGTGCCGGGGAAGAAGAAAATATTCTCATCATCAAGGAGTGATGTGAGATCATTATAGAAATAGGCTGCGTCTTCTTTTTCAGGCAGCAGAACCACATGGGTGGTTGGTTGCTGTGACAGTGCCCCGGCCATGACCACTGAGCGGGATGACCCTGTCAGACCATGGATCGTGACCGGCTCACTGCTGTCGCCGGCCAGCAGGGATTCCAGCTTGCTGAAAGAGGGATGTGCCCTGTAAATGTCTCTGAATACGGTGCTGGCCATTGATTTTGTGTGAGGGTGCAAAATTAACAAAGCCTGCCGTCACCGCAAAGGAAAATAGTGCCTCAATAGGGGTATGGCGGCAATTCTGTCTCAGTTGAGGCGACAACCCTGGCTGGAGGTTGAATAAGGGTCTTTTATAAGCAGCACAGATTTACCAGCTTCCCTATCATCTCAGGTGAGCCGCAGTAGAAGGGGGTTCTCTGGTGCAGTGAATCCGGGTTGACCGACAATATCCTCTGTGTCCCGTCGGTGGCAACGCCTCCGGCCTGTTCAATGATGAAGGCTATCGGATTGCATTCATATACCAGCCTCAGCTTCCCGGAGGGATAAGTGATTGAGGGAGGATAGAGGAAGATGCCTCCCGTGAGCATATTGCGGTGTACATCCGAGACCAGGGAGCCTATATATCTTGAGATGTAGGGTCTGCCTGTGGAGGGGTCATTCTCCTGGCAGTACTTGATGTATTTCTTGACCCCGTCAGGGAACTTTATATAGTTACCCTCATTGATGGAGTAGATCCTTCCTCTCTCCGGCGTCTTCATATTCGGATGCGAAAGGCAGAACTCGCCAATGGTCGGATCAAGGGTGAACCCGTTGACTCCGTTGCCGGTTGTATAGACAAGCATGGTTGATGATCCGTAGATCACGTACCCGGCAGCCACCTGCCTGTTACCCTCCTGGAGAAAATCAGTCAGGGTGGTCTCAGCGTCTCTGTCTGTTATCCTGCGGTAGATGGAGAAGATTGAACCCACTGATACGTTGACGTCGATATTCGATGAGCCGTCAAGAGGGTCCATGCAGACAACATACTTCCCCCTGCCGGCGAACTCGCCGGTAAAGATCACTTCATGCTGGTTCTCTTCAGAGGCTACGCCGGCGCACTGGCCGGAAGATTTGAGTGCATCAATGAACACGTCGTCGGCGTAACGGTCGAGTTTCTGCTGCTCTTCTCCCTGCGGGTTTTCAGAGCCGGCCTTGCCGAGGATCTCCACCAATCCTGCCTTGCGTATCTTGGCGTTGACCATCTTGGCGGCGGTTCCAATGTGGTGAAGCAGGCTGGAGAGCTCTCCCGTGGCGTAGGGAAAGTCTTTTTGTTTCCTGATGATGAAGTCATTCAGGCTGGTAATATCATAGCTGGGCATACCGATAGATGTTTTGGTTATTGACTACTCAGTTCAGGTCAGCCCTGAAGGCTGCCCTGTATGCATATACCTTCCCCAGGTTATTGTACAGCTCATATCCGAAGGTGACCGACTTCGTCTTCTTTTCAACCCTGTTTTCACCGGGGTAATAATACCAGTCTTCAGTGAATGAGAGCTTGCCTATTTTAGACCGGTCATTCTTAAACTCTTCTTCGATCTTCCTGACCTCTGCCGGGGTAAGGGGCTCACCGCTATGGTAGTCATAGACTGTCATAGTGCCGTCATAGATGCGGCTGAAGATATTATCCACCATTGCTTCGCCCCTGTATCCTGCCACCTTTTCTGTATCCCACGGGTCACCATCGGGATCAGGCCTGACTATTATCTCGGTAACTATGTCTGTTGCCACCAGGACCGCGCCGGCGGGGAGTCCGGCGGAAGCCGGCTGCCGGGAGAGAGTGGCGTTACCCGGTTCTGATCCGGTATCTGCATCTCTTTTGCTGCTTGCCCTTTCACCGCATGAGGCGGTCATGACGGCCATGATAATCAGCAATGCAATCTTTTTCATTTGATTTTCTGATATCTGTTTTGTTGGTCCAATGGACCCTGCATTAAATCAACCAATCATATCATTTTGTGAGTTGCTGCTCATGCAAGTTTCATTCTTTCTCTCTTTTTATCTTTTGAATTGGAGCATCTGCGGTGCGCGACGGCCGGTCAGACGGCCGTCCTCAAATACTGCAACACCGTTGGCAATTGTTGTAATGACACTGCTGCGGAAGGTGGTTCCTTCAAGCGGCGACCATCCGCATTTGTACAGTATGTTCTCACTGCTGACTGTCCAGGGAGCGGCAGGATCAACCAGTACCACGTCAGCTTTCCAGCCTTCACGGATGAAGCCTCGGTCAGGAATGCCGAAGATGATCGCGGGATTATGACACATCTTCCTGACCACCAGTTCGGGAGTGAGCTCTCCGCGGTGGCATAGTTCGAGCATCATCACCAGGGAGTGTTGAATGGTGGGCCCACCCGATGGTGCATTGAAGTATGGTGCGCTCTTCTCTTCCAGCGTGTGAGGGGCATGATCGGTGGCGATGATGTCTATCAGACCTTTCCGGACAGCACTTACCAGCGCCTCCCTGTCAGCGGCACTGCGCACGGGAGGATTCCATTTTATGAGGTTACCTTTTGTTTCGTATGCAGAGTCATCAAACCACAGGTGGTGTACGCATATCTCCCCTATGACCTGCTTGACAGACGGATCTGGACCCGCATCCGGCAGTGCCGTCTCTTCAGCCGTGGTCAGGTGGAGCAGGTGGAGCCTGGCACCGGTGCGGCGTGAAAGGCTGACAGCTGCGGTGGAGGATGCAAGGCATGCCTCGCGGCTTCTGATGACCGGATGAAAGGATGGACTGATGGAGTCACTGTACTCTTCGCGATAAGCTTCGGTATTGGTCCTGATGATCTTTTCATCCTCGCAATGGCACGCAACCGGAATTTTTCCCAGGCGGAAGATCAACTCCAGGGTCTGATTGTTGCTTACCAGCATGTTACCCGTTGATGCTCCGAGGAAGAGTTTGAAGGCGGGGACCAGTCCAGGGTCCGCCCTGCGCAGTTCATCAAGGTTGTTGTCAGTAGCTCCGAGGTAAAATGAATAATTGATCACTGACCGGCCGGCTGCAAGACTGTTCTTCTTCTCCCACTCCTCAATGGTGACTGTCTGTGGCATGGTGTTGGGCATCTCCATGAAGGATGTTACCCCGCCGGCAGCGGCAGCGGCACTCTCGCTGGCAATGTCTGCCTTGTGTGTTAGTCCGGGTTCACGAAAATGGACATGGTCATCAATCACTCCCGGCAGCAGCCACAACCCTGAAGCTTCAATGATCCTTGCGGCTCTTCCTTTAATTTCGGGAGCTTTTCCCGGAGCAAAGATGCCTTCTATCCGGTCACCGGAGATGATTATATCAGCCTGTCTTCTGCTCTCTTCATTTATGAGCAGGGCATTACGAATAACTATTTTGTTTTCTGAATCTTCCGGCATATTGATCCGATCATGCTGCAATCCTGCGCGGCTTCCTGAAGATACTGACTATTTTCATACGGACGACACCCCACATGGCTTCGCCGAAGATGCCGCCGGACATCTTTGATGTGCCAGCTTTCCTGTCGGTGAAGATAATAGGTACTTCCACAATCTTATAGCCCAGCAGCCAGGCAGTGAATTTCATCTCTATCTGGAAGCCATAACCGATCAGTCTTATATGACCGGGATTGATGTTTTGCACCACTTCACGCCGGTAGCATTTGAATCCTGCAGTTGTATCCATGATCTTCATGCCAGTGACCGTTCTGACATACATTGAGGCGATGTAAGACATGAGTACGCGGCCCATGGGCCAGTTCACCACATTGACACCGGAGATGTATCTTGACCCTATAGCCAGGTCAGCGCCGCCGTTCTCACATGCATCCCAGAGCCTGACAAGATCATCAGGATTGTGCGAGAAGTCAGCATCCATTTCGCAGATATACTTGTAGTCGCGCTTCAGCGCCCAGTCGAATCCTGCTATGTAGGCGCGTCCCAGGCCCATTTTCCCTTCCCTTTCCATAAGGTGCAGGTTTTGGAATGACGGGATCATCTCCTTTACCAGGGAGGCGGTGCCGTCAGGTGAGTTATCATCAATGACAAGTATGTCAAACGGAACCGGGAGTGCGGTGATAGCCCTTACGAGATCAGTGATGTTCTCCTTCTCGTTGTATGTGGGTACTATTACAAGGTTTGACATATAGATCAGCTGACAGTGCGAATTTAACCATTTTTCTTTCTTTGCTTCGTCATTTGGGCTATAACCTTGGCCAGGGTCAGATATTTTGAGCTTTCAGGGAAGGGGTGCAGGATTTTCAATGCAGGGATGCTTAAAATATTTTAAGAAAAATTTTGCTTGTTTGAGAGGAAGCATTACTTTTGTCACCCCAAATGATCCAAAATCACGGGGCGTTCTTTATAGTGTGCGCTTATCAGTCCCATAGCTCAGTTGGTTAGAGCGCTACACTGATAATGTAGAGGTCCCCAGTTCAACTCTGGGTGGGACTACAGGATTTGCGATTTGCGATTTTGGATTTTCGATTTAATTCGACAATTGCAAATCGGCAATCGACAATACAATTGGGGATTTAGCTCAGTTGGCCAGAGCATCCCGACACGCAGTGTCGGGAGGGTCAATGGAACTGAATCCGGTTCTTTACAAAAATGGGGATTTAGCTCAGTTGGCCAGAGCACCTGCCTTGCACGCAGGGGGTCAAGGGTTCGACTCCCTTAATCTCCACGAAGAGTCTTCAGAAATGAGGGCTCTTTTCTTTTTTTGATTCACAGGCCATTGATCGGAATGACCCGGGAATACCGATTTAATCAGAATCAAAACTTTATCGTGCTTTGATTGTTGAAAAAATGAACCGGCATCATTCGGTTTCCCTTGAAAGGAAGACGGCAATCTATTGCTGTTTAAATTGATTAAGAGAAATCTTATGTTACAAAGCGCGGAACACTGAAAAATGAATTAAATCCTGGTCATAACCTCAGCTTGGCATACTGGTGGATCCCCTGACAAGAAAAAATAATAAATGAAAGGGTATTTAATATGATAAATAGTTATGATTTGATGGTTGCCCATCCTGAAACATTCAGATCGCTTTCAGTCAAGGATATGCTCTTTGTTCATTATACATGTCCACAGGTAGAAAAGCAAATCAATGCCTGGTCTGAATACAATATCATTGGATTTACATTAAATGGGAAAAAAATTTACCATCAGGGAGGTAAAACGTGGATACTCTCGGAAGACAACACCCTGTTTTCTAAAAAAGGAGCATTTACACAGGAAAAATACAAATATGGCGGGTGGGAAGTTATGGCTTTCTATATTCCTGATGAGTATCTGAAAAAAGTATTTAATGAATACCGTAGATTTCTGCCTCTCAAAGACTTGCCTGAAAATACAATTGACCCTATGATTGAACTTGCGATTGATGACCGCATTCGGTCCTACTTTTTCAGTATCCTGACCTATTTTAATCATAATGGTACGTCTCCGGAGGATTTGATTGAGTTGAAATTCAGGGAATTATTGTTTAATATCTATTCAAATCCAATAAACAGGATGCTGCTAGCTTATGTCTCCGGACTGGTTGATCAATATAAAACGCCACTCTGGCAGATAATGGAATCGAACTTCATGTTTAATCTGTCAATCTCAGAATATTCCCGATTGTCTCAAAGAAGTGTATCGACATTCAAAAGGGATTTTAACTCGGTATATAAGACTACCCCGGGGAAGTGGCTTATAAATAAGAGATTGGGATATGCCAAAGACCTTCTGGAATCAAGCATGAAAAGCATCAACGAGATTGCATATGAAAGCGGCTTTGAAAATTCGTCTCACTTTAGCAGAGTATTCAAAGAAAGATTTATGATGACCCCTGTTCAATACAGACAACATTCTAATAACTCTATAAGAGTCAATGGGTGAATTATCATATTGGAATCCAATCAAAAACCAATAAATCCTGAGACAAGATTATCTTCCAGCATGAACCGGACAGGATTGGATTTGAACTTTTAAGAAAATTCGTTTCCCTTATTAGCTGATAATTTTGAAATGATGATTCAATACTAATTTAAAACTATCAGTTATGAAAAAGCTAACATTGGTTTTAGGATGTCTGGTTGTTTCTATAATCCTTGCTTTTGGCAATGAGCCAGACAAAAACGGAGACTCTGGTCAGGTTATCCTGGAAAATGAAAAGGTCAGGGTTGTGCAGTATATCAGCATGCCTGGTGAGGGTACCTGCGGAACAGGCATGCATGAACACGAAGCACACCTCACAATTATCTTAACAGGCGGAGCAGTAAGTGTCATCCATGAGGGAGGTGAGGCACATGTGTTCGATCTGGAAGCCGGCACCACACTATGGTCCGAGGCTGAGAAACACGAGGTCATCAATAGCGGAGAAGATGTTTTAAAAGTTCTCCTCGTCTACTTAAAGGAATGACCAGAGAATCCGGTCTACGGAAAGGAGGTCCGGACCATGATGCTCAGCATAGATGAAGCGTTTGATTAGCTTATGAACTTTCCTTCGCAGGATATGTTAGTAATCAGGATGTACATCAATGAAGTTTCTCAAAGTTTTTGAATATTAACCCCTTAAATTATTGAAATTATGAAAACAAAAGACTTAAAAGTACTCATTGTACTGGTGACCTTCTTTTTCAGTTTTCAAAGTTTTGCGCAGAAGAAGGAATCGCATGAAATCGTGCTGCACCCTGATCAGTATTCAGGGCCCATCTATGTTTCAGGTAATGATTTCCCCAAAGGGAATATTATTAATATGGTAGACAAATGGGGCGGACTTGCTGTGGTAATTAATGAATTACCTGCAGGGACGGACTTTGCACCACTGCTGAAAGGTTTGGAAGATGACCTTTGCCAGGTACCTCACTGGGGTTACCTTGAAAAGGGCAAAATTCGGGTGATTGACAAATCTAAGAAAGAAGTTACGATTGAAGCTGGAAGCGTATTTTATATGCCACCCGGCCATAATGTAATAGTGGATGAAGATGCCAAAATAATCGACTTTAGTCCTTCAGATCAGATGAAGGATCTCAATAAACACGTTCTTCAAAAGGTGGCTGAAATGGAAAGTGGGCAATAATCTCCCAGGCTCTATGCAGTTTTGATTCGGGAATGTAAGGTGAAAAATAGAGGGTGTCTCATAAGACAAATGGGGCACCCTTCTTCTTTTTGTCAGGATTTACACACAATTAGGAATACTGTTGAGTAAATCAATGAAAAAAATAACAGACGGAGTTCTCCCCCTAGTTTCGACCTGCTATTTTGTTCAGATTATGGGCAAGGGAGAGTAACCCGACCTCCGTTTCGACGTTTTCCGGCCTCCTTTTCTTTGGTTCATTTCTTTTGGAGGAGCAAAAGAAATGAACAGTAAGCCCAAATGAAAAAGGGCGCCCTTTTGAGACACCCTCTTAAAGAATTTTTTTGCAAATCCCTGAATCTGTAACCCGGAAAATGTCAGAACTTCAGCGCCACGCCAATATTCAGGTAGGCAATGCCGTATCCCAGTTCAAGCATTGCGGCCAGGACATCAGAGAAATAGTACCTGCCACCGATATAGCCTGACCAGGCAAGCCCTCCTGAGCCATAGTCGTCCGCCCCTGTCGGATCACCAATCTCTTTGGAGGTGACAATGTTGTATCCAAGCAGTATTCCGGCATAAGTATCAAGTCTGTTGACAAATGGATAATGGAAGCTGCCCCTGGCGCCGATAATTATGTTCGAATACTTCCAGCCCCATCCCATGTATTCGTATTTATAGGATGAATAGCCCACATAGGGGCCTACCCCTATAACGCCTTTT
>JAAZAP010000074.1 GCA_012514255.1 Bacteroidales bacterium | reverse complement strand
GAATCCCACATCAATCCCCACTACCAGGAAGATGGAGAGAACCATCATCAGGATATAAGAGTTGCCCAGCAGTTTGAAGGCGGATGCCATCGAGGCTTTGGTGCCTGTGGCTGCGGTCTCCTCTATCCTGACCGAGCCGAGCCAGAGCACACTGAGGAAAGAGATGATGCCGTAAACGAGGAAAAGTATCTTCCAGTCACCCAACCTGCTTGCAAACAGTGCCGCCAGCGGTGCTGCCAGCATTGAGCCAATGGCTTTGATGAACTGTGAAAAACTGAGAAAGCTGGATGCTCTCCTCCCGGGTACCACATCCACCAGCAACGGGTTGGCGGAGACCTGGACAATGGTGTTCCCTATTCCCAGCAGGGCGAAGCCTGCAATGACCGTCACGAAGTTGTAGAAGAGATAAGGGATAAGCAGACCTATGCCCGTGATAACCATGCCGGCGTTAAGCATGAGTTTTTTTCCGAGACGGGCCTGTAATATCCCCACAGGCACGGAGAGGATAAAGAACCATACAAAAGCAGCAAAGGGTATCAGACCCAGGATGAAGTCGCTCAGTCCCAGATCCCCTGCCACACGGTCCTTACCTATACCCACCAGGTCAACGAAACTCATCACGAAGAAAGAGAGGAGTACCGGAACCACCAGTCTCATCTCGATTTTTTTCTCATTCATAGTGTTCAGGTTATTCAGTCTTACATCAGGGCGAGAGCCGGTTGTACCGCTTTCCAGAATTCCTCATCAAGGAGGCAGGCGCTGCCCAGAAGGGCTGCATCCTCCTTCAGTTCGGAGATGGCTGTGATCGTATCACATCCCTCTTTTCGCAGGGCCTCTTCCGTTTCCTTCCCGAAAAGGTTCCAGGCATGGGAGATGTTACCTCCCATGATGAGAATTCCGGCGTCGAACCGTTTCAGCCATGGAGCGAGGAAAGAACCGAGGTTGGTGCCGAACTCCTTAAAGATATCAAGCACCCGGGCATCTTCTCCGGCCATCATTGCCACCTCCCTGACGCCCTCTGCACTCCGGCCGGTAACCTTATTGTACCGTTCAGTGAACCATCGCGTTGAAAAGGAGTCGTCGGCTATGCCGGTCCCATAAGGCAGATGATAAACACAGCCCATCTCCGGCACTCTTTCGCCCTGCACCACCGGGATACGGTTTTCAAGGAAAGCTGATCCAAATCCGGTACCCAGCGTTATGGCCATCATCCTTTCATATCCTGCTGCCTTGCCGGCCCAGGCCTCACCCACGGCAAAGGAACTGGCATCATTCATGAACCTCACCCTGCAGTCACACGGTAGCCCGAGCCTGGAGCTGATGGCTTTGGCAACATTTATTCCATAGAGCTTTTCATATTTGGGAACACCCTTAATAAGGCATATGCCCCTGACATAGTCGAATGGTCCCGGCATGGCAAAGCCTATCCCCCGAAGATTGAAGATCTGTATTCCCCTGAGAACCTTCTTGAGAGTATCGGTCCAGACTGACAGTATCTCATCTGCCTCAGCCTTATTGTCTACAGGACTCTCGACTCTTGAGCCGCTGATGATGCGGTGTTTTTCCATATCTACGGCTACGGCGGTAATATGGCTTCCGCCAATATCCACTCCAATGGCGATGTTCTGAAATGAGGAATTCATTGATGGTCTGTTCAGGATCCGGTTTTAAGGCTTTG
>JAAZAP010000073.1 GCA_012514255.1 Bacteroidales bacterium | reverse complement strand
TGGCAGTCAGATCATCGTCAAGAAGTCTGAGCCAAAGGCAGAGAAGAAGCCTTTCCGGCCCCGTCGTGATTTCCGCGACAGGGACCGTGATAATCAATACTAGGACGAGAAAAGAGAAGAGAGGCTGTCTGGATCAGGCAGCCTCTCTTATTTTATTCAGTTCTGTAAGGGTGTCTCGTAATACAAACAAGGCATACTAATTACTGAATGATTTTATAAACCTCAGTGAATCAGCTGTGCCTGCATCCAGTAAACTGCTGCACCGGCAAGATAGCCTACCAGGGCAAGCCAGGAGATCTTCTTCATATACCATATAAAGTCTATCCTTTCCAGACCCATTGCAGCCACGCCTGCAGCGGAGCCGATGATGAGCATGCTGCCTCCCGTTCCGGCGCAATAGGCAAGGAACTCCCAGAAGAGACCATCCTGAACGAAAAAGCTTGCGTAGGCAGGGTCGGCAGCCATTCGAAGCATGTCAGGGGTTACCACTTCATACATTCCCATGGCACCCGCAACCAGCGGCACGTTGTCAACCACAGCTGATATAGCGCCGATGGCAAGGTTAATCAGGTAGATATTGCCCAGCTTTTCATCCAGCCAGCCTGCCATCAGGCTAAGATGACCGGCGCTCTGCAGGGCAGCCACGGCTGACAGTATGCCAAGAAAGAAGAAGATGGTGGGTGTGTCAACCTTCTTGACAATATTATATATGGTCAGTTTTCTGCGGATCTCGTCCTCCTTGTCTCGGTGCATGATCTCTGAGACGAGCCACAGCACACCGAGGCCGAATAGCATCCCGACATAAGGCGGCAGGTGGGTCACGGTCTTGAATACCGGCACAAAGAGAAGCATCGAAACACCCAGGATAAGTATGAATGTCCTTTCAAATGGAGTAGTGATATCAACTGTATTTTGTGCCCTTTCCGGCCTCCTGACTTCACCCTTGACCATAAATGAGAGGATTGCCAGAGGCACGATCATATTAACAAGGCTCGGCAATATCACTTTTACAATAATGTTGACAGTGGTTATCTGACCTCCGATCCACAGCATGATTGTTGTCACGTCACCTATGGGAGACCAGGCACCTCCGGCATTGGCAGAGATGACTATCATGCTTGCAAAAAGCCAGCGGGTGGGTTTGTCCGCAATCAGCTTCCTCAGCAGGGCGATCATCACTATGGTAGTTGTCAGGTTATCCAGCACGGCTGACATAAAGAAGGTGATTATTCCGAGCACCCAGATCAGTCTGACCTTGCTTCTGGTGGTTATCCTGTTGGTGATGACAGTGAAGCCCTGGTGCTGATCAATCACCTCTACAATGGTCATGGCGCCGAAAAGGAAGAACAGTATCTCGGCTATATCTACCAGGTGATGTGCAAGCTCATGCTTAACGAAAGCATTGGTGTGCCCGGCCAGCTCAACCGTCTCACGGAAGGGTGATGTGGCAAACTGGTCATTGGTGAGGGCAGGGGCAATGTTGTTCATTATCTGCTGTCCCATCATCTTCAGCTCCTCCCAGGAAGGAGAGAATCCAAGTGCCAGTATCTGTTCGCTGAAGAGGGCATAGAGGGCCCATAGGATGCTGCCCAGCAGAAGAGCGCTGGCTGCCTTTTCAACCTTTATCGGATGTTCAAGTGCTATTGCCAGGTAGCCCAGCAGAAAGAGCACAACCATAAGAATAAACATAGCTCAAAAAATTTTGATGCAAAAATAGGATTTACAATCAACAAAAAAATGATTATTGCAATTATCAGAGATTGTATGATGTGCCGAAGGAGGGAATTTCTATTCTGTCAAAGCCCTGCGATTCAAGATATGCCCTGTAATTGACCTGGGTTTCGTACTCACCATGTACAAGGAATATGTTCTTCAGCCTGTCCGGATCCTGGCATGAAAGGTATTCTGCCATCTCGCGGTAGTCGCCGTGGCCCGAATAAGATTCAATCCTGTCTATCTCAGCTCTTACCGGATACTTTTTACCGTGAATGGAAACTTCCTTTTCTCCCCTTAGCAGGCGGGCTCCGAGGGTTGATGGTGCGCAGTAGCCTACTGCCAGCACAGTGGTGGATGGATTGGCAATGTTATTGGCAAGGTGGTGTTTAACACGTCCTGCTTCCATCATGCCCGATGATGAAATTATGATGACCGGCCCTTTTATTTCATTCAGGCTTTTTGATCCCTCAACCGAGGTGTTGTAAAAGAGGGAGTTGAATCCGAAAGGATCAGGGTCAGTAAGCATCAGATCCGCCACATCCTCATTGAAACAGTCAGTATGCATACGGAATATGCTTGTGGCGTTGACTGAAAGAGGACTGTCTACATAAGTGTCCACCCTTGGCAACCTTCCTGCATTGTAGAGATTATTGAGAGAATAGACTATCTCCTGGGTTCGTCCTACGCTGAAGGCGGGAATTATAAGCTTACCTTTTTTTTCTACGCAGGTATGGTGCACAACCCTGAAGAGATCTTCATCTGACTCTTCAAGAGTGGGATGGAGCCTGTCGCCATATGTTGATTCAGTTATCAGATAATCAGCCTGGGGAAATGGATGAGGGCTCTTGAGTAACCGGCTGACTGGTCTGCCGATATCTCCGGTGAAGGCAAGCCGTTTGATGCCCTCCTTCTCCCTGAGCTCCAGTGTTACCACTCCACTGCCAAGCATATGACCTGAATTGGTAAACCTGACTGTTGTGAATTCATCAATACGGAACTTGCGGTCATAGGCCACGCTGATAAACAATTTCATTGATGCTACAGCATCAGCCTGTGTATAAAGCGGCTCTACCGGCGGCAGACCCTTTCTTGCTCTTTTCTTGTTGAATGTGATGGTATCATACTCCTGTATTTTCCC
>JAAZAP010000072.1 GCA_012514255.1 Bacteroidales bacterium | reverse complement strand
GCCGAGGTGGTTGTTTTCGACCGTCTTCTAAAGTTTGATATCCACAGGCTGAATAAAAGCGAGATCCGCAGCGGAGGCTATGTCATTGACACCCTCGAGGCAGCCGTCTGGTGCCTGCTCACCACCGGCAGCTACAGCGAAGCTGTTCTCCGGGCAGTCAATCTTGGTAGCGACACTGACACCACCGCTGCCGTCACCGGCGGGCTGGCAGGAATGCTCTACGGCTATGACGACATCCCGGCAGAGTGGGTCACACAGATCGCCAGGAAGGATGACATAGCAAACCTTTCCGAAAGACTTGCACTAAGCTTTCAGCCAGCGTGACAATCATTAATTGGCTCTGCTCCCGGCTCCGGTTCCCGGAATTCGGATAACGGGTTTTACCCAGGTTACCGGACATGCATACACCACCGGTTATAGACTGATTTGAGATTTCAGTTTCGCCGGACCACAGACCTTAACCGGCTGCTTTATTTCGACAGGGACCTGATCATAGACTCGAGGGTCTCCTTAAGCCTGATCAGGTCATCAACCTTCAGTTCTTCTTCTGTAAGCCGGCCGGCAAGCTGTTCGGGTATCAGGGATGACTCCTCCTGCAGCCTCTCTCCTTTTCGGGTAAGATGAACTATGACCTTCCTTTCATCCTTCCCCGAGCGCTTGCGCCTGATGATCCCCTGCTGCTCCATCCTCTTCAGCAACGGAGTGATGGTGTTGGTATTCAGTATCAGCTTCTTCGCTATATCGTTTACCGGCATGCCATCCTCCTCCCAGAGTATCATAAGCACCAGGTACTGCGGATACGTTATCCCCAGCTTATCGAGAAAAGGCTGGTACTCACGGATTATCAGCCGTGATGCCGCATAGACCGGGAAACATAACTGGTTTTTAAGCTTGAGTTGTTCGTAAGCCATCTTGCATGTTTTAATAAGAACAACATTGTCACAAATCTACGAAATGTGATTCAACCGCCTGCGATATTTATTAATCAGGGCTGCCCCGGAAATTATCCGGCAGCCCGTCATCCTTACTGAGCCTTCAGCACCTTTTCGATACTTCCCTTAAGCTGTTCAGGCTTTGTCGTGGGTGAAAACCTCTTCACCGGTTTGCCGTTCCTGTCAACCAGGAATTTGGTAAAATTCCATTTCACCTTCCTGCCTAAAGTGCCCCTCAGCTCGTTTGTCAGGTATTTAAAGAGCGGGTGAGCAGTCTCTCCGTTGACGTCAACCTTGGAGAACATCGGGAAGGTGACACCGTAATTCACCAGGCATCCTTCCGCTATCGACTTCTCATTCCCCGGCTCCTGATTCGCAAACTGGTTGCTGGGAAATCCAAGGATGACCAGCCCCTTGTCCTCATACTCTTCATACAGTTTCTGCAAACCCTCATACTGAGGTGTCAGCCCGCATTTGCTGGCAGTGTTTACGACAAGCACAGCCTTGCCCCTGTACTCTTCCATACCTGTCTCCTTTCCCTGGAGACTCTTCGCTTTGAATTGGTAGAAATTCTTTTCCATGATATCCTGTTTTTTTGTTTGTTGATTTGGTTGCTACTTTCGCGCACTCAGTATCTGACTTTTTATATCTGTCACGATTATATCGTACACGATGCAAATATAATCAATATTTTTATATCGCAAGCGATATTTTACTTTTTTTCCTGTTTTTTTTCATTGGTTCCCTGCCCTTGTGATAATTACTGTCCTCATCAGCATTACATAAAGATTTAAAATCAGCACCCTATACGAAGAAGGGGATAGCAGGCCACACACTTACAAAACATAATATTATCTTTATGATCAGGTATAAACTTTTACATGAAACACTTCTGTATGAAGCGCAGACTACTGCAGATAACACTAATTGTACTGATGGCCCTGGCGGCCACTGACTGCTTCCCGCAGCAGCCGGGGATAAGGTTTTTCGCAGCCGTAGACGGATTAGCCCCGGCGCTGAAGATCGGTATAAAGAAGGATTTCACGGAGAGATATACCCTGCAGGGTTCGGCCGGGTTCTACATGCCGGGTCCCAGCCTGATGTCATGGAACCTCTTCGGATCATACCGGCTTACAGACCCTAAGAAACCCCTTGGACTGCACCTCAATCTCGGGCTGCTCGACAACTACATAGAGGTCACCTCACCCATGTTCTCACTGGGCCTGGGAGGTGGTGCCGGCCTCTCCTGGAGGTTGCGGAACAACTCCGCCCTCACCTTCCGCCTGGGGGTGGTGACCGGTCCGGCCATCGACACCGGGGAGACCCGCTGGCTGACACTGCCCAATTACGGAATTGAATATGACTTTCCCGTTAGAAATAGAAAGTAAGCCGGAGCAGAATAACATCACAGAATATGTATCTGCCGTCAGGAAGAGGACATGATCAGGAATGGCTCATCAGAGAACTGAGATCGTCAGAGATAGACATTCTAAGAACGATGCTTTACAATGCTATTTTCGTTCCTCCCGGAGCAGAAAAACCACCTTTTGACATCATTGAGCTGCCGGAAATCATTGTTTACATTGAGAATTTTGGAAGGGAGGGTGATCTGTGCCTCGTTGCAGAGACAGATGGTAAAATTGCCGGCGTGATATGGACACGACTGTTTACGGGTCCGGTGAAAGGATACGGCTTCATTGATACAGCCACCCCCGAACTGAGCATGGCGGTGCTTGAACCATACCGTCGCAGGGGTATTGGCACAGGACTTCTCACTGAGATGTTGAACCGGCTTGCCTCCGCGGGTTATGCCCAGGTCTCGTTAAGCGTTGATCTGGCGAACTATGCTTACCGCCTTTACAGGAAGTTCGGATTTGTCGATTACGCCCGTCATGATGAATCAATGACCATGCTCAGACAACTATAGCAGAAAGAAAATATAAGCGGAACTTATGATTACAAGGATAAAGATATGCTGTATCCGTGACATCAGTGAGACCAGGGCTGCGGTACAATTGAAGCGAAAAAAAGTCTCACCGGATAGTTGAACCGCATTATAATCACATCATTAGCACAATGAGCATGGAAGAAAACATCGAACTTGGAAGTGTGCAGAAGACCTTGCTACTGCCATTGTGGGGCAGGGCAGTCGAGACACTTAAGCCAAAACCGCTTCTGACTGACAATCAGGCGGTAACGATTATGAAATCAATTCCGTATGATTTCAGTCGCATTGCTTCGAAGCTGAGTATGATAAGCCAGGCATCCTGGATCGCCAGGAGCATCTGGTTCGATGAAAAGATAAAAGCATTTATCGGGGAACACCCGGATGCTACAGTCGTCAACATCGGATGCGGACTTGACACCACGTTTCATAGGGTGGATAACGGCAGGATAGAGTGGATCGATCTTGATCTGCCAGATGCCATCGCTCTGCGAAAACAATATCTACCCGAACAGGAACGAAGCAGATGTATTGCAGGATCAGTGTTTGATTCAGGTTGGTACAGGACTGTCAAAAACAATAACGGAGTTATGCTCCTCATTGCAGGAGTCATCTATTACTTCGAAGAGTCAGAGATTAAGAAGCTGTTCAGTGATATACACAGCTTCCTTCCGGGAGCAGAGATAGTGATCGACTACAGTTCCTGCAGAGGAATAAGGATGGCAAACAGGATGGTCCTCGACAGGGGCGGGATGGAGAGCTCCTCATATCTGAAATGGGGTATTGACGATATACACGAGATCGAGAGCTGGGATAGAAATATCCATGTCCTGGAATCAGTTCCGATGTTCAGGGAACACAAAAAGAGGTACCCCCTTGTTAAGAGGATTGGTATGAGTGTCTCGGATGCAATGAAGATAATGTCACTGGCGCACATAAGGATAGAATGAGAAAAACATTCGGGACAAATATTGAACTGACATATGGAACAGAAGGATTATCTGCTTCGCGAGATTGAAAAGATCGGAGATATGATCAGGGCTATCCGGCAAAAACTCTTTGGCGGAACTGATCAACCGGCAATCTCAGTGAATAACCAGGCGGAAGCACTGAAAGAGATGATGCTGAGCGAAGCATTCATTGACCTCGATGAGATTCTTGCACTGGATGCGACAGAAACGGATGCATACCTTGCCGGTCAGAAGGGCTTCAATGTGGAGAATATCGAGCTGCTGGCCCGGACCCTGGCCGACATCGGGATGACCTCCGCACCGCCGGCCTCCTTCGCCCTGCTTGAGAAAGCGCTGCAACTCTATGAGATCTGCAACCTTCGTGACAGAACATTCTCATTTGCCCGGGAGGCACAGATAAACCGGATCAGGGAGGAGCTTCAAGCTGGCATGTAAATTGTGGAAACTCAGTAAACTTGTATATCTCAATCTTTAAAGACAGACTATGAAAACCCTGGTCACTGTTTGCCTGTTGTCCGTGATGTGCCTTGGGTGTGAGAGAGGCAGATTTGATGTCAGCAACCCTGACGTCACGGAGTTCGTCAAACAGCTCAAAGACGGGACATATGACCAGTATGAATGGACTGAAGAGAGTGACCGGCCGGAATCATGTACCTCACCCGGGGAAGATATAACCATTCCTGACAGATAAAAATGGAATCAACTATTGTTACCGGCCTGCTGATTGTTGTACCCGTTCTGGCAACCAGATACATCCTGACCGCACTGCTGAAAAGGGAGGCCGTAAAGAGGGCGGCATTCTTCCCTCCCACGCAGGGTCTCGAGAAGCCGGCTTACTGGGTAAATATCGGAACCACCCTGCTGCTTCTGGTTATTCCGGTCTTCCTGACGATAAAGCTGACCGGCTTCATGGGAATAGCCGGCATCGGACTCTCCCTTACTGCCCTGGTGCTATATGGCATTAGCATCATTCATTTTGCCAGGCCCGACGCCAGCGGCATAAACCGGTCAGGATTGTACACCGTCTCGCGCAATCCGATGTATGTTGCCTTCTTTTTATACTTCCTGGGCGCATGCATGCTGACCCGGTCGTGGCTGCTTCTGGCAGTCCTGCTGATTTTCCAGATCTCCGTTCACTTCATGATCCTTTCAGAGGAGCGGTGGTGCAGGGAGACCTTCGGCGAGGCATACATCGCTTACATGAAAAATGTCAGAAGATATCTGTAAATGTTATTGAGAGAATAGAATTATTCACGCGTAATCATATTATCTCATGACCGAACAGCAGGAGCAAATCAATAAGACCGTTTTCTGACTAAGGGTCTTGAAAAATATCCGGGAAAATCATTTCTTTGTACAAATGCGCTTTTTCAGCCTGACCGTAATGCAGTTCGGTACTCAATCAGAAAACCACCAGGGCAGACCCGGATCAATAATTGATCATCCGTCTGCACGGTGGTGCTATTTTGTTAACCTTCAGACAGTGCGATGACCAGCATATCGGACCCTTCCATATTTCAGCGGATTAAGAACGGGGACGAGAATGCATTCAGCAGTCTCTTCAATACATACTATGCACCTCTTTGCCAGTTCGCCGCCTCATACCTGAAGGATACTGATCAGGTCCGGTCAATGGTACAGCAGCTTTTCGTAGATATATGGCAAAAGCGTGACCGCATAAAGGTAGAAATATCGGTAAAGTCGTACCTCTATCACTCGGTTAAGAACAGGTGCATCGATATACTTCGCAGGAGCAGAAAAAATGAGGAGCTCAGTGCCATAACTGCTGCTGAAGCATCCGTTCCCTTCAGGGATCTTATTGAAGAGGCTGAGTTGACGGAGTGCATAAGCAGGGCAATTGACAACCTGCCTCCCCGGTGCCGCGAAATATTCATTCTCTGCCGATCAATGAATCTGAAATATTCCGAGATCGCCAGACAGCTTGACATCTCCGTCAAAACGGTAGAGATGCAGATGGGTATCGCGCTTAAGAGGCTTCGCCGGGAGTTGACAGAGAGGTAATCCTACCGCGTCCTGACCGATCAAAAATTTATTCTGCTCCCATTACAGGGTCACCCTTCATTTTTTCGTCTTAAGGCTGTAACAATAATGACAGTGAAGACAAAGAATCATATAGATATCCTTATAGGCAAGGTCGTTTCAGGCAATGCAGGACCCGGAGAGCAGGAAGAACTGAATGAACTGCTGAGATCATCCGAAGAGGTGCGCATCCTCTTTGAAGAGAGTAGGAAGGCGTGGGAGAAAGGCGTAACCCATATTCCGCAATCACTCCTTGACGGGGACAAGACCAGGCTACGGGCAGAGTATTGCCGGCACCTGTCAGAAAAGGTCAGGAGGTCCGGAAGACGTCTGCTTATTTATAAGATTGCAGCGATGCTGGCATTGCCCATAGGCTTGGCAGTGGGTTTTTATTTGCTCGACAGAAGCCCTTCATATTCCAGTGATGTTCCCAACCTGTGTGAGGTTGCAGCACCGTCAGGCAACATCTGCAGCTGCATCCTGCCTGACGGAACAAAGGTATGGGTTAATGCAGGATCCTCGGCAACTTATGACATCGCTGATTTCAACAGGCGCTCCAGGACAGTCTCCATCTCCGGTGAGGCCTATTTTGAGGTGGCAGCCAATGAGAAAAAGCCTTTCAGGGTGATAACTCCGTATGCTGATATTAAGGTCACCGGCACAGCCTTCAACGTGAGCTCGTGCACGGAGACTCAGAGATTTGAGGTTGTGCTGTCGGAGGGTACCATAGAGCTTCAGTTCAAGGAAGGTGCCATGAAGTCATACAGTCTGAAATCCAACCAGCGCCTGATCTATTTCGCAATGAATGACGAGATTGACCTCCTGACGGTTGATCCAAGGCTCTTCACCTCCTGGCGTAATGGAGAACTGATCTTCAAGGATGCAACTCTTAATGATATCATTGCCGAGCTTGAGAGAATTTACAATATCAGCTTTCATCTGACACCAGCGTCAATCGGAGAGATGAGGTTCAGGGGGATGTTCAGCTACAACAACAACCTTATTGAGGCGCTAGAAAAGATCAACAAGACCTCGGGTATAAGCTACTACATCAAAGAAAATGAAGTATGGTTAACCAAAACTAACTAAAAACTGATGCCTATGAAACATGAATGAACGTGTAACCCTATCCGGGGGGAAAGGCAAAAAAGAAGAGGGAAACTGTGGTGGCTTTCCCTCTTCACGAATCTCTTCCCCAGCCGGAAAACCAGCTAAAAGAAGTATTCATCAAAATCATGTAAATGTATGAAAAATTTACTTAATGCAGCCGGGAAACTCCTTCCCTGCAATAAAAAACTGTTTCTTACTATGCGCTTCTCTCTTCTCCTTCTTATATGCTCCATCCTTACAGCCAATGCCGCCAGCGTTTACTCACAGAATGCCAGGCTCAGCCTGAAGCTTGATGACGCTACGCTTTCGGAGGTATTCGATGCATTTGAGGAGCAGTCGGAATTTGTGTTCTTCTACAACCGCGATTATTTCAATGACAGCAGGTTGGTATCAGTCAATTTTGAGGATAAACAGATTGATGAAATCCTGAATGAACTGTTCACTGGTGAGCCGGTCACGTACGAAATCTATGACCGGAACATCCTGTTGAAGATCCCCCCCTCCATATCACCCGGGTCGGGGAAGAAGTATATGCAGCAGGAACCTGCCGTCTCGGGAGTGGTTACTGACGTCACCGGGCAGCCCATCCCAGGTGCAACAATTGTGGTAAAAGGTACCCTGCAAGGCACGGTGACCGATGCTGAAGGGCGGTATGCCTTTGCAGAGATGCCTGCAGGGGCAGTGCTAGTCTTTTCCTTCGTGGGTATGCAGACACAGGAGGTACATGTCGGGGCACAGAAGCGAATAGATATTGTGCTGTCAGAAGATGTAATAGGTATTGACGCTGTTATTGCCATCGGCTATGGCACACAGAAAAAAGCGACTCTGACCGGGTCAGTGGCTGCCGTCCAGGGCGAAGACCTGGCCAGAACGCCTGCCACCACCCTCTCCTCAACGATGATAGGGCGCATGCCGGGCGTGATAGTGAATACCCGTAGTGCCAGTCCGGGCGAAGAAAATCTCCAGATAAACATCCGCGGGAAAAGCTCGTGGCAGTCAGGTAACAACCCGCTCATAATTATTGACGGAATTGCTAACCGCAGCGGGTTTGAGCGACTGAATCCCAATGACATCGAGAGCATCTCCGTACTGAAGGATGCCTCGGCAGCCATCTATGGATCACGTGCTGCCAACGGTGTTATCCTCGTCACCACCAAACGGGGCCGCGACGGCAAACCAACTCTTGAATATACTGGCGATTTCGGCCTGACACAGCCTACACGGGTACCGGAAATGGCCAGGTCATGGCAGTTTGCACAGTACTATACCGAGGCCCAGAGAAGTGGATTCATCTACTCCGCAGAAGAGATAGAAAAATTCCGCCAGGGTGCAGACCCCAACCTCTACCCGAACTATAACATTGAAGACTATATCCTCCAGAAAGTGGCCCCGCAGTCATCCCATACCTTTTCGATCCGCGGAGGTAATAACATCGTGAAGTATTATATATCCAGCAGATACCTCTATCAGGACTCATACTTCAAAGAGGGTATAGATGACTACAACTCTTATAATGTACGCTCCAACCTTGACGCCGTAATCACCGAGAACCTAAAGCTCTCCGTCAATCTCTCCGCAAGAAGGGATGATGTAACAAGGGCTATCGGTTCCAATTCGGTTTACAACGTCAATGTGGGTTACACCAATATAGGCTTCTTTGAGTGGATGCTCGGCAACAGGCCAACAGAGCCTATCTTCTATGCCAACGGGCTGCCTGCTCCCATCTATAACGTCAACCTCGTTGAGATGATCAGGGGCAAGGCAGGGCAGAAGGATGACAGGACCGGAACGGTTAACTCACAGGCCACAGCCAGGTGGGATCTGCCCTTCATCACTCAGGGACTCTTCCTTGAGGGTACAGCCGCGTATGACTTTGTAAACGTAAGGACCAAGGAATTTGCAAAGAGTTATGACATGTATGCCTGGGACAACTCCACCGGCGAGTACGTCAACCTGAATGTGAACCCGGTGATGAGCAGAAGCCTGAATGACTATTTCTACAACTCATACAGCACCACCCTGAGTGCCAAGCTGGGTTATGAAAGAAGCTTCAGCAGGCATAACATCAATACCTTCGTTGCGTATGAACAGTACTCCATCCTCTATGAATGGATCAATGCCACCCGTAATACCTTCCTCTCAGACCAGATCCCGTATCAGTTTGCCGGCGATGCCAACACACAGCAAAATGAAGGATCAGGATATGAGTTCGCCTACCGTAATATCTTCGGAAGGTTTGGTTATAACTACGCCGAAAAGTACCTCATTGATTTCACGCTTCGCAGAGATGAATCGCTGAAATTCCCTCCTGAAAAACGTGTCGGACTCTTCCCTGGCATCTCCATTGGGTGGAGGTTATCCGAGGAATCCTTTATCAAGGACAGGTTCACCAACGTTGACTTCCTTAAGGCAAGAGCTTCATTCGGGCAGATGGGAAGCGACAATGTAGGCGACTACCAGTACCTATCTTCAGCCTCTCTCCAGAGCACTTCTGACTCATATGTCTTCGGCAGTGATCCATCGGTGGTCTCTACGCTCTATTTCACCGGGACACCCAACCCCAATATTACGTGGGAAGTTGCCAACACATGGAACATAGGACTGGAGGGAACTCTTTGGAACGGGCTGCTTGGCTTTGAAGCAGAGTACTTCCTTTCAAGGCGAAGCAACATCCTTGCCACACGGAACGCCTCGGTGCCCACCTATGCCGGGATGACCCTTCCTGATGAAAACATCGGGAAAGCACAGAACCAGGGTGTTGAACTGATGCTGTCACACAGGAACAGCGTCAGCAATTTGAGGTATAACCTCTCCGGTAACATAGCCTTTACCAGCAACAAAATCATCTATATGGATGAATCGCCCAATGTCCCCGACTACCAGAAAAGAGAAGGTTACCCGATAGACTCGTGGCTTCTGTATCAGACTGATGGTATCTTCAATACCCAGGAGGAGTTTGATGCCACACCCGTCAAACGCCCGGGAGCACGCGTGGGAGACATTAAGTATATTGACGTCAACAAAGACGGTGCCATTGATGATAACGACAAGATAAGACTATACCACTCATGTATACCGAAGATCATCTTCGGCCTGAACAGCGATTTTGAGTTCAGGGGATTTGAACTGAGCATCCTCTTCCAGGGCCAGGCAGGGGCAAAGACATATGTCAATCCCAACGAAAGGAACGGTGATATTAACCTTCCGCTCTGGATTTATGATAACCGCTGGACACCGGAGACAGCTGAGAGTGCTACTATTCCGAGGCCATTCTATCACAGGGCCGAGAGCTACAACACCCTCAAGTCCGATTTCTGGCTGAGAGATGCCTCCTTCCTGAGACTGAAGAACCTGCAGCTCGGCTATAACCTGCCCGTTGACCTTATCTCAGTGGTCGGCCTCAAAGGCGCAAGATTCTACGTGAGCGGTTCCAACCTGTTACTGATTGATAAAATCAAGCATTATGACCCGGAAGTGGTTAATGACCTGGGAGTCTACTACCCCGCAACAAGGATCTATAACTTCGGAGTTAACCTTACTTTCTAGTAATGCAAAACTTTAAAACCATGAGAAATATATATAAAATCCTAGTGGCTATAATTCTATCCTTCAGCCTCTTTGCCTGCAGCGATGAATTACTCGACAAGCAACCTCTTGATAAATTCTCTGAAGCATCGGTCTGGCAGGATCTTAACCTGGCCGAGGTATATGTCAATAACCAGTACAAGGTATTGCCTAAGCTGGGCTGGTATGAATGGATAAGGTCATACCAGCTGAGTTGCTTCACCGACGAAGCAACTCATAAATACGGGTACCACAGTATATATGATTACTGGGGAGGAATAATGGGCCCCTCCATTCCTACAGGAATAGATGTCTGGAGATATCATTACGAATTTATCAAGGGATGTAACGAGTTCCTTCAGAAGATTGACACCTATATTCCTGAAGATGATGAGGAAGAAGCCATTAAAGACAGACTCACCGGTGAGATTTACGCCCTGAGGGCCTGGAGCTATATGGATCTGGCTGCCCGCTATGGGGGCGTAGTCCTTATCACAGAACCCTTCGGTCTCAATGATGACTTCCTCAGGACAAGGAGCACCTTTGACCAGACCGTTGAGCTTGTTATAAGTGATCTCGATAATGCCATCCAGCGACTGCCGCTCAGCTACCCCGATGACAGCAATTGGGGAAGGATAACCAAAGGCGCCGCCATGGCAATGAAGTCAAGGATGCTGCTCTATGCCGCCTCTCCCCTCTTCAATCCAACGAATGACATAACAAAATGGGAACAGGCAGCCGCTGCCGCAAAGGCAGTGATTGACCTTGATCTGTATGAGATGGAAGGCGATTTCAAACAGATGTTCCTTACCAACAAGAACCGGGAGATCATCCTCTCAAGGGGTAATGATGCGGTTAACAATGACGGATTATTTGATTATTTTGAGGTTGCAGAAGGACTCGGCGGAGGTATTGACGGGAACGACTACAACGGTGGATGGTCATCCACAATGGTCGGACAGGCTCTTGTTGACGATTTTGAATGGGATGACGGCACCATGTTTGACTGGGAAAATCCGGCTCACGCTGCCGATCCGTACGGTATCGGTGAGAATGGCCAGGTTGATGGCAACGGTGATCCGCTCAGGAAGCGTGACCCGCGGTTCTACGCAAGCATTACCTTCGACGGCAGCCCGTGGATCTCGGACTCGCTTGTTCAGTTCTGGATCTGCGAGGAGTCAAACAACTATAACCTCAATCCCTTCGATCCCTCATTCACTCTCTCTTATACGGTATACGGGCGTAACAGCATCGGTAACCCGAAGAGATGGGGCGTGGCTGAAACAGGCTACTCCTACAGGAAATCGATGGATCCCTATTATAACCTCGACAAGGAGCAGTTTCCGCGAAGCATACCATGGATCATCATTCGCTATGCGGAGATACTGCTGAACTATGCCGAGGCTTCCTTCGAGGCAGGAGACCCTGATGTTGCAATCCACTGGATCAACCAGGTAAGGGCACGTGTTGACATGCCCCCGATAAGCGGCAGCGGTGACGAGCTCAGAGAGATTATCCGGCATGAAAGAAGAGTGGAACTCTGTCTTGAAGGGCACCACTTCTACGATGCCCGCAGGTGGATGATAGCCCATGAGACCTTTAATAAGCCTCTCGTGGGGGTCAGGATCGTCAAGGATAAGTTCTCAGACACCAAAGTCTATAACCTGTTCGAATACGAACAGAGATCATGGCCCGAGAAATATTATCTACAACCCATTCCCCAGTATGAACTGGAAAAGGTGACCCTGCAGCAAAATCCGGGATATTGATAAATGCAGACCGGTGATCCGGAAGCAATGACCTGGAAGGGGCGTTACAAGGCAGGCAAGCCCCGCCCCTTCCTTTTTTATTAACTTGACAATTAATCCTTCTTGAGAATGAAAAACATACTGATGCTGGCATTACTCTTTCTGATCGCGTCTGTCAGGTGTCATCCTGCCGGCGACGGTGAGAAAACAGTGACCGGCAATCCCGCCCTGGAGAGTTTCGTGGTCAGGAGCCATGAGCTGAACCTGAAGGTGAGGTACGAGAATCCTGAACGGAGACTCTCCTTCAGCAACTATAACGGCGATTACCTCCTCTGGAAGGAGGAAGCCGGAAGGAAGTTCGCCGAGCTGCTCTCCTACACACCTCCGGGCATGAAAAATGTCAGGCAGTTACGCAACCTCAGGATTGAGAACATCACCTACCGTGCCCTCGTCATGGAGGTGAGTCCTGACCTCTCCATCCCCGCTTACCTTCTGGAGCCCGACGGCGAGATAAAGGGAGCCGTCATGGCCATCCAGGGTCACGGTTCCGTTGAAAACGTTATAGGGCTCAGTGACGACTACCACCACATGTTCGCCTATGAGCTTGCAAAGGATGGTTACCTGGTGATAGCCCCAAACCTGAGAGGATTCACCTCTTTGAGTGATGTAGCGGTACAACTCCCCATTGACCGGCTCGACTATTCTGTGGCGCACTCACACTTCACCCTGGTGACACACCTCAACCTGCATGGTGAATCGCTTTTAGGAAAAACAATTGAAGACCTGATAGCATGGGAGAACTGGGTCTGCAACCAGTACCACCTCGATGAGATCGCCGTTGCAGGCATCTCATACGGGGGCGATCTTGCCCTCTTCTACCCGGTCTTCTCTGACAGGGTCAGCAAGATCTTTGCCAGCGGCTCTCTGGGCTCATTCAACGTAATCTTCTCACGGTGCTACAATGCCCCGGCCCACGGTATCCCCGGGGTGCTGAGATGGTTTGACAGGAGTGACCTCACAGGCCTGAATGCACCCCGGCCCATCATGCTCCACTATGGTGAGCTTGACACCCCATCAGAGACGAACAACTCGGCCTCATACAATGAAACCGTTGAGCCTTCCGTCACCGAGCTCAGGGAGATCTATTCAGCTGCCGGGGCAGAGGACAGGGTACTGTTCCATGTCTCCCCCGGAAGATGGCATGAGATGGATGTGGCTGTTCTGAAAGAGTTCTTAAACGACAATCATTAATAAGTGGACGAGATGAAAATAACTGATAGTAAATATTTATTTACCAGTGGCAAATGTATCCTTTGCGTGGTTCTGCTCCTCTTTCTTGTAGCAGGAGGGTGCAATGAGCCTGCCGAACCGGATCATATATACCGGGTCACCCTGCAAACCACCGCGAAGACACCCTCCAGCCCGCTGCTGTTCAGCCACTTCGTGGAGATAGGATTCGGTTACCAGATACAGCCGATGATGGCAGAGAAGTTCTTTAACCGCAGCTTCGAACCCATTCCACCTTATAACGGCAAAACCAAAAACTCGTTTGGTCTGTTGCTCCCCGAAGGCAGGTACATAGATGACTGGAGCGGTGAGGCATGGTACCACAGCGGGTATGCCCATGACAACTGGTACGTTACCCCTGGTAAACCCGGAAATCCGGCAATTATCAGTGATGACCTCACCTATTTCGTTACTGAGTCTCCCGACATTGACGTCAAAATGGAGCTGCGCGACAAGGACGGCATCCATGGTGAACAGTATGTACGCATAGTGAACAATGAAATCAACGGATGGGGTGGCATAGCACAGGACGGTAAGTTCTTCCAGACGGACATAAGTTGCCATTTCAGCGGCTACCTCAGATCAGTCTCGGGTAATGATACCGTGGAAATTCGCCTGACAACCGGGGAGGATCCTGACACTCCTTTCTTCAGTAAAAGGGTCAGACTCAACAACGAGTTTAAGAAATACGAATATGACATTCCTTATACCCGGCCTGACGGTATGGTTACCTTCACACTCCTCATAGGACCAGGGGCCGTTGTTGAGGCTGATGCCTTTTCCCTGATCCCTGATGATCACTTCTACGGATGGAAGAGGGCCACACTAGATGTGATGAGGCAACTCAATCCCGGGCTGATTCGCTTCCCCGGAGGATGCTTCGCTTCGTTCTATAACTGGAAGGATGCCATAGGTGAAAAAGACTCGAGGGTACCCCAGCCGTCATGGTTCTGGGGTGGTCTCAATGACAACGACTTCGGCACTGAGGAGTTCGCCATGCTCTGTAATGAGATCGGGGCTGAGATGATGATGTGTGTCAACCTCTGTCTGCCGCAGAAGAGAAAATACCTCAACAGCAAACAGAACGCCTGGCAGTATATAAACTATGACCTCCCTCAGTTCGCCGACGCGGAACAGGGGATCAGGGATGCTGCTGACTGGGTGGCATACTGCAACCTTGAGGAAGGCACTCACCCCATGGCTGATCTGAGGGTAAGAAATGGCTTTAAGAAACCCTTCGGCGCCAGGTACTGGGAGATGGATAACGAGACTGCACGCTGGCTCAATGCAGAAGAATACGCCAATGAGGTGGTCCGGTATTCAAAGGCCATGAAAGCTGTTGATCCGACTATAAAGATCGGTATGGTCACCTATGATTACGGCGAGGGTGTGCCGCTAATGCTTGAGATAGCCGGTAAACATATAGATTTTTTTGCCGACAGGGACGACGGTGGTGAGGGCCGGCTGGAAGGCATGATAGCACTGTTGAACGAATACAACAGCAGGAACAGCACTGACATTAGGTATTGCAATACCGAGTGGCAGGTACACCCCTATTCGGCACCCAATCCCAAGGAAGAGGTTCCTGAACCTTTCCTGTACGGGCATAAGACGAAGATAAAGAGGGCAATGGTCCTTGGCACCTGGCACTGCGGCCTCAGGGCAGCCGGGTTCCTGATGCACTGGCAACGGCAGGGCAATATGGTTGACTTTGTCAACTATAACAACCTCGCCAACACTCACGGGCAGGCAGTCATCGAGACACCAAAGGAAGGCGCCTACCTCACTGCACCGGGTAAGCTGTATGAGCTTATCTCAAGGAGTCCCGGCCGGTACCCGCTGGTGATAGAGGATTACGAGGCCAAAAGGAACGATATGATACAGGGACAGGCTGTCTACAGCCTGACAAAAGACACCCTGGTGATCCACGCCCTGAACCGAACTGACACGGCACAGACGGTGATGTTTGACCTCTCCCGCCTGGGAACACAATACAAAATGATGAGCGTAACGATGCTGGATGCAGATGATATCTTTGCACGGACCAGGATTGACATGCCTGATGAGATCAGGAGGAGTGACCGGACTCAGAGGATCAGATCAGATAAGATAGTGCTTGCAAGCCCTCCCCGCTCCTACATACAGGCTGTCCTTACCAGATCAAAGTGAATCACTTTTAATCAATATGAACCAAAGAGATCCTGACATGAGAAATGACAAAAAACATAAAGGAAACGTTCCGACTATTGCTCTGCTGACAGGAGTGGCAGCGCTGGCAGCACTCCTGTGCCTCAACGGCTGCACCACGAAAGAGAATAAGGATGTTACCGAACCGGTGCCCTTCAGCATGGTGAAGATTGACGACTCCTTCTGGAACCCCCGCCTGGACGCACATGCCAGGGCTACTCTGTCAACATGCATCGTACAGATAAGGGATTCCACGAAGAGACTCAGCAACTTTGAGAAAGCAGCGGGTGACAGGGAGGGAAAGCACGAAGGCATCTACTTCGACGACTCCGATGTCTATAAAGCGATGGAAGGGATTGCCTATTCGCTCATCAACAATCCCAATCCCGAACTCGAACAGCTGCTTGAGCACTGGATAGACCTTGTGGCACGGTCACAGCAGCCCGACGGCTACCTCAACACTTATTACACACTCAGCCACCCTGACAAGCGGTGGACTGACATGGAGAAGCATGAGATGTACTGCGGGGGTCATATGATTGAGGCGGCCATTGCCCACTACCAGGCTACTGGCAGGAAGAGCTTCCTTGATGTGGCCGTGAAGTTTGCCGATTATGTTGACAGCGTCTTTGGACCGGGCAAACGGCACTGGGTCACCGGTCATGAAGAGATTGAGCTGGCACTGGTTAAACTGTATCATGTCACTCAGGAACCCAGGTACCTCGATCTGGCTCACTGGCTCCTGGAGGAGCGGGGACACGGGCACGGTGAGGGAGCTATCTGGACGCACCCGCGACTGGGACCGGCATACTGCCAGGATGCTATACCGGTGTCTCAGATCACAGACATCACGGGTCATGCCGTGAGGGCAATGTATCTCTTCACGGGCATGGCTGACGTTGCCGCCGCTAAGGAGGTGCCTGAATATATAGATGCGATGAAGCGTGTGTGGGAGGATGTTATTTACAGGAACATGTACATCACCGGTGGCATAGGCAGCACCGGTTCAAACGAGGGATTCTCGGAAGACTATGATCTGCCTAACAAGACCGCCTATTGCGAGACCTGCGCATCGATAGGGATGGTGTTCTGGAACAACAGGATGAATCTTCTCATGAGGGATGGCAAGTACGCCGATGTGCTTGAACGCTCAATGTATAACGGCGTCTTATCCGGCGTATCACTTGAGGGCGATCTCTTCTTCTATGAGAACCCCCTGGAGTCTGACGGCGACCATCACCGTCAGGAATGGTATGGATGTGCATGCTGCCCGAGCAATGTGTCGCGGTTTATCCCATCGGTGGGTAGCTATATCTATATGAAGAGCGAAAGTGAGGTATTTGTGAATCTCTATATCGGCAGCGAGGCTGTGTTTGATGTAGGCAGAACGAAAATATCAATGACGCAGGAGACGCATTATCCGTGGGATGGCAGGGTATTGCTGAAAGTAGGTCCTGAGAGAACGAAACAGTTCACCCTGAAGATGAGAATCCCCGGCTGGTGCAAAGGTTTTGTTATCTCTGTCAACGGGCTGGCTGTGGCTGATCCGGGGGTCACTGACGGCTACCTTGTCCTCAACAGGAAGTGGAGACATGATGATATTGTGGAGCTGATCCTTGACATGCCTGTTGAGGTTGTGGCTTCAGACCCGAGGGTCAAAGCCAATGAGGGTAAGAGAGCCCTTCAGCTCGGCCCGGTGGTGTACTGTCTGGAGCAGGCAGATAATCCGGCAATAGATTTCGGGAAGGTGGTTCTTGATCCTGAGTATGAATTCATTCCCGACAAGGGCTCAGGTAAGCTGAACAGCATGGTTATCCTGAATGGGCGGTCAACTGCAGGAGAAGAGCTGGTGTTCATACCCTATTTTGCATGGGACAACCGTTCGCCGGGAAATATGAAAGTCTGGCTGGATATTGAATAGACAGTTAGCAGAATTCTGTTCTTAATTATTTGGTTGATTGGGGGGGGGGAAGAAATGGTTCCGGGTCCGGTTTGCAGTTCAATCCGGGCCCGGTTAATTTTAATACACCTTGGGGTAATATCCTGATTACTTCTCATCAATGAGAACAAACAGGGAACAGGGCGCCTTATGGCAGGAAAAAGCCTGACCGTTTTGACATCTCCCCTCCTGACCACTAAAAACATTGTCAGGTGATTGATAGTTTATATTTTGTTGATTGCAGTACAATCAAATAATACTCCGCAAATAATAACCCCAAATGCTGTCCGCCATGAAACAACTTCTCATTTATTTGTACTCAACACTTCTGACGGCTCTCATCATCACCGGTTGCCAGTCCTCATCACATACACGGTACGCTCCTGATACAGAGGAGCGAATAAAGCAGGTGGAAAACAGCCTCGGCGACTGGGTGCAGACTCAGTATGATACCACCTGGAACCTCTGGGAGAGGATGAAACATCATAATATCACGGGTGTCAGTATTGCTGTGGTACATGACTTCAAGCTCAGAAACAATGCTCAGGAACCTTTAAACTGAAGGACACTGAGCAAACCCTGTTTGAGCGCATATGTCTCATACAACGGTACGATGTTGTTAAGCGCATCATGCATGGCAAGCATCACCATGGCATATATCCTCGCTTCGGGCGGAGCCGGCATCTTGTTATCCACCACCTTGCTTACAGCCTCATTCCATTTCAGCACAATACTGTTGTCAGTAGGCTTTATCAGGCCATTATAGGCAATCTTGAGATCACCGGCTTCAGATTCGTCAACCGGTCCGTCCGTTTCGCAGGAGCTAAGTGCCACTCCCATTATGACAGCGGCTCCCAGCAGTTTAAATTGTTTTTTCATGACTGTTTGTTTTTAGTTGTTTTATGATGCAATATTAAAGGACATACATAT
The DNA here is from genome assembly GCA_012514255.1 of Bacteroidales bacterium. The sequence goes on along the minus strand of JAAZAP010000072.1, from coordinate 4,196 downwards.
CCTTTTATATTACCGGATGACCTTTGATAAGGTTTGGTAGACGAACAGCAATTTCAGGTGGACGAACCGGAAGGCCTGTTTGTCCGGCATTTTGCAGCATTTCAAAATCGGGCAGGGATTTTACATATCTTTACTGTACCAATCCGGATGTAATTCCTAATCGGTAAAAAGAACGAGACTATGGCAGAACTAAAGACAAAGAAAAACAATGCTGATGTCAGCGAATTCATCAACTCGTTTGCCGACACCGAGCAAAAGCGGAAGGACAGCTTCGAGCTGCTGAAGCTTATGCATGAATTCACCGGCTTCGAGCCGAAGATGTGGGGGGCCTCCATGATTGGCTTCGGACAGTATCATTACAAATCCGAGCGCAGCAGCATGGAGGGCGACTGGCCTCTGGTTGGTTTTTCGCCGCGAAAAGCGGCCATCTCACTTTATGTCTATACCGGTGCGCCCGAACATGAGCACCTGCTTGAAGGGCTCGGCAAATTCAAGAAGGGTGCTGCATGCATATATGTCAAAAAGCTCTCGGACATAAACCAGGATGCACTGAAACAGTTGATGAAGACCACCATTGAATTTCTGCAGGCCAGACACGGGAAATAATCACAAACATCGAATCATGAAAAGCAGAATTCTGATAGCAATGATCATGGCATTGGTCACAATTATCCTGATTGCGGTGGCTGTCTGGTTCGTCTTCGGTTTCAATACCAAACCCGGGAAAGTCATGTCAGTGAATTCACCGCAGGGAACATATGAAGCATATGTGACCGAAAATCCTTCCATAGACCCTCCCAACCAGGGCCTCTTCATTTCGAAAACCGGGACCGGTGATTTCCGGCTTGTGGCACACCTGCCTGAAGATATCGAGTCAGCTCAAAAGCTTTACTGGTCAAAAGACGGCACCAGGGCAATATTCGTAACTAACTGGCACCTTTTTATTACCGATGTGCAGAACTTAAATACGAGAAAGATAAGTCTCAATCCTGACTGGTGGAAATGGCAGGAGGGTAAGAAAACATTCACAAGCTCCGGCACCTCTGTCGTTATGGAAGAGCTCATCCTGACAGGGTCTGACAGCCTGACCTACAGGACGAACCTGATGACGCAGCCAGTGACGGTAACCCTGACTGGTCTCTGATAATCACAATCACGGATGGAACAAAGAGATTACCTTCTTCGTGAAATTGAAAAGATAGGAGCCATCATCATGGCAATCCGCCGGAAGCTCTTTGGCGGGACGGATGAACCTGCCATAACAGTGGAGAATCAGGCCGAGGCACTGAAGGAAATGCTGCTCGGGAAGGCATTTCTCGATCTGGATGAGATCCTTGCCATGGATGCCGCAGCTACGGATGAATACCTTGCCGGGCACGAAGGATTCAATGTTGCGAACATCGAGCTCCTGGCCCGGACCCTGGCCGACATCGGGATGACCTCCGCACCGCCGACCTCTTTCGCCCTGCTTGAGAAAGCGCTGCAACTCTATGAGATCTGCAACCTTCGTGACAGGACATACTCATTTGAAAGGGAAGCTGCGATCAGTCAATTAAGGGAGGCCCTGAAGCCTGACAGCAGTGTTATGCCTCCAATGTGACCGGCCAGGTTCCGATCAGACCAGGTATTTGCTTTCCAGTCTTTCCAGCCGGTCGTGCAACTCAGCATGATGACCCTCTCCTATCTCCCGGGCCTCAAATTCCATGAACTCATTATACATGCTGTATTGCTCCTCCATGGGCATCCTGGATTCCACCAGGGGGAACAACAACGTGTTCTCCTTCCTGATATGTTCCCTGAGCAGTGAGACGTATTCCATGGATGATCCAAGGAATACCTTCTCATCAATAGTGTCTCCGTTAATGCTGGTGCGCATCTTCGAGATGTATTCACGGCCCTTCGTATGTTCGGTAAGAATAGCTTTGATCGGGCCATTGTTCTCAAGCAATCCTGATTTCAGGATTCCCGGAATTAAAAGATCCTCTTCCTTGCCATGGTGACATCTGTCAGCAAATTCACTCAGAAAACCCAACAGCTCAGCAATGTCGTCTCTGTCGACCGGTTCATGCCTCTGAAGCCTCTCGCTGATTTCCTGCATGATGTTAAGCGCCTGCATGATTACTACATGCTCATCGAATAGATCCTGTGTGGCTGTTTTCATGATCCTTCTTTTTAATTAGGTTTACCAATTAACAGTTTTATTGAAATTATACCGCCGTTCTTCACGGGGTGCTTGTCAATCATTTCAGCCGAACCGCACTGACCTCGCTGCGGATGGAAACGTATCAAAAGAAGGGCTGTACTGCCGGTATTCCGTAAATACAGTCATTTACACAACAATAAACAACCAGGAAAGGATTTTGTTTAACAAATTGAAATCAGGTCTGGCTATCTTTTTATTAATACAGCCCTAATCGCTTTCTCCATGACTGAAAAGATTGTCAGGTGATTAACACTTCATATATTTGTTTATACATGACGTGCCTGCAAAGTTTCACCGTTAATAACCCTAAAAACAGCAGCCATGAAATCGCTTGAAGAGAGTATCACAGGATCGCTTGATGGAACCAACACCGGCATATTACGGTTCCTCCCTTACCTGCTGCAGGATCTCAGGGAGATAGGGGCTGACCCTGAAACAATGACCAGGCTTATAAGGGAACACATCCGGAAAGACAACCTGCGTGTGCTGGATCTCGGATGCGGTAAGGGCGCGGTATCAGTGAGAATTGCCATGGAGGGTCAACACACCGTCAGGGGAATCGATGCTGTCCCCGAATTCATACGTGAAGCAGAAGAGTGGGCGGACAACAACCATGTCAGTGACAGGTGCTCCTTCGAGGTTGGTGATATAAGGACTGTGATCAGGGAATTGAAGGGCTTTGATGTGGCAATCCTGGGAGCAATCGGACCGGTTCTGGGCGATCTGGAGGTCACACTCAACGAGGTAAAAGATGCATTGAACGTCCCCGGATACGTTCTGCTCGACGACGGGTATATTGAAGATGACCTGGAAACAGACTATGACAGAGCCCTGAGGAAAAGCGAGTTCTTAAGGCAGATTGATGCCGCAGGCTTCACCGTGGTACATGAGGAGCTTTTCGGACGCGACAGGCTGACAGAAACAGATGGGCCAATCTTCGATTCAATAAAGAAAAGGGCCGCAGAGCTGACGGCTCAATATCCGGAACAAGCCGCCCGATTCAGAAACTACGTTGACAACCAGGCCTATGAAACCCGGATGCTGGAGACTGTGATCACCACCGGCACATGGCTCCTGGTAACGGGGAGATGCTGAAAAGTTTAACAGAAAACTCACCAAAGCCAGATGCGAAGCAACTGACCGGTTCGTCATGATCAGGGAAGGCCAGAACTAAAGAAGAGCTAGTACATCATGTGGATCTTCTCCTTGTTCCTCCACCCTGCCTGGTTCTCATACTTTACCCTGAAAACCTTCAGGTCAGCCGGGGAAGCCAGTCGGGCTGCCGGCATCTAGCCGGCTGATCCCCGTGATGAATGCCCGAGGCCCTTAAGGAGTTTCTGCTTCAGTCTGATATACTCTGCTGACTCGCTGTCTCTCTTATCCAGGGGTGAGTCAAAGGAGATATGGGTGGTAATCTGAACGGGAGGAGTGCTCATCACAAATATCTCTTCGCCAAGCATCAGTGCCTCATCAACATCATGCGTCACAAAGATAACGGTCCGCCTGTCAGCGGTCCATAATCTTGCAAACCATCTTATCATGTTGTGCTTAAGGGCAATATCAAGACCCTTGAGCGGTTCATCCATGAGAATGATATCAGACGGGCAGGCAAAGGCGCGTGCAATTGAAACCCTCTGACGCATGCCCCCGCTCAGTTGTGACGGATAATGATCTGCAAAATCGTCAAGTCCCACCAGCCGAATCAGGTTATCTGCCTGATGCCTGCGTTCACCGGCAGGGAACTTCCTGTCAATGACAAACTCAATGTTCCCCCTGATGGTCTTCCATGGCAATAACCGAGGGTCCTGGAAGATATATGACATGACTGTGTCCTCAAAGCCCGAGAGAGTACCTCCGTCAGGCTGAGTGATCCCACCTATGATATTCAGCAGGGTTGTTTTGCCGCACCCTGAAGGACCCAGTATGCACGTTATCAGTCCCCGTGGAATGCTCAGGCTGAAGTCGCTGTAAACAGTGACTCCGTCATATTTCT
>JAAZAP010000071.1 GCA_012514255.1 Bacteroidales bacterium | reverse complement strand
TCCCGGGCATATGGTGAATTCAATTTTGTTTTATCTTTGCCCCCGCCCGGGACGTTAGCTCAGTCGGTTTAGAGCGCTTGCTTCACACGCAAGAGGTCACTGGTTCGAATCCAGTACGTCCCACTTTAATACGGGGTCGGACCAAGATATATAATTGGCTGCCAGTGCCTTATATGACAATTCAATGCCATTTCAGCTCTTAGAATGGTGTTTTTGATGCAATATTGTCACTGCAAGGATAAGGAAAATCTCCTTCAGCAAGTGTAAATCCATCCTCTGTCTGAGTAACCCTTCCCGGTGAAGGCCTGATGTTTAACTGCAATCGGATCTTTTCAATGAAGTCCTCATCTCCCACAGCAATGCTTTCTGTCCATTTCGGCTCACGCCTCAGGCTTTCCTTTTTTAGCGCTTCTTGTACCCATTCAGACTGTAACCTTTGCAACTGGCCAACTGATTCGACACCCAGAACACTAAGCAGAGAGTTGTAATCAATTATCGAGTATCGCTGTTTCGGATATTCAATTTCATAATACCCTGACTCTTCCCACTTTATCGGATGATCAACCACGCCGGCTCTGACCATATTCATACTAATATATACCATGCAATGCTTCAGATGTTCGTCGGTTCCGATTGCAGTTGCGTGATACCTGTCTTCCCAATAAGCTCCGTTTCGCCCTTTTCTGTTATTGTATTCTTGTGCTGTTCTACCTTGTATCAATTGCATGAAAATGGGGATACTCCTTGCAGGAGTATTGTCACAGACTAATAAATGAATATGGTTACTTGTAACTATGTAATTCAATACAGATATTCCGTAACGCTTCTTTGCTTCAAATAGCCATTTGATCCACAGTTTCCTGTCCTTAACAAACTTCAAAAGAAAATCCCTTTTATGGCATCGGTGAGTAATATGCCATATGTGGCCTGGAGTGTAATATCTGTTAGCCCTGGGCATTGTACAAAGTATGACTTAAACTTAGCTTTTTCTCTCCAAATTATCGTTTTAAGGTATCAAAATTACCTGTATTAACAGTTATTTATCTGATTCTCTATATCATAGCCCGGTCCGACCCCCGTATAAGACCCCCGTATAAGTAATCATCAAAATAACCTGCAATCTTTTCAAAGAGATGAACACGCGCGCGGCCGACCATGTTGTGCCCGGCACCGGGATAGACAAAATAATCCACCTGGCGGCCTTGCTTTATGCACTCATCAAGCAGCGAGAGACTGTTTTGCCATACCACAACATCATCATTGGTGCCATGAATGAGAAGCATCTTGCCTTCAAGATTGCCGGCATACCCGAGAAGCGATGACCGTGCATACCCTTCCGGATTTTTCATCGGGGTATCCATGTAACGCTCCCCATACATCACCTCATACCATTGCCAGTCGATCACGGGTCCGCCTGCACAAGCCACCTTAAATACGCCCGGCTGCCTCAGCATCAGTGAGACCGTCATGAATCCGCCATAGCTCCACCCGTGCACACCTATCCTGGTTGTGTCAACAAAACCAAGCGACTTGAGATACCTTACACCAGCCATCTGGTCAGCCATCTCCACATCGCCGAGCTGCCGGTGGATGATGCTCTCAAACTCAAATCCCCGGCCGGCAGATCCCCGGTTGTCAAGGGTAAAGACAACATATCCCTTCTGGGCCATATAATTGAGGAAGAAGCCTGCCGAACCGGTCCAGGACTTATTGATCATCTGGGCATGCGGACCGCCGTAAACATAGAT
>JAAZAP010000070.1 GCA_012514255.1 Bacteroidales bacterium | reverse complement strand
ATATCTCGATGTCAGGGTATTACGGGTATGGTCTCCGTTATGGCTACACCATGGGATACAACTACGGTTACAACTACGGATACAAGTATTACGGTCACGCCCCCTACGGCAAGGGCGCCCGCAACAATGCCGGATCGTACTACAAGGAAGACTAGCCCTGACCAATGAAGGGATTCCTCAACGATCATTATAAGCGGAAGATTGCTAAACTGCCTTTCCTCGTGCCCCCGAGCCCTCATGGTACCACGACTGCAGGACCGCAGGACCGCAGGCGAGGCTCCGCCGTCAGGTGGAGACGAAGTCCCGATAGCGAAGCGTATCGGGAACTGCCGACTGTCGACAAGCATCGCCTGGCGATACTTGTCGACCGCCGCAATTGGGCATACCACGAGAAAGCCCTCGAGAAGGCACAGTTTATTGGCGACGAGTGGCACACCGATATCTTCTTTCTTGAGGATAAACCTATAATTGACGCGGGGAAGTACGATCTGCTCTACAATTTCAATCATACGCCGTCTAAATATGATGCACAATTTCACGGCAGGCTGATCAAGGGATTATACAGTCATTATTACCAGGGCTCGTTCATTCCATGGAGGTATATCTATAACATGGTCAGGCATGCCTCGGTGCTTGTTGTTGCCAACAGGGCGCAGGCTGAAGAGATCAGGCCATATTTCAGGAACACGGTGGTGTTACCTGACGGTGTTGATACGAAGCAGTTTTATTTTGAGCGCGAGCGGAAGGGAAATGATATTGTTGCCGGCTGGAGTGGCAATCCCGACCGCCGGCTGAACGGCAACAGGGTAAAACGATTCTATGAGGTGGTAGAGCCCGCGTGCAGGGCCGCAGGGGTGGAGCTGAAGGTGGGGTGTGACATGACCAGGGTTGAGTTACAGAGGATTTACAATGATGTTGATGTGGTGCTGATCGGCTCGCGCACAGAGGGTAATCCCCTCAGTCTTTTTGAAGCCGGCGCCTGCGGCCGTACGGTCATCGCCACCAGCGTAGGAGTGGTCCCTGAGGTTATTGAAGACGGCGTCAATGGCTTCATTATTAACGCAACCCTCTCTGACCTTCAGACCTCAGACCTTATGACCTTCAGACTACGCTGGTGCAAGGAGCATCCCGCCGAAACGAGACAGATGGGTCATCGCCTCCGGGAAAAAATCCTCTCCACCCGCACCTCCGCCATCACCAGTGAAGCTCTCAGGCAACTACTCAATCAACTAATTACCAGATAATTTACTACTACGTACTGTTCTTATCCGCAGGACGGTGGACCGGGGATCCCCGGCCCCGATCCCCGGCCCCGATCCCCGGCCCCGATCCCCGGCACCGATCCCCGGCCCCGCTTCCCGGCCCCGATCCCCGGCACCGATCCCAGGCCCCGCTTCCCGGCCCCGCTTCCCGGCCCCGCTTCCCGGCCCCGCTTCCCGGCCCCGCTTCCCGGCCCCGGCTGCTTTTAGCCGCAGCCCTGGCGAAGGTGACAGACTGCCGACGGCCGGACCGGAACCTACTGCCAACAGCAGAACTGCCACCACTCCCGGACAAATTTTTCAATAGTTACCAGGGATAATAATGAATTAATTAATAACTATATTTGTTACCCGAAGCTGCATTCTGATGGCAGCCAATCTGAGCAGAGGAGTTGATCAAAAGAACAGAGCCATGAATCAATAAGCGGCTGATGTTCCATTTGTGTGATCTATATTATGTTAGGCACTTCTCCTGATGTGACTGACCAACCGGAGGCTTATCTAAAACCGCATATCTGCCCCCCGAACGGAAGCAAAATCCTAATGATCAGACAGAATTCAGGATAGTCAATGCCTGAGCAAAAAAATCAATTTTGCCTCTTTCCTTTTTTCTTCCGTGGTACTAAGGCAATGCAGAAGGCGGCAGTTGTTTTTTCATTGTTGGTCACATCTCCGGCTGGCAGGGATTTATGCTATAAAGGGGTGTGACTGAGGTGCAGTATTTGTATATTTACTCAATTGTTAATGAAATAATATAAGGGCTGTTATGATAGGAAAAGTAACCTCCGGTGCACTTATGACCGGTATGCTGATGTTCTTTACAGTCAACGTTTCAGCACAGGTTGATCCTGGTCTGATACAGAAAGCCAAAGCGGCGGGTGTCACCCAGCAGCAGATAGACGCGGCACTGGCAGGGCAGAATGAGGCCACCGGTACCGGGCAACGTGTGGAGGAGATAATCGTTCCGGGAACTAAAAACCAGCAGCAGGGAAGAGTTGTCACTGATGTCCTGTTACCCGAAGACTCTGTCATGATCCCGGAGAGCATGGTGTTCGGGCGGGAGATCTTCTCATCAAGGAATCTCACTTTTGCGCCTGATTATAATATGGCCACTCCGCCCGGTTATATCCTCGGTCCCGGTGATGAGTTGGTGATAGACGTCTGGGGCGCGTCAGAGATGAATGTAAGGACAACGCTGTCACCTGAAGGAAGCATAACACTGTCAGGGATAGGCCCTGTCTATCTTAACGGCCTTACTATTTCCAACGCCGAAGAGAGGATCCGGGGAAACCTTAAAAAGGTCATGGGCGGGATTGGTACGCGTACATGGGTGAGGGTCACATTGGGACAGATCAGAAGCATAAAGGTGCACCTCGCCGGTGAGGTAAGCCTGCCCGGTACATACACTCTGCCCTCGCTGGCCACGCTGTTCAACGCCCTCTACTCAGCCGGGGGAGTGAATGACATAGGTTCTCTCAGGGAGATAAAGGTTTATCGTGACAGCAAAGAGATAGCCAGGCTTGATGCTTATGATTTTCTAATAAATGGCAGATTTGAAAGTAATATCCGGCTTGAGGATAATGATATGATCATTGTTGCTCCGTACGTGTCACACGTCGTCGCCAGGGGCAGGATAAAACGGTCAAGGATTTACGAGATGAGATCAGGAGAGGTGCTGTCTGATCTTATCAGATTTGCAGGTGGTTTTACCGGCGACGCTTACACCGAAAACATACAGGTAAAGAGAAAATCGGGACGGATGCAGGAGATCTACACTGTCAACAGGGATGAGTTCGGCTCGTTCGGACTCGCTGACGGGGACACGGTCTTTGTCGACTCCATTTTCCATGAGTATTCGAACAGGCTGCTGCTGAAAGGTGCCGTCTGGCGCCCGGGCGAGTACCAGCTATCGGCTGAGACTGACAGCATCTCAAAGCTGATAGCCAAGGCGGAAGGACTGAAAGGGAATGAGTTTGCCACCAGGGGACAGATCACCCGGCAGAGAAGCGATTATACCCATGAGATAATTTCTTTTAATGTGAGGAACGTTGTGGCCGGCGAAGGTGATATCGCCCTGAAGAGCAATGATGAGATATATATCCCCACAATCTTTGACATGCGCGAAGAATATTATGTCTTCGTCAAAGGTGAGGTTAACAGGCCCGACACGCTGCCATTTCGTGAAAACATGACGGTAGAAGATGTGATACTCCAGACCGGCGGGTTCAAGGAGTCGGCCTCACTGGTGCAGATTGAGGTAGCCCGCAGGATCAAGGACCCGGAGTCAGTGAGTTACAGTGATAAGACGGCTGAAATCTTCACCTTCAATATATCACATGACCTCGCAGCTGAAAGGTCAGCGGCGGGCTTCACATTAAGACCATTTGACGAGATCATCGTTCGTGCATCCCCGGGTTACCAGATACAGGCTACAGCCACCATCTCCGGCGAGGTGCTCTTCGGGGGTGAGTATGTGCTGGCTACAGACAACGAGCGATTGTCAGACCTCGTGAGAAAAGCCGGTGGTTTCAATCCGAATTCCTATCTGAGGGGGGCACACCTCAAACGTAAAATGACTGATGATGAGCGCAGCAAGATTGAGTCGCTCCTGCAGATAGTGGCCGGCACCGGAGATGAAGATACCATCTCGTATGAGTCTCTTATAATAGATGACTCATACCTGGTTGGTATTGACCTTGAGAAGGCATTGAAGAAACCCGGCGGTTATGAAGATATCGTTCTGATGCCCGGTGATCATCTCATCATACCCAAGTATAACGGTGTGGTTAAAGTATCCGGTACAGTGTTACACCCCAATGCGGTTACCTATGTTGAAGGTCTCGGGTTGAGGGGTTATCTCTCGCGGGGCGGTGGCTACAAAGCAGGAGCGCGCCGCACTCCTTACGTTGTTTATATGAATGGTAACGTGGCTTCCACCAAGAAATTCCTTTTCTTCAAATCATTTCCCCGCATAGAACCGGGATGTGAAATTATTGTGCCCATGAAACCTTCCAAAGACGGAGCTCTCGGAATGTCTGAGATACTGAGCATGTCATCCACGTCAGTCTCGCTGGCATCAGTGGTGGCAATGCTGATAAATGCACTTAAATAGTCTGTTATTTACTATACCTGGCAATGGACAATCAGAACAATGAACGTGAGAACAGGGAGGTGGACCTTCCTGAAATGATGCGACTGCTCTGGGCTAAAAGACTGTATATCATAAAGATAACACTGATTGCCATGATGGCAGGTGTGGTAATAGCCTTCAGTATACCGGCGGAATATACCTGCACTGTGAAGATGGCACCGGAGGTTCCACGGTCAGACGTCATGGGAAACATGGCGGGTATTGCAGCTATAACAGGAATAAACCTGGGAATAGAAGGGACTGAAGAGCTGAGCTATACACTCTATCCAGATATCGTCCGTAGTACCCCGTTCATGACCGGGCTGATGCGTATTCCGGCAGATATCGAAGGATCTGGTACCGGGAACAACCTGTATCATTATCTCGATAAAGAGCTCAGATTTCCATGGTGGGAGGCTGTCATCAACGCCCCGTTCAAGCTTCTCGAGCTGATCCGCTCCGGGAAACAAAAAAATGATGGAACGAACATTGACCCTTATAACCTGACGAGAAGGGGGGAGCGTATCTATGCACGACTCAGGAGCAGGACAATCATCAATGTCGATAAAAAAACAGGTGTGATAACCGCCGGAGTCACTTTACAGGATGCAGTACTTGCTACTGTCGTAGCCGATTCTCTGGTGAAGAAGCTTGAAAGGTTCGTCATTGACTATCGTACGACCAAGGCAAAGCAGGATTATGACTTTGCCGCGGAGATGCTTGCCAGGGCAAAACAAGAATACTATGAGGCACAGAATCAGTATGCGAAGTATGTTGACCGGAACAGGAACATTGTCCTGGAATCTGTCAGGATAGAACAGGAGAGGCTCAATAATGAGCTGACGCTGGCTTTTAACGTTTATTCCACACTGGCACAGCAGGCCGAGTCAGCAAGGCTGAAGGTACAGGAGCAGACTCCCAGTGTTACCATCATCGAGCCTGCACGAGTCCCTGCCGGTAAATCCAATACTTCCCGGATTGTCATCCTGCTGGTCTCATCCCTGACAGGATTATTCCTTGGCTGCCTGGTGGTTATCTTTTCAAAGTGGAACAGGATTTATATCGTTCATTAAATAAGTGTTCCTGCGAAATGAAAAAGACTTTGCCAGGCTGCCTGGTCATTGTTCTGCTGCTGGTTCTTTCGTGCAGTAAAGAGCCGCTGGCAGATACCGGAATTTATGTATCAAGGGAAGTATTCGCCGAATATCTTGATGCGAGTTCGGAATTTATAATTGTTCTGCCTGATATTCAGAATTATATAAGTGTTGAAACCTATACACCTTATCTTGAAAAAATCATCAATTGCATCCTGGCTTTAGACACTTACGGATTTAAGATAAAGGCAGCCATCCAGGTGGGTGACATTACCAACTTTAATACTCCGGAAGAATGGGAGCGGGCCAGAGCGTTGTTCGCAAGATTTGACTACAGAATACCGTATATCATGTGCACGGGTAACCATGATTATGGAGTGAATGGCGACTGTTCAACCAGGGAGACCCTTTTCAGCAGGTATTTCAATTACAGGAATGACTCTTCACTTGTCGCCTCTTTTGAAAGAGACAGATTTGAGAACGCTGTTTTCGAAGTTGAACTCTTTAACAGGCCGGTACATATCTATTCACTTGAGTTTGGTCCGCGTGATAAGGTACTGACCTGGGCTGACAGCCTGGCAAAAGCCAATACCGGCGTTATGGGGATACTCCTTACCCATGCCTATATGTTCAAGGCTGAGCAGAGGTATGACTTTTCCATATTTCAATACGAGCAGACTGTTACACCATATGCTTTTCCATATTCCAGGAATGAAAAAGTGAATGATGGTGAAGAGATCTGGCAGAAACTGGTCAGTCCAAACGATATCTTCAGATTTGTTTTTTCAGGTCATAAGACCTGCCCTGATTACCTCGGCACCCTGATCTCTGAGAATACAGAGGGCAATAATTGTCTTCAGGTATTATTCAACACCCAGGACTTTCCGTTCGGTGGTGAAGGATGGTTCCAGATACTGGAGTTTCATGCTGACGAGAAGAGTGCCAGTCTGAGGAATTACTCGGTCTTGCTCAATGAATGGGAACACAGTATTTTAAACAAAGGAAGTTTCATATATAAGTAGCAATGCAGGCAATAATCTTAGCTGCCGGAATGGGCAAACGTCTTGGGGAGCTCACCAGTGAGAACACCAAGTGCATGGTCAGGGTTAACGGCATTACGTTAATAGAAAGGATGCTTGATCAGCTCGAAAGATCAAAACTGAAAAGAATAATAATCGTGATCGGGTTTGAAGGAGAAAAATTAAAGGAATTTGTCTCTGCGCTGCACCTTTCCACACCGATAGAATTTGTGGTCAATGAGGTCTACTATAAAACCAATAACATTTATTCGCTTTTCCTTGCCAGGGAAAAACTGAGAGAAGATGACACCATCCTGCTGGAGTCAGATCTGATATTTGAAGACCCGGTACTGGAAAAGGTGATCAATGCCAGGCATCACAGTGTCGCACTGGTCGCAAAGTTCGAAAGCTGGATGGATGGCACCGTTGTGAACGTTGATGAGAATGACAATATAGTCAGGTTCATAGGCCGGAAGCAATTCAGGTTCGAAGAGATCTCCTCGTACTATAAGACAGTCAATATTTACAAGTTCAGCAAGGAGTTTTCAACAACCCACTACATACCTTTCCTGGAAGCGTATTGCAAGGCTCTTGGCAACAGCGAGTACTATGAGCAGGTCCTCAGGGTGATCACTCTGCTGGATAAGCCTGAGATCAAGGCCCTCAGGCTTGGTCATGAGCATTGGTACGAGATAGATGATATCCTTGACCTCGATAATGCCGAGACGGTCTTTGCCGCCGGAGAGGAGAGGACAAAAAGAATTCAGAACAGGTATGGCGGATACTGGAGATATCCTTACCTGACAGATTACTGTTACCTCGTAAACCCCTACTTCCCGACACCAAAGCTGAAAGCTGAGATCAAAGCCAACCTGGAGCGGCTGATGGATAATTATCCCTCCGGCATGCACATCAATTCCCTGCTGGCAGCAAGATATTTTAACGTCAGGAGGGAATATATAAGCATCGGTAATGGCGCTGCAGAGCTGATAAAAAGTATCGTCGGTCATCTCAGGGGTAAAATGGGGGTCTGCTATCCTTCGTTCGAGGAGTATTCAAACCGTAAACCACAGGAGGAGCTCGTGGAGTTCATCCCCGGGAACGGCGATTATTCATATACCGCCGATGACCTGTACGGGTTCTTCCATGATAAGGAGATATCAACACTGCTCCTGGTAAATCCCGATAATCCATCGGGGAATTTTATACCGGTTAACGGACTGATGCACTTACTGGAATGGACACGGAAGAAGGGCATCACACTCATTGTTGATGAATCTTTCGTTGACTTTGCTGACAATGGCGGGAGTAACAGTCTCCTCAATAATAAACTTCTTACAGGCTATCCCAACCTCATTGTCATCAGGAGCATTTCAAAATCATACGGGGTCCCCGGATTGAGACTCGGGACCCTGGCATCAGGGAATACTGAGATCATCAGTTTTGTTAAGAAAGACGTGGCCATCTGGAATATTAATTCAATAGCAGAGTTTTATTTACAGATTTTCGGAAAATACGAGTCGGACTACGTAACAGCATGTAAAACCTTTATTGCTGAACGTTCCCGTTTCTATAGCAACCTTTTGAAAATACCCTTCCTGAGAGTGATCCCCTCTCAGGCGAATTACTTCCTGTGTGAGGTCCTGCCTCCTTTTGACTCTGTCTCGCTGACGAGGCAATTGCTTGAAAAAAAGGATATTCTGATAAAGGATTGCAGTACCAAAAAGGGATTTAACGGTAAGAATTATGTTCGCATAGCTGTTCGCGACGAGGAGATGAATGACAGACTCTGCACCGCTCTTCCGGAATTACTGAAATGAAACCCGCATGAGCAGCAACTCACTGAAGGAAATGATTATTTGATTCATGTAAGTTCCATTCAGCCAATGAAATAACAATTTATTTAGCAAATGAAAATAATAGACTTCCGGCAGATAGTAAATCTGGCTATCTCTCCTGCCGAGTGTATGGAGTGGGTCTGTGATGCGCTCCTGGTGAAGGATAAAGCTTATCTCCCCCCTAAATACAGTCTCAGGCTCGATAACGATATCTTCATAAACACGATGCCCTGCTCCATCCCGGAACTGGGGATCTTCGGCGTTAAGGTCGTATCACGTTATCCGTTGAATATACCATCACTTGACAGCACACTCCTGCTTTATGATATGCGTACCGGCGAGTTGTTGGCGTTAATGGATGCCAACTGGATCACTGCAATGAGGACCGGGGCGGTGGCATCACTCGCTGTCAGCACCCTGGAACACAGCGAGGCTGCCGTCTACAGCATCATGGGCCTGGGGAATACTGCCAGGGCAACGCTGCTTTGCATGCTTCACTCAAGACCGGAAAAGCTCTTTACTGTACGCCTCCTCAGGTATAAAGACCAGGCTGACCTGTTTGCCGAAAGGTTCTCAGGTTATGAGAATGTCAGGTTCGAAATTGTCGGAGATCCGGAAAAGCTGATCAGAGATGCAGATGTTGTCATATCATGCATTACCTCGGCAAAAGGTATTATAGCCCCGGATGACTCCTTCAGGGAAGGCGTTCTCGTTGTACCGGTACACACCAGAGGCTTTCAGAACTGCGACCTCTTTTTTGACAAGGTGTTTGCAGATGACACAGAACATGTCAGGGGCTTTAAATACTTTGACCGGTTCAGGAGTTTTGCCGAGCTGGGCGATGTGTTAAAGAAAAAAGTCGCCGGCAGAGAGACACAAAAAGAAAGGATACTGTCATATAATATCGGTATAGCGCTGCATGACATCTACTTTGCCGGTATGATCCTGAAAAAGGGAACCTTTGACTGTGAGGTCTCCCTGAATAAAAGCATGGAAAAGTTCTGGCTGTGACATGTTCAGAAATGCACTGAATAAAGTACCGGTGAGCTGTTATGGAAGATCTTAGCGCTTATAATCCCGAGGGATCGGATCTGCGTAACATGCAGCTCAGGATGCTCGAGATGCTCGAATATCTCGATGCGGTGTGCCGGCGCCATGATATAAAATACTGGATGGGAGCCGGCACCCTGCTCGGGGCGGTCAGACATCAGGGGTTTATACCGTGGGATGACGACCTCGATATTGAGATGACCAGAACCGACTATAAGAAACTGATCAGGATACTTCGTAAAGAAAAAACTGAGAGATTCGTGCTTCAGACACCCCTGACAGACTGGAACTATGTCTTCCCTCTGGCCAAATTAAGAGATACCCGATCCAGGATTACTGAACTCAGAAATTCAGGTAAAAACTACAGGTATAAAGGTATATATATTGATATTTTCTATCTTGATCGCGGAAACACCTTTCTTGCCCGGGTAACTGTTAATATGCAGAAGTTTATCTGGGTACTCTCATTGGTGAAGAATGACCCCCTGGGCCTATTGCCTGTGGTAAGGTTTGCTCTCAGGCTTGTGCTCCATGATATCATCTTTCCCTTCTTGCGACTCTGTGCCAGACTGTCCGGGATCAGGACCCTGATCCTCCCCTTTGGCACCGGGTTTACCGCAACCAGGGATCTGAAAGACATCTTTCCTCTTCAGAGACTTTCATTCGAAGGCAAATATTTTAATGCCCCGGCAGACACCGATGCCTACCTGAAGAAACTGTACGGTGACTATATGAAACTGCCTGACAGGGATAAGAGAGAGATCCATACAATACAGAAAGAAATGCTTTGACGGTCAGCCCGGGCTTTCTTCAGAAGGCCGGATTATGGAATACCGGGTTTTTTAGACAATTTCTAACCTGAATGATTTTGATAACGCTCATCAAAGGAGGGATAAAAAAGCTTGACAATACGCTCTATGCGCTGGGGAGTAATATCAACTACACTCTTGCCATCTGGCTTGTCTCCGTGATCATCAATCATTTCCTGGGTGCAGGTGATCTGGGCCGGTTTTCACTGGTACAGGCCATCATCTCCCCTGTTGCCCTTCTCTTCCAGCTGCAGATGAAGATGCTGGCAACCATAGAGTATGATATTAAGGGCAGGTTCCCGCTCTACCAGAAGACAATACTCTTTTCGGAATGCGTCTTCATGATAGTTATACTGGTGATCGGCATAATTACAAAACAGCCGGGATTATTTTATGCTTTTGCCCTTTTTAAAGCGGTAGAGGTCTACTACAACCTGATCCAGGGCTATCACCAGAGCGGCAATAATTTCCGTTATGTATTCTTCAACTCTACGTTCAGGGGTGCTGTCCTTCTCCTGCTGCTCATCATAGGCCTGAGGTTCTTACGGTCGGCCTCAATCGGCTTTTTCGCCACCAATGTTGTTCTTATATCCACTATCTTCATATATGACCTGAGAAACATCAGAAAGGAAGTCCCGTCAATAGCGCCCCGTGGTTCCGCTGCAGAGACAAGAAAGCTTTTTACTGACGGGGTGACAATATCACTGGTGGCCTGCATGGATGCCCTGGTTGTATCTATCCCTCGTTTTATTATCAAAGCTGAGTACAATGAGGTGGAACTGGGTAAGTTTACGATGGTCCTGCAGTTCTTCATAGCCGCCACCATCTTCGTGGTTTCTGTCGGACACCCTTTTCTTGTCAGGTTGAAGACGAGCCTGCAGAACAATGATAAACGAAGCTTCAATATTGAGGTCAGGAATACACTTCTTCTGTTCCTTGGCGCCTCGGCCCTTGTCATCATCGGTT
>JAAZAP010000069.1 GCA_012514255.1 Bacteroidales bacterium | reverse complement strand
TATTCGTATTTTTGAGACCCATCCGGAAAAGGACCTGAAATTATGAAGCGAGGATTATCTGTTCTTGTTATGTTGTTTGTTGTCGCCTGCCTGAGCCTTACAGGTCAGTCGGCACGCAAATACATCAGAGCCGGTGAGGATTTTGTAAGGAATGGCATGCTGGAAGATGCCATTGAACAGTTCTCCAGGGCTATTGACGAGGTTCCCTCCTCAGCTGACGGTTATGTCAGGAGGGCAAGGGCTTATGAACTGGCAGGGAATTACGGTCTTGCCTATGATGACTACAAGAGGGCGAACAATTTCCTGCCTGATGATACCGGTATTCTCTTCAATCTGGCCAGAATGTGCAACAGCCAGGGAGGAGCCGGGAAAGCCACCCAGGAAGAAAAAACGAGGTTTTACTCAGAGGCTGTGGATCACATGCAAAAAGCCATCAGCGCGGAATTCCGTAACGGCAAGTTCTACACCGAGAAGGTGGTGTCACTCATAGGCATGGAGTTATGGGACAGGGCTCTCGGGACTTCTGACACTGCTCTGCAGCTTAGGGATGATGCGGTCAACTACTATCACCAGGGGTTGATATACCAGAAGAAGGGTGATGACAACACTGCCCGGAGGCAGCTTGAGAAGGCTGTGACGAAGGATAAATCCTTTGCCACGGCGCGGCTTGAGCTTGCCAGGGTGCTCATTCGCCAGGGTGATGTAAACAGTGCCCTGGGTCAATGTAACATGGTCATTCAGCAGGACAGCAAGAATGTTGAGGCTTATCTTACGCGGGCAATGGTATACGAGGCAAAGCTTGATTATCCGTCGGCCATCAATGATGTCTCCACGGCTATACTGCTTGAACCGGCCAGCCAGGAACACTACATTACCCGCGGCACCTGTTACCAGAAGTTCAACCAGCATGTTGCTGCGGTGGCAGACTTCACTCGGGCACTGGCACTTGACCAGTACCGCCCGGAGGTATACCTGATGCGTGCCAGGTCATATGAAGAGATGCATGATTTTGAGAAGGCTGCTGATGATTACACAAGGGTGGTTGCAATGAATGAAACAGGGTCCGCTGCCAGGAAGCTTCTGACCGAGGCCAATGACAGGCTTTTCGCCATCAACCGTGAGAACAACAGTCCCGAAATATTCATTGAGACGCCTGACATCGTTGAGGGTGGTCATATAGAGCTTGGGTTTGACAGGAAGACGGTGATGGTGACGGGAAAGGTGAGTGACCGGAGCCTGCTGGCGGAGTTCTCAATCAACAACATCCCGGTGACCTATGAGGGAAAGGGCACCATTCCCTTTGCCGCCGAGGTGGAGATACCCTCGGATGAGACACTGCGTATTGTTGCAAGGGATGTATATGACAATGAGAAGGTGCTTACCTACCGTATCAGACGAACGGAGGTTGATCCGCCCGAGATAAAGATACTTGCCCCTTACCTTATCGGGGATGACATGCTGGTCATTGACAGTGTTGCCGCTACAATTGATATTGAGGGGAAGGTGATGGACCAGAATCTTATCCGGTCAGTGAAGATAGAAAACATCAGTGCACAATTCTCGCAGGATAACCTTAATCCCTCGTTCATTGCCAGGGGTATCGATGTAAGAAACAGTGACAAGGTTACCATCCTCGTTGAGGACAAATATGGTAACAGGACTATCAGGGATTATGCACTTAACCGTAACGGAACAACCATCTCCGCCTCCAACCCCATGGGCAATACGTTGGTTGTCTTTATAGAGAACAGTGATTACCAGAATTTTGCCGCGCTGCAGGGGCCGGTTAAGGATGCCAATCTTATCACAGGGGTGCTTGAAGACAGTTACCAGGTGCTCCCGATAAGGCGTCTCAGCAATCAGACCAAGCAGCAGATGGAAAAATTCTTCTCCATTGAACTGCGTGATGAGGTAAGGGCGAAACAGATAAAGTCGCTGGTGATATGGTTTGCCGGTCATGGCAAGTTCATTAATGACGTGGGTTACTGGATACCCGTCGATGCGCGTCGCGATGAGGAGTTTACATACTTCAGCCTTAATACACTGAAAGCCTCGATGGAGACATACATGAACTATCTCACCCACGTGCTTGTGATCACCGATGCCTGCGAATCAGGTCCCAGCTTCTACCAGGCAATGAGAACAGAGCTTAAGCCGCGTAACTGTGCTGACTGGCGGGCTACCCAGTTCAAGTCGAGCCAGATCTTCTCCTCTGCCGGTTATGAGCTTGCTGTTGACGACTCACAGTTCACCCGTACCTTTGCCAGCACCCTTAAGGGGAATCCAAACACATGCATATCCATAGAGGAGATTGTGTTGCAGGTTACAAGGGCGGTGATTCAGAACAACCAGCAAAGGCCGAGGTTTGGCAAGATCACCGGATTGAAGGACGAGGACGGAACCTTCTTCTTTGTAAAGAAATAACCTGATGTACGGGCGAAGCAGCTATTCCGGCAAATCATCATCAGTTATCACAGCCCTGCTGCTTCTGGGTTTTATTGTTTCTCCCTGCCGCCTTGCCGGACAGAACTACTACTTTGAACAGTATGGCTCCAAGGAGGGGCTCAGTGCTTCAAAGGTCTATACCATAATCCAGGATGCCAATGATTTCATCTGGCTGGGTACCGGCAGTGGTGTGACCCGGTTTGATGGCCTTCGTTTCGAGAATTTTTCAACGTCTGACAGCCTCTCTCCCGGAGGGGTGAAAAGTATATGTGAGGATAGCCGCGGAAGGTTATGGCTTGGACATATCGGGGGAGGCATGTCAGTAATAGAGAACAACATCATCAGGAGGATCACGTTCTCACCTTCGATCTTCATTGGTGTCGATTCCGCCCGTATAGATGACCCGTTCAGGCCTGTCACCAGTCTTACCGGAGACATTACGGGGATAGTGGAATATGAAGCCTCAATATGGATCTCCACGTCACTTGGCGGTGCCTTGCGTCTTGACATGCCCGACCCCGGGATCAGCCTGATGACAGGGCAGCAGTATGTGGGCCGTCAGGGTCTCAGCAACGATGCTTTCGGCTTCTACACCGACCGTCGTGGCAACCTCTACTGCATCACTGATGTAGGGATAAAGAAGTATGATCATGCCAGTGACAGGTTTACCCCATATAATCCTGAAGGGCTCACCAGGTACTTTCAGACGACTACCATCTTTGAAGATTCCCGGGGTAACATGTGGTTCGGGACCTTCAACGGAGGGCTCTACCGGCAGGATGCCGAAACCGGTGACATGGGATTTTATGATACACGAAACGGTCTGTGGGGGAATTTCGTAACCTACATACTGGAGGATTACCGCGGTCACATCTGGGTGGCAACGATGGAAGACTGGGAGAGCAGGGGAGGTATAACTGTCTTCTCGCCTGATGGGACCATTGTTTTCAATGGTTCAAACGGTCTGAAGGCGAAGCATATCCTCTGCATGATAGAGGACAGGGAAAGGAATATCCTTGTTGCTGACCGTGATGCAGGGCTGTTCATTTATAAGGGTGATCATTTTACCTCTTTCATGGTGCCACAGTTCCTTCCCTCAAATGATGTGTTCACCCTGGCGCAGGATCGGACAGGCAGGTACTGGTTCGGAACAGGCAAGGGTCTCGCTCTTTACAATCCCGTTCTTAAGGAGGAGGACAGGATCAAGCTGAGCGGTTTCCCGCCGACGCTTGAGGGTGCACAGATCAATATCATCAGACCTGATGACAACGGTAATGTCTGGGTTGCCACCGCGGGCGACGAGGTTTACAGGTATGACCTGTCCGATAGGAATTTCCGGTATGACCTCGATCTCAATGCCAGCCTGCGGTCACTGCGAATTGCCGCCATGACCACTGATCACAGGGGTAACCTGTGGATAGGAACTGATCGTGCACTGATAATGTGGAATATGCGGCTCAAGGAGAGCACGACGTTCACCCAGATAAACGGCCTGACCGGGAACAACATCACGTCACTCTTCTGTGACAGCCGCGGTTGTCTGTGGATCGGCACCGAGGAGCGCAACGGGCTGACAAGGCATATTCCCGGAAGCAGTACATTCACTGCCGTTGAATTCAGAAGTGATGTCCAGCCCACGGTCATAACAGAGACGCCTGACGGTGTGGTCTGGGTTGGCACTATAGACGGTCTCTACGCATTGAAGAATGATGCTGTTATCAGGAGACTTACTGAAGCTGACGGTCTACTGATGAATTCAATCAACCAGTTGCAGCCTGACAGGTCAGGTAATCTCTTCATCGGGACCAACCTGGGGTTGAACAGGTATGACAGCAATACAGGGCGGGTATCCTCTTTTACTGAAAAGAATGGCTTCACCGGTATTGAGACGAGGCCCAATGCCACCTTTGCAGATGACATGGGTGATCTGTGGTTTGGCACCTCCAACGGGGCGATGAGGCTCACGCCTTCAAAGCTGCCGCCGGTGGTTACAGAGCCGGCAACACATATATGGAGGACGCTTGTCAACTATGAGGTGTTCCCGATGCATGACGGCATCCGTCTGATGCATACGCAGAACAGGATAATATTTGATTTCCTGAGCATCTGCCTTGTTGACCCCGGTGCAGTGCGTTATCAGTTCATGCTGGAGGGAGCTGATGAGGAGTGGATTACCACTGATCAGAACAGGGCTGCCTATTCGTCGCTCAGTCCTGGAAAGTACACTTTCATGGTACGGGCAGCAAACAGTTACGGTTACTGGAACGAGGTGCCGGCCAGACTCTCCTTCTCCATCAGGGGGCCAATATGGGCCACCTCGTGGTTCATCATACTCTGTGCCACCCTCCTCGTGGGAGGGATCTATCTCTTCATCACTCTCCGTGAGAGAACACTCAGGAAGGAGAAGGAGCATCTTGAGGCCAAGGTTGAGGAGAGGACTGCAGAGGTTGTCTCCAAGAGCCTGGAGCTGGAGGAGAAGAACAGGGACACTACGGCCAGCATACGGTATGCCGAGAGGATACAGGCTGCCATGCTGCCGCCCGAGAACTTCTTCAATGACACCTTTGTGCTGTTCATGCCCAGGGATATTGTCAGCGGTGATTTTTACTGGATGCATGACAGCGGATTCAAACAATATATTGCTGCCGTTGTCTGCACGGGTCACGGTGTGCCCGGTGCCTTCATGTCAATCATAGGTCACAACTCACTGAACAAGATAGTAAGGGAGAGTGGCATAAGCAGGCCTTCCGAGATACTTGACCACCTTAACATTGAGGTGGTCCATGCCCTTCTACAGAGAAGTGAAAAGGCAGTGCGTGATGGCATGGATATCTCAATCATCTCCTATGACATACTGGAGCACACCGTGGAATATGCCGGCGCTTTCCAGCCCCTCTATCATGTCCGTGACGGCAGGATCACGATCTACAGGGCTGACAGGTTCCCCATAGGCATGATTGACGGCCAGGCAAAGAAGAGCTTTTCCAATAACAGGGTAGACGTCAGACCGGGAGACATGCTGTACATTTTTACTGACGGTTTTGCGGATCAGTTCGGAGGAGAGCATGAGAAAAAGTTCAAGACCGTAAAGATAAGGGCACTTCTTTCAGAGATATATGCACTTCCCGTTGATGAGCAGAAGCGTCGTTTGCAGGATGCCATAAGAGAGTGGATGGGAGAGATACCCCAGATAGATGATATACTGTTTATCGGAACAAGGGTGCCTTAAGATCAGATCCGGGCAATAACTTTAGGATCGGCGTGCCATCCGGTATAGTTAATGATGGCTGGCACCACCTCGTCGGCAGCAGTTACAATCTGCCATATATCCTTGTGTTCGAGTCGCATGAAGTGCCCCCTGACCATGTGATCAAAAAACTCAATCAGGTGGTCATAGAAGCCGTTGACATTGACAATCACAATGGGTTTATTGAACTGACCCAGTTGCTTGAGGGTAATCACCTCGGTGAGTTCCTCCAGGGTGCCTACGCCGCCTGGAAGTGCCACAGCGGCATCTGACATGGCAAAGATGGTCTTCTTTCTCTCAGACATATCAGAGGTGACAATCATATCACTCACTCCCGGATGGCCCCAGCCCTCATTCATCATGAATCCCGGGATGACTCCGGTAATGGATCCGTCGCCGGCCATAAGGGCGTCAGCGAAGAGGCCCATGAGGCCTATGCCTCCGCCGCCGAACACAGCATGTACTCCTTCGCGGGCAAACGCCACACCAAGTTCTTCCGCGGCCTTCCTGTACGCATCATCAATGCGGCTGCTGGAAGCTGCAAAAACGCAAACCTTCATTTGCCAATCAGAGTAGAGGGGTGAGCTTGGCCTCAAAAGCCTGGCGGGCAGCTGCGCCCACCTGCTTGTCAACAACCTCGCCGTTCTTGAAATAGAGAACGGTGGGTATGTTTCTTATGCTGAACCGGCGGGCTACGTCCGGGGAGGTGTCCACATCACACTTAACGACCAGCGCCCTGTCCTGATATGCTTCTGCAATCTGCTCTATGTACGGGGCGATCATCCTGCAGGGCCCGCACCATTCAGCCCAGAAGTCCACAATTACGGGTTTGCCTGACTTCAGTACAACCTCATCAAAATTGCTGTCGTTAACTTGTTGTGCCATAATACTATATGTTTCTCAATTTGGTTTTTATCAATAATTCAAACTTACAAAAATCAGATGGATATACAGAGATGCCGTGATTAATTTACCTTAAAATCGAGTTCGGCATTGTCTTCCAGCCATCCGATGAGCTCATCCGTTATTCCTGCCTTGATGCTTCGCGAGAAAAGAGGGATGGTGATTTTCTCATCATGATCTATCAACAGGAATTTAAGCATTTTGTTCCCGGGGCTCTCACTGATGATTGATTTAAGGTTCTTTATGAATTCCTGGTTAACCATTTCCGCCTTGATTTTAATGGTAATGGAATTGATGAGGTCTTCTCTCACAGCAGTCAGAAGGTGGATCTCCCTGATCCTGAATTCAAGCTCGTCAGGGTTGTAATGCCTTCCCTGCACCCTGCCTCTTACCAGCAGCTGGTAGTCGTTTTTGAAGAAATTGCTCAATGAGACATATTCCTTGTCAAACATCACGAATGAGAATGAGTCGGTATAATCCTGCAGTGTAAAGCCGCCGAATGGTTTATTGTTCCTGGTGACCCCGCTTTTGGTATCGGTAACGATACCGGCAACGCATACATCGCGGTTTGCAAATTCACTTAGGTTCTGCAGGTCGGCCAGGGTGGCGTTGCAGAAGGTGTTTATCTCCAGCCTGAAGTCGTCCAGCGGGTGTGATGAGAGGTAGATACCAATCACCTGTTTTTCCTTATTGAGCTTTTCCAGCTTCGACCAGTCGGTGCAAGGTGCCGGTTCCGGGCGTACCATATCAAAGCCTCCTGTGTCACCGAAGAGTGACTGCTGGCTGCTGTTGCGCAGATTCTTTACGTTGGTGCCGTATCGGAGGAGGCTCTCCAGGAAGCTTGAGCCCTTGCCGTCAGCGGCGAAATACTGGGCGCGGGTTATTCCCGGCAGTCCGTCGAGGGCTCCTGAAACAACCATTGCCTCCAGCATCTTCTTGTTGACAGTATTGAGGTTCACTCTCTCGGCGAGGTCCCATATATCCCTGTATGGTCCGTTCTTCTCACGTTCTTCTATCAGGTGGAGTACGGCATTCTCTCCCACGCCCTTGATGGCTCCGAGACCAAACCTGATATTTCCGCTGCGGTTGACGGTGAACTGCAGGAGGCTCTCGTTCACATCCGGGCCAAGCACCTCTATGCCCATGCGCCGGGTCTCTTCCATCATGGTGGTGATCTTCTTTATGTCACTGATGTTGCGACTCAGCACCGCAGCCATGAACTCGGCAGGGTAGTGTGCCTTGAGGTATCCTGTCTGGTAGGCGATGAGGGCATAGCATGTGGAGTGTGATTTATTGAAGGCGTAGGCGGCGAATGACTCCCAGTCGGTCCATATCTTATTTATTGTATTCCGGTCATAGCCGTTCCTGCGGCAGCCTTCCATGAACTCCTCCTTGAGACGGTCCATGATGTCACGCTTCTTTTTGCCCATCGCCTTGCGCAGCGAGTCGGCCTGACCCTTGCTGAACACCCCCAATTCCTGTGAGAGGAGCATCACCTGCTCCTGGTAGACGGTGATACCGTATGTTTCCTTCAGGTATTTTTCCATGGCCGGCACCTCGTAGGTGATCTTGTCCTTACCGTGCTTGCGTCTGATGTACTGGGGTATATAGTCCATGGGGCCGGGACGGTAGAGTGCGTTCATGGCTATGAGGTCACCGAAGTGGTTGGGCTTCAGTTCGCGCAGGTAGCGCTTCATGCCCACTGATTCAAACTGGAAGACGCCAGTGGTCTCACCGTTGCTGAAGAGCTCGTATGTCATGGTATCATCCAGTTCCAGCTTCTGCAGGTCGATGGTCAGGCCCTTTGATTTCTTAATATTTTCAACGGCATCCTTCATTATGGAGAGGGTCTTCAGTCCCAGGAAGTCCATTTTAAGGAGGCCTACTGACTCAACGTGGTTACCCTCATACTGGGTCACGTAGAGGTCTGTATCCTTTGCCGTGCATATGGGGATATGTTCACAGAGGTTATCCTTGCCGATGATTATACCGCAGGCGTGCACTCCCGTCTGGCGGATGCTGCCCTCAAGCACCTCAGCATATTTGAGTGTCTGGGCTACCAGGGGTTCTTTTGACTCTTTCTCCTTCAGCAGCTCAGGCACCTCCTCATATGCTGAGGCCAGGGTTGTGCCGGGCTTATCAGGCACCAGCTTTGTCAGCCTGATGGCCTCCGGGAGAGGCAGTTTCTGTACGCGGGCCACATCCCTGATAGCCATTTTGGCGGCCATGGTGCCGAAGGTGATTATATGTGCCACCCTGTCATGGCCGTACTTCTCCACCACATAGCGAAGCACCTTCTCGCGTCCGTCTTCATCAAAGTCGATGTCAATATCAGGCATTGATATACGGTCAGGATTAAGGAATCTCTCAAACAGCAGGTTATACCTGATGGGATCAACATCAGTTATCCTGAGTGCATATGCCACAACGCTGCCGGCAGCGGAGCCCCGGCCCGGGCCTACCCATACGCCCATCTCGCGTGCTGCCCTGAGAAAATCCTGCACAATAAGGAAGTACCCCGGGTAACCCATGCCCCTGATCACGGACAGCTCGAAATCAATGCGGGTCTGTATCTCCGGGGTGATGGTCTCCCACCTTTCAGCGGCTCCCTTCATTGTCAGGCGCCTGAGGTATTCGTCCTTGTCAGAAAACTCCTGGGGTATTGCAAAATCAGGCATGATCGGTTCACTGGCAAGCTGGTATTGTTCTATGCCGGCAGCTACCTCCAGGGTGTTGCTGACCGCTTCGGGCATATCGGCAAAGATGGCAAGCATCTCTTCCGCGCTCTTCAGGTATTCCTGTTTGGTATAGCGAAGTCTTTTGGGATCATCTATATCCTTGCCTGTGTTAAGGCATATCAGCCGGTCATGAGCTTCAGCCTCGTCTTCCATGACAAAGTGAACGTCGTTGGAGGCGATTATCTTGATATTGTGTTTTGCGGCCAGCTCACGGTAAGCAGCTATGACCCTCTGCTGTTGCGGGAAGACTGTCACGTCAGCAGTAGGATCAACGGTCTCATGGCGTTGTACCTCCAGGTAATAGTCGTCTCCGAAGATCTCCTTATATGAAAGAATGGCCTCTTCGGCCTGACGCCTGTTGCCCGCGAGGATCTCCTGTGCAGGTTCGCCGGCAATGCATGCCGAGGATGCTATCAGGCCTCCGCTGTGCTCGCGCAGCAGTTGTTTGTCTATCCTTGGCTTGTAGTAGAATCCCCTGATCCAGGCCTGTGAAACAAGCTTTATAAGGTTATGGTATCCTGTCTTATTCTTTGCAAGCAGTATGAGATGGTCACCTGACCTGTCTTCCACTGATGTCTTATCCTCCATGCTTGTACTGGCAACATATATCTCGCAGCCGATAATGGGTTTGATGCCGGCTTCGGTGGCAGCATCATGAAAGGCCTTAACGCCGAACATGTTGCCGTGATCGGTGATTGCCAGGGCATCCATGCCCAGCTCTTTCGCTCTGCGGACAAGTGATTTGACTGCTGATGCGCCGTCAAGAATTGAATATTGTGTATGTACGTGTAAGTGAACAAATAAGGACATGGAGAAATGACGAAGTTAGACTGGTTTTTATCCTGATGATGACAAAAATAAGGAAAAAGAATTCTGGCCGATTTTTTTTTTATGAACAGTATTAAAAAAAATATTCGTATTTTGTCGTCGTTTTAGAAAAACTACAACTAAACCTAATTACTAACCTAATCTGGAAGTTATGAAAAGATTACTTTTGGTATTTTTCGTACTTTGTGGATTTCTCCTAACGGCGGCTGCACAGCCGAAGTTAGTTACCGGAACGGTTACCAGTGCTGAAGATGGACTGGGTATACCCGGGGTTACCGTTCAGGTTAAAGGAACCACAATAGGAGTAATATCCGACATTGACGGAAATTACTCGATTCAGGCCTCACCGGGACAGGTTCTTGTCTTCAGGTTCACCGGCCAGAAATCTCAGGAGATCACTGTCGGAGCGGCCAACACCATTGATGTTGTCATGCAGGCTGACCTGCTCAACCTCGAGGAGGTGATAGTGGTGGCCTACGGCGTTCAGAAACGCGAGGCCAGCACCGGATCCGTCGGAGAAGTGAAGAGCTCGGAGATAAAGGACATCCCTGAGACCAGTATTGAGAAGATGCTCAGCGGCAAGGTTGCGGGCGTGCAGGTAACAGCCGCCTCCGGTCAGCCGGGAGCTTCATCGCAGATACGTATCCGTGGTATCAGCTCAATCAATGCCGGCACGGAGCCTCTGTATGTTATTGACGGTATTCCTGTTATGTCAGGAGACCAGAGCTACTTTACCAATACAGGGAACGCGCTGTCAACACTGAACCCCAATGATGTTGAGTCAATGACCATCCTCAAGGATGCCGCTGCCTCAAGTATCTACGGTTCCAGGGCTGCAAACGGTGTTATTCTTATTACAACCAAGTCAGGTAAGTCCGGAGCCACCAGAATCAATTTCCGTGCATCATATGGTGTTGAGCAGCTGGCAAATGACAATGGTTACAGGCCTCTCAATGCTGAAGAGTATCTTGAACTCCAGCGTACGGCTGTTTTCAATGCAGGCGGCAATCCTGACGATCCGTCAAACCAGAAGTATTACTTCCCGACGTCACTTCTTGACGGACCTATTACTGACTGGTTCAAGGAACTCACCCGTTTGGGCAGCATCTATTCTGCGGAACTCAGTGCTGAAGGAGGAAGTGACAAGACCCAGCATTTCTTCTCGGCTCTCTATGACAAGCATGAGGGGATAGTTTACGGATCTGACTTCTCCAAGTTTTCTCTCCGTTCAAACGTAGATCATCAGCTTAACAAGAAGCTGAAGCTGGGTGTACGGTTTAACGGTGCCTATTCAATTGCAAATGACGTTCCCATGCAGTCATTGTACTATGTGAATCCGCTCTTTGCAATGATGATGATCAAGCCATTCACCCCCATGAGGAATGAGGATGGTACATATAATCTTGTCATCCCGGAGAACGCGAACGCAAACCCGCGCGCAACGGCAGAGTATGACCCGCAGTGGGAGAAACAGTACAGGCTTAACACCAATGGCTACCTGGAGTACACCATTATACCGGGACTGACAGCGAAGACAACCAACGGTATTGAACTTACTGATGGTGAAGGTGTAAGGTACTGGAGCCCGGAAGCCAACTATGGAGAGACACTTGGTTACCTGCAAACCTCAAGGACCAAGTTTGTCTTGCTTACCACCTCTAATACTCTTAATTTCAACAAGGAATTCGGCTCACACACCGTATCGCTTGTAGGAGGTCAGGAAGCTTCAAAGTATGATTACAATTCGTATTATATTACTTCACCAAACGTTGACCCGAGTATCCCGTTTCCGAACACGGCCACTTCGGATGATGATGATGCCGACTACTATGAAACTGCCTACACCATCATGTCATTCTTTGGTGTGGCCAATTATAACTTTGGCAGCAAGTATTACCTGCAGGCAAGTCTCAGGACTGACGGTTCATCACGTTTCGGATCGGAGAACAGGTGGGGTACCTTCTGGTCAGTAGGTGCATCATGGAACGCTCACAACGAGAATTTCATGGATAATGTTGATTTCATCAACATGCTCAAGGTTCGCGGAAGTTACGGTATCAGCGGTAACTTCAATATTGGCAACTATGATCAGTACGGATTATATGGCGCAGGCCAGTATAACGGCAACTCAGTGATGGTTCCCACGCAGCCGGCAAATCCCGAACTGGGATGGGAAAATAACGAGGAATACAATGCCGGTATTGACTTCGCAATGTTTGACCGCATCACCGGCTCTTTTGATGTTTATTCGCGCAAGACACTCGATATGCTTCTTGCCTACCCGCTTTCAAGGACATCAGGTTTCAGCAGCATAACCACCAACATCGGATCAATCAAGAATGAGGGAGTGGAATTCATGCTTAACGGAACAATTGTTTCAACCAGGAACCTTGAATGGAGCGCCGGCTTCAATATTGCCCATAACAAGAGTACAATACTTGACCTTGGCAAGGATGAGCAGTTCATCCCCGGCAATAACCGACTGGTGCACAAGGTGGGAGAACGACTTTACAGTTTCTACCTCTTTGACTATGCAGGTGTGAACCCTGCCAACGGTGATGCCATGTGGTACAATGAAGATGGTGATCTCACCAACGATTATGCTCAGGCAAGGAGAATCATTGCCGGTTCGCCCGAGCCCAAGTTCAACGGTGGTATTAATACCAGGCTGACTGCCTACGGTATCTCCCTTGATGTGAACCTCGAGTACAAGTAT
This sequence comes from Bacteroidales bacterium, assembly GCA_012514255.1. The sequence continues at coordinate 4,915 of JAAZAP010000069.1, read as the reverse complement.
GGCAACCTGGTCTCCATTGAGGAGAACCGTTATGCCAACTCTGACGGTTACAGCTGGCCCAACACCGGTGCGAACACGCAGCTCGACTACTGGACCACTCCCGGACAGATTGCCAGGAACCCGAAGCCGATAGCTGACAACGCCACCAGTTCAAATGGTTACAGGAGCACAAGATGGCTGTTTGACGGCTCATACCTCAGGCTTAAGAACATCACCCTTTCATACAATCTGCCCAAGGCAGTGGTGAATAAGATGAAGATGCAGAACCTCAGAGTTTATGCTAGCGCAGTGAACCTTTACACCTTCCATAAAGTGGACTTCTGGGATCCTGAAAGAGGCGTTGACGGATGCGGAATGGGAATCTATCCGCAGACCAAGAAGCTTATGGGTGGCATCGAGGTATCATTCTAACAAGTAAAACGATGATGCTATGAAAACAAGACTTACAATATTATTACTGGTAACCTTTGCAGCCTTATTCACTGCATGTGAGGATTTCCTGGTGAAGGAACCGCGGTTATCACAGTCAAATGAAATGACTCTCTCCACCTATAAAGGGCTGGACAACGCCACGGGAGGAGTCTATTCACAGTTATGCAGCTACGGCTGGTATGGATCACAATTCCCCATTACTGCTGATATGAAGGGCGGTAATGCCAAGAGGGGATCTGTCATCTCAGGTCGTTACACTGATGAGTATCTCTGGAACAATACACCCTCTTCAACTTCAGGTTTATGGGCTGTGGCTTATTCAACCATTGCCAAAGCCAATAACGTCATGGAAGTCATTGACGGCGGATTTACTGAAGTAGGAGTTGAGCAGGCTGATCTTGATCTTCTTAGAGGCGAGTGCCTGTTCATGAGGGGACTTGCTTATTTTGATCTTGCCCGCATGTACTGTCAGCCCTATTCGGCAGGCAGGGATAACCTCGGGGTACCCATTGTGCTGGTCACCGAGAACGGCTATCCGGCCCGTAACACAGTAGGCGATACATATGATCAGGTCATATCAGACCTTGAAGCTGCCCTTCCCCTTCTCCCTGTAAAGAACCCGAGAGGTGACGATGCTGCTTTTGCCACAAAGGTGGCTGCACAGGCACTGCTTGCAAAGGTAAGCCTCTATATGGAGGACTGGCCGGCTGCTGCCACGTATGCCAGCACTGTAATCGGCACAACCGGATTATCTATCTTCGATGCTGAAGATTACACAACCTGGGACAAAGAAGGTTACTGGGGCAGTGGCGGACCGGGAGACGAAATAATCTTCCAGGTCGATGGTTCGGAAGGCAACTCCTCACATCCATGGTGGGATGCAATATCCTATATGATGGATCCGGGCGGTTACGGCGACTGTGCGGCATCAATTGACGTTCTTGACCTCTATGAGGAGGGGGATGTGCGCGCTGACCTGTTCCTGCAGCCTGAAGACTGGCCCGGTGAATACTGGAGCCTGAAATATCCGGGACGCCTGGGCAGGACTCCCCACAGGGAGTTTAATTTCCCCGTGCTGAGACTGGCAGAGATGTACCTCATCCGTGCTGAGGCTATCCTTAACGGAGCAACTGCAGCCGGCACCACTGCCCTGCAGGACTACAATGTCATTCGGACGCACCGTGGGCTGGAAGCTGCAACCGCAGTCACACTCAGTGACATCTATGCCGAAAGGAGAAGAGAGCTCTGTTTCGAAGGTAACGAGCTGTTTGACCTTGCCCGTACACAGCGTTCTCTCGTCAGAAATGACTACACCGGGTTGTCAAACAAGGATATTCCCTATGCAGCAGGCGGTACCGCACTGGTCAATTTCAAGTGGGCTATGCCTATACCTCAGTCAGAGATTGACGCCAACGTCAACTGTGAACAGAACCCGGGTTACTAACATAAAACTCGAAAATGATGAAAAAGATAATCAACAACTTACTCATACCCGCGGTTGCCCTGTTACTGGTAACATCGTGTGATGATAATTATCCACTTATATATGATGATTCAAACATCATTGTTGGAATGAGCAACGCTACTCTTTCAGTGAAGGAGGATGCCACCGGTTCATTCACTGTCTACCTGGGCGGAGTCACCGGAACTGAAGCCACCGATGTGAGCCTTCAGGCCTCTGTCGACGGCATCGCCGCTCCTGCTATTGAAGGCACGGACTATAATCTTTCTTCAAAGAGTGTGAATGTGCCTCTCGGACTTGCTTCCATTACGGTAAATCCTATTGACAACGATGTGTTTACCGGTAACAAGCAGTTCAGGGTATCTATTGTCAGCAACAGCAAGAACTATCCGATGGCTGTGCAGCAATCGATCCTGGTTACAATTGTTGACGATGAGCATCCACTGAAGAACTGGATCGGCACATATACCGTTGCCGCTGCCAGCTATGCAACCCCCGGTGCGTGGGATGAAGAATGGACAGTGATTTCATCTCCGGTAGCAGGTGACCCGACCAAACTGGAACTGCTTGGTATCTCGGAAGCAACAGAACCTGCCATAGCCACATTCGATACTGAAGCAATGACAATAGAGATTGAAACTCCGTACAATATCGGACTGATATATGCCTCCTATGGCTACACAACAGAAGCTGGTTACTATGGAGAGATCTACTATGGTACCGATGTTCTCTTTGGACTTGTCGGAAGTGGCTGGGCTCTGGTATCCGACGGTATCCTTGCTGCAAACTCAGGCAACAAGCTGACAGGAACAATTGCGGAGGACGGAACCATTAAGATCGACAGGATTGCTCCTGTTCTAAGGTACCAAACAACTCAATACAGTGTCTGGGATATGTTCAATACCACCTGGACATTGCAGTAAACCTGATGAGCTTAACAAAAGAAGGGATGCGCCTCGCCAGGGGCGCATCTTTTTTTAGTATCGGTGATAATTGATATATTTACGGTCCATATCATATCAATGAATTTAAGAAAATTCATAGTATTAGTCCTTCTGTCAGCCTGGATTACGGCGCTGTATCCGCAGACTGTGCCGGACACCCATATTAAGGCTGTAGCAGAATCTTTCCTGAGGGATTATCTCGGAGAATACCGGCATACGGTCATAGGCATAAATACCATTGATATTGGAGAATCTTCCACTATATGTCATGTGGATCTGGCACCTGAAGGATGGCTTCTCATGTCGCGTGACTGGTCGGCACGCCCTGTCCTGGCCTTTTCACTTACCGGCAAATTCACAATGCCGCCGGCAGACCACAATGACAACAGATTCGTGTTTCTTGCCAGTTATGCGAACCAGCTTGAAGAGAAACCACCGGAACAGAGCAGAGCCATTGATCCGGGATGGGATAAGGGCTACTATCTTTTAAAATCCTCTTCTGCCTCAACCGCTGAAACAACGGTAGCACCACTTATAAAGGTAAAATGGAACCAGGGCAGTACCTGGAACAGATTCTGTCCTGAAGATGCTGCAGGCCCCGGTGGTCATGTTTATGTTGGCTGCGTGGCAGTGAGTATGGCTCAGGCAATGAGCGTCTTCAAGACCCCCGTCAGCGGAACGGGTGTGTCACAGTACTATCATTCGGTCTATGGTACAATATATCAGGACTTCAGCCAGGCCACTTACAACTGGGATGAAATGAGCGAGGTTATAGCTGATGACAGCAATGCACTGCTGCTCTATCATTGTGCTGTTGCAGTAAATATGGACTTCAGCCCTGACGGCTCCGGCACACGGACCTCAGCTGCTGCCGCAACTGCTCTCAAGCAATACTTCCTATACTCACAAAGACTTGAATTCTTTTTCAGAGAACAATTCACCACAAGCAGTTGGAAAGGTATGCTTGACAGCAGTCTGGCTTCCGGCTGCCCCATAATTTATTCCGGCTATCCAGAGGTGGGGGCAACAGGACATGCTTTCAATATTGACGGTGTTCATAAGAGCAACTATTACCACCTGAACTGGGGTTGGAGCGGATCAAATGACGGATACTACACAATAGACAACCTGAAGCCCGGAGGTTCTGACTTCACAAAGGGACATACGGCAATTGTTGGCATCCGTCCGTACTATTACCCTACAGATATTGCTCTCTCCGATACGCTGGTACTGCTTGATCGTCCGGCCGGTGAGGGTGTGGCACATTTCAGCGTGGTGGATGAGGCCATGGATAACACTTACGAGATTACCCTGGAATGTGATTCCAGCGTGGTTGGCACGGAGCTTATTCCTGACTATTACCTGGATGGTGATTCATTGCGCACGTCACGGCCGTTTGAAAGAGCTGACGGACCTGTTGATGTTGTTACTTTCATAATAAAGGATGCCCATGGCAATGAGATCAGGGCCGATCAGGAGCTTCTCCTTACCGCATCTCTGTCGGCAGGTGACGGAGAGCTGCCCGATTCCTTCAACATCTACCCTGTCCCGTTAAAGGATCAATTCATCATAACCTTTCCACCCGGAGAGACCACCATAAGAATTACAAACCTCCGGGGAACCGAGGTGGCTTCAGTCATTGACGACTCAGGCAGAATCACCGTTCCCTCCTCGGGAATGACTCCTGGCATATATATTGTCACAGTGACTGATTCAAGGGGAAGACAATACTCAAAAACAGTAGTTAAAAACTGACCATTGCTATTTTTAATGTGCAGTGAGGATGGATGGTAAGAAATTAACTCTTATATTTGCACCCTCATTAAAAAACGAGTAACAATTAACCAATTTTTAAATGTCAGTAAAAATCAGATTAGCTAGGAAGGGCCGCAGAAAGCAGGCCTACTACCACGTGGTGGTAGCAGATAGCAGGTCGCCACGTGATGGCAGATTCATTGAGAAGATCGGAATTTACAATCCGCTCACTGACCCGGCAACAATCGACATCAACTTCGAGAAGGCACTGGGATGGCTGCAGAAAGGTGCGCAACCAACGGACACATGCAGGGCAATCCTC
>JAAZAP010000068.1 GCA_012514255.1 Bacteroidales bacterium | reverse complement strand
TTATTATATTTGCCACTTCAAAAGCGATAATGAGATGAACGGAATCAAGATCGTTGTACTTGCCAAGCAGGTTCCGGACACCCGGAATGTAGGTCCTGATGCCATGAAGGCAGACGGTACTGTGAACAGGAGTGTGCTGCCTGCAATCTTTAACCCGGAGGATCTGAATGCCCTGGAGCAGGCCCTGCGAATAAAGGAACGCTACCAAGGGGTTACTGTGACGCTGCTGACGATGGGTCCGGTACGGGCTGCAGAGATAATTCGTGAGGGGCTCTACCGTGGTGCGGATGATGGCGTTCTGCTGACCGACAGGGCCTTTGCCGGATCGGATACCCTGGCTACATCATATGCCCTTGCACTGGCAGTGCGAAAACTGGCGCCCGACCTGGTGATTGGCGGTCGGCAGGCTATTGACGGCGACACTGCGCAGGTGGGTCCACAGGTGGCTGAAAAACTGGGATGGCCGCAGGTAACCTATGCCGAGGAAATGCATTTTGAAGGTGACAGGCTGATCATACGGCGCAGACTGGAGAGAGGCGTTGAGACCGTCTCTGCCCCGCTGCCGCTGGTGGTGACGGTCAACGGTACAGCTCCGGCATGCCGCTACCGTAATGCCAGGCTGCTGATGAAGTACAAGTACGCACGCACTGACACTGAACTGCAGGCTGAGAGCGCTGACTACCTCTCTGCCGGCAGACCGTTGATGAAAATTACCGAATGGGGTGTAGATGCCATTGGCGCTGATCCTTACCGGCTCGGACTCTCCGGGTCACCTACCAAGGTAAAGGAGATTGAGAACGTAATCCTTCAGTCCAAGGAGTCAAAACGACTGACCTCCTCTGACAGCGATATTGAATCACTCGTCAGGGAGTTGCTTGATAATCACACAATTGGTTGATAAAACGGATAAAATATTTTTGCAGTGAACAATCTATTTGTCTTTTGCGAGCTTGATGAAGGCAGACCTGCCGGGGTAAGCCTCGAGCTGCTTACCAGGGGCAGGGCACTCGCCAACACCCTTGACTGCCGGCTCGAAACAGTAGTCCTTGGAAAAGGACTTGACGGCATTGAAAACGAGCTCTTTCCCTTCGGAGTGGATGTGGTACATGTGGCTGATGATCCGGTTCTTGAACATTACCGCACCATGCCATATGCCTCGGTGATTGCTGGTCTCTTCATGCAGGAGAAACCACAGATAGCCCTCATGGGTGCCACCACCACCGGCCGTGACCTGGGACCAAGGGTCTCGTCGGCACTTCACAGCGGGCTGACGGCTGACTGCACCAGTCTGGAGATTGGTGATCACTATGTCAGGAAGACAGACACAACCTATAAGAACCTCCTCTACCAGATCAGACCCGCCTTCGGCGGAAACATAATTGCCACAATCATCAACCCTGATCACCGGCCACAGATGGCCACCGTCCGCGAAGGGGTGATGAAGTGCGAGATAGCCAATAAAAACTACCGGGGAGAGGTAAAGAGAATAGATATCTCCCGGTTTATCAGGCCGGAAGACCTGGCGGTGGAGATAATAGAGAGACACATGGAACCCCGCAAGGTAGATATCAAGTCAGCCCAGATCATTGTCTCGGGAGGTTATGGCATGGGCTCGAAAGAGAACTTCGCCCTGCTCTATGAGCTGGCCTCAGTGCTGGGAGGAGAGGTGGCAGCCTCAAGGGCCGCCGTTGATGCCGGTTTTGCCGGGCACGAACGCCAGGTGGGGCAGACGGGGGTGACGGTGAGGCCAAAGCTCTACATAGCATGCGGCATTTCAGGGCAGATACAGCATACCGCAGGTATGAACCAGAGCGGAAAGATCATTGCCATAAACAATGATCCGGCGGCTCCCATAAACAGCATTGCCGATTATGTAATCAACGGCGATGTGGCAGAGGTTATCCCCCGGATCATAAAACATTATAAGGCAAACGCCAGGTAGTCAAAGAGCGTACTGAAAATAAAAGATATCACCAATGGCAAATTTTTATACCGACAACAGGGACCTCAGATTCCATCTCACCCATCCGGCGATGGAAAAGATTGTCAGGCTGAAGGAGATGGATTACAGGGAGAAGGATCAGTATGATTATGCTCCGCACGATTTTGAGGATGCCATGGACAACTATGACAGGGTACTGGAGATCATCGGCGCCATTTGTGCCGAGGTCATTGCTCCAAATGCCGAGGATGTGGATCAGGAGGGTCCGACAGTTACCGACGGTCATGTGACATATGCCAGGGGAACCCGCGAGAATCATGAAGCCCTCACCAGGGCCGGTGTGATAGGTATGAACTTCCCGCGCAGGTATGAGGGACTGAACTTCCCGATGGTACCCTATGTCATGGCTGCCGAGCTGGTCTCCAGGGCTGATGCCGGATTTGCCAACATATGGGGACTACAGGACTGTGGAGAGACGATACTGGAGTTTGCATCGAACGAGATAAGGCAGGAGTTCCTGCCACGCTTCAACAAGGGAGCCACAGCAGCCATGGATCTTACGGAGCCGGATGCCGGCTCTGACCTGCAGGCGGTACAGCTCAAGGCCCACTATGATGAAGCCCGGGGTACATGGCTGCTTAACGGGGTTAAGCGGTTCATCACCAACGGTGATGCCGAGATCTCTTTGGTACTTGCCCGTTCCGAAGAGGGGACAGCAGATGGAAGAGGACTATCACTCTTTGTTTATGACAGGGCTGACGGAGGTGTTCTTGTCAGGCGAATAGAGAACAAGATGGGCATTAAAGGCTCTCCCACATGCGAGCTGGTCTTCCGTAACGCCCCGGCAAAGCTCGTTGGTGAGCGCCGCCTGGGGCTCATCAAGTACGTGATGTCACTGATGAATGGCGCCCGTCTGGGTGTCGCTGCACAGGCAGTGGGTATAGCTCAGGCGGCCTGGGAGGAAGCTGCCAGGTATGCCTCGGAGAGGAAGCAGTTCGGCAAGACGATAAACAACTTCCCTGCTGTCTATGAGATACTGACACTGATGAGAGTGCGACTCCAGGCTATGCGGTCACTGCTTTACGAGACAGCCCGATTCGTCGATATCTATAAAGCGTGGGCATTCATCGCTGCTGAACGCCCCCTGACCAGGGAGGAGCGTGAAGATCTGAAACACAATACACGGCTTGCAGATATCTACACCCCTATGGTGAAGCTCATCAGCAGCGAGTGGTGCAACCGTATTGCCTATGACGCCGTACAGATACACGGAGGAGCAGGATTCATCAGGGACTTCCCGGTGGAGCGACTGTACCGCGATGCACGCATCACATCCATCTACGAGGGCACCTCACAGCTCCAGGTGGTGGCTGCAATCAGGGGTGTGACAACAGGAGGGTACCTGACCCAGATGCGTGAGTACGAGAAAGCACCGGTGAGACCAGAGATGGAATACCTGAAGAAGGAGCTGGTCAGTCTCACCAACGAATATGAGAAGATAGTGGCGCAGGTGGTTGCTGCCGGCAACAATGAACTGACTGATTTCCACGCGCGGCGCCTGGTGGAGATGGCTGCAAACATAATCATGGGTTACCTGCTGCTTCATGATGCACAGCGTGATCAGGCCTTTAGTCAGGCGGTTGAGATATTCTTACCCCAGGCAGTAACGGAGAACCGGATGAGGTTGGAGTTTATCGCCAACTTTGAGGAGAAAGAGCTGGGACTTTATAAGGTGAACTGAAGAGTTAACGCTCTTCAGTAGAGCAGATGAAGATGACGTTATGACAACATAAACTATCTTTGCCTGTATGAGCAGCAATTATTACCACTATCCGGTATGGGTGCGTCTCTGGCACCTGGTCAATGCCGTACTATGCATCATACTGATAATTACCGGGTTAATGATCTTTCTTCATAATCCTGAAACCGGTGCGGCAGATGTCGCACCGGGCGGGAACGGGCTTCATAATATCAGTGGTATAATACTTACAGTGAGCTACCTGGGATTTTTTCTGGGCAACCTCTTTACGGGAAACGGGAAACATTACCGCACAAGGATGAGAGGATCATTGAGACGGTTCCTGAAACAGGTACGCCATTATATCTACGGACAGTTCCGGGGCGAGGAACCCCCTTTCCCGGTTGACGGTGAACGTAAGTTTAACCCGGTCCAGAAAGGTACCTATGCCGGTGTTATGTTCCTTGTTGTTCCGTTCCTGATTATCTCAGGTGCCTTAATGATGCACTCTGATCCTGCAGAAAATCTCTCTGCAGGTTTAGATTTCTATGCAGTTCTTGATACCCTCCATATCCTCCTTGCCATCATTGTCACATTGTTTCTTCTGGTGCATCTCTTCATCAGCATCACTGGCCGTCATCTGATGAGTATTATCTCCGGTTGGAGCAGTAGCGGGCAGGCCGACAGGTAAAAACAGTTCCTCTGCCGTTTTCGTTTCTGAATTATTAGATTTGTATCCAAATCCTCTTTATGAAACAGTTACGATTTCTGTTTGCTCCCGCCTTCATGGCAGTGCTTTTCATTGTGCTGGCTGTAGCAATGGCCGCAGCCACTTTTATTGAGAATGACTTCGGCGCTGCCGCTGCACGGGCAGCCGTCTACAATACGATATGGTTTGAATTGCTCTTCCTGCTGCTTGTAATCAATCTGGCCGGCCAGGTAGTTATCTTCAGGCTCTGGCGGAGGGAGAAGCTGACGGTGATGCTCTTTCACACAGCCTTCATCATCATGGTGGCCGGGGCTGCAATCACACGATATACCGGCTATGATGGCATGATGCACATCAGGGAGGGAGAGGCATCATCACATACTTTTTCCTCAGGCAACACGCTCGCATTTGAACTGACAGCTGCCAAAGGAGTTGCCCTGGCCGGTCATGAGGCCCCCCTCAGCGTTGCCGGAGGCCGTCATGGCAAATACAGGAAAAGCCTTGTTGGATCGGGCGAGAAGGTGACGCTCACATTTGACAGATACCTGGCGGGGGCGGAACAGAAGGTGGAGGAGTCTCCCGGAGGAGTGCCGATGGTCTCATTTATCGCTACCCCGGATATGGTCAGCAGTGAGACCATTGTGCTTGCTGAAGGAGAGACAGCCATGATAGGAGAGATGACCACCGGGTTCGGGACAGAAGGGGATATAATCATAACCACTGACGGTATCTCATTCTTTATCCGGTCGGTCAGGGGTCTGCGGTCAACGGTTATGCAGGAGATGCGGTCAGAGGAGTTCCCTGCGGATACGCTTGTACCCCTGATAAAAGGCACTGTGTACACCGTTGGCAGTTACAGGCTCATGCCACAGGTCATGACTATGAGCGGTGTGGTGGTTCCGGCTGAAGCTGCTGCCGGAAGCGGAGAGAGCAGTGCACTGGAACTGACACTTTCGGGAGAAGGTTTCCAGAAGAAGATTTACCTCTGGGAAGGAAACGGTGAGGAGAGATCCTCCTGGCAGGGCGAGGCAGGCAATGTCACTGCCAGGGTCAGTTACGGCGCCGCCGGGAGGGAACTGCCCTTCAACCTGAAACTGAACGACTTCATCGTGGAACGCTACCCGGGTTCGAACTCCCCGGCCGGATTCAAAAGCAGGGTGACCCTCTCTGATCAGTTGAACGGCAGGGAGTTCGACTATGACATTTATATGAATCATATCCTCAAATACCACGGATACCGGTTCTACCAGTCGTCATATGACAATGACGAGATGGGAACAGTACTCTCTGTTAACCATGACCCGGCAGGGATGTATACAACCTATGCCGGTTATGGCCTGCTATTCCTGTTTATTATTCTTTCTCTGCTTAACAGGAAATCCTTCTTCCGCACGGTTGTTCCGGGGCACTGGAGCTCAAATTACCGAAAGGCAGCTGCAGCCGTGACATTCATTCTGTTCGCCTCACTGGCTCCGGCTCAGGGTCAGCAACAACTGATAATTGAGAAGACGGCTGCTGACAGTTTCGGTTCGGTACTGGCACAGGACCAGAAGGGACGAACCAAGCCCCTCTATACAGTCAGCAGTGATATCCTCAGGAAGGTGGCTAAGGAGAACAGTCTTGGGGTTTTATCTCCCATGCAGGTATTTCTTGGATGCTCATTTGATTTTTATCACTGGCAGAATGTGCCGATGATTAAGGTGTCAAACGGCGAGCTCAGGGAGAGGCTCGGATTGAAGGGAGAGCTGGCTGCCTTCTCTGAGATAGTGACTTTTGGCGAAGCCGGGGGGTACAGGCTGGCTTCACTTGTTGATGAGGCCTACGCAAAGCCGGATGGCCAGCGAAGCAAGTTCGACAAGGAGGTTATAAAGGTTGATGAGAGGGTGAATATCTACTATATGATGTCACGCGGCGATTTCCTTCGCATCTTTCCGCTGAGGGACGGCACCGATCACTGGGGCAACGCGGAAGAGGCGGTAAAGCATGGCATCAGCAGTGAGGACTCTCTTTTTGTGATGAGCGTGGTACCGTTATGGGCTCAGGCTGTGACCTCGGTCACACGCCCTGCGGCCGCTCCGGAGGAATTTGTTGCTGCGCTCAGGAATTATCAGCGTCAGCATGCAGGATATGAACTGCCTTCAGAAAACAAGGTCAGTGCCGAACTCTTTTATTACAAGGCGAAGATTTTTGAGCGGCTCTTCCCCTGGTATGCCACGGTGGGCCTGGTGATGATAATTATGATCATTGCCTTCATTATAAGCGGCCGACCGCTCTCAGGTCTCCTCCTGAAGATACTGGCAGGACTCATTACCACCGGGTTCCTGCTCCATACCCTGGGGCTCGGTATCAGGTGGTATATATCCGGTCACTCGCCGATGAGCAACGGCTATGAGTCGATGCTGTTCATCTCGTGGGTAACCTTGCTTGCCGGGCTGATCTTCAGCCGGAAGTCGTTGCTCACCCTGGCCGCCACCTCTGTTCTGGGCGGACTGACCCTTATGGTGGCGCACCTGAGTTTCATGGACCCGGAGATAACCAATCTCGTACCGGTGCTGCGTTCATACTGGCTGACGCTGCATGTGTCGGTTATCACCGGCAGTTACGGTTTCCTAGGCCTGGGAGCTATCCTGGGTCTGGTCGTGCTGGTGATGATGCTTTTCGTGAAGCCGGTTAACAGGGAGAGGATAAGTGCCGTCATTGGTGAGCTAACTGTAATCAACTACAGGACTCTTACCCTTGGGTTGTATTTCCTGACGATTGGGACCTTCCTCGGGGCTGTCTGGGCCAATGAGTCATGGGGCCGTTACTGGGGCTGGGATCCGAAGGAAACATGGTCTCTGGTAACCATAATAGTTTACACGCTGGTGACCCATTCGCGGATGATTCCGGGAATGAAGGACACATATACATTCAACCTGCTTTCGCTGTTTGCATTCTCGTCGGTATTGATGACCTATTTCGGTGTCAACTATTACCTGTCGGGATTGCATTCCTATGCCGGTGGTGATCCTGTTCCGGTTCCGGCCTTTGTCTATGTGTCAGTGGTGGTGCTGGCAGGTCTGGCTGTGGCGGCAGGAATCAAATACCGGCGAGCCGGTTAACTGATCAACACCCGGATAAGGAATAAAAAAAGAACCCCGCAATCGCGAGGCTCTTTTAACTTATCCGGTAAACAGGTGATTTTCCCGCCTGCCTGGCCCGTCTTGGTAGTTACCACGATAGCACCGTTGGCTGCGTTTGAGCCGTACAGGTCTGGTGCGGTGATCACGTGATTGTGGCACCTCTGCCTGCATTGGCTGGTCTACTGCTGTTAATGGCTTATTTTTTTGTTCCGATCTGAAGCATTCCTCACTTTTGACCTAAAAAACAGCCGCCCCTGGCATATGCCGGAGGCAGCTTTTTCTGACAGGGTGGAAGACCGGAGTCGAACCGGCGACCTCCAGAGCCACAATCTGGCGCTCTAACCAACTGAGCTACAACCACCGTATTTCGGAGTGCAAATAAACAGCAAAATTCCCATTTCGCAAAAACTTCTTTTTATTTTGTTATCATTTCATTCAAATAGTAACTTAGCCGAATCGGGAGGCATG
>JAAZAP010000067.1 GCA_012514255.1 Bacteroidales bacterium | reverse complement strand
TGGGACGTACTGGATTCGAACCAGTGACCTCTTGCGTGTGAAGCAAGCGCTCTAAACCGACTGAGCTAACGTCCCGGGCGGGGGCAAAGATAAAACAAAATTGAATTCACCATATGCCCGGGAAGAGACGGTAATGTGTATGCCGGGCATATTCATTATAACCGGGCAACTCACTTTGCAGGGTACGGTCCTCCAGGGAGGTGCGGACAACCAGTATTCCTATTGTAACCGCAACAGGGATCAGCGTCCACGCCGAATCCAGAAAGAAAGGAATACCGGCGTATGTCATTGCAGCACCCAGGTATCCGGGATGACGGACCCACCGGTATGGTCCCGAAGAAACCACCTTATGATCACGGTCGGTCTGTATCCTCACCATCCCCGAGAAATACCTGTTGGCTATCAGGGCGTATGAACCAAGAAGATAACCAGCCAAGACAAGAACAAAACCGACAACCACCCAGGACCTACTGAACCCATCAGACCAGCCCTTAAGCCTGTCAAGTCCCGGTACAAGATGAATGATCAGGCCTCCAAGGGTAAGCAGGGCAGTCATAGTCCTGTCCCATGATTTGGCGTCACTTTGCTGTCCGAACCTGGATCTCTCGGCCAGCAGTCCGAGATTCCTCCTGGCAGCCAGCATCCTGCTGATTATGAACCCCAGGATACATATGGCAGCGTATATCCAGGCCTCAATCCAGTTCCAATGACGTGAGACAAGCAGGGGAAGCATCGGTATTACCACAACTGCTAAGAGCAGCATGATAACCAGCCTCGGAGTGATGATACTTTTCTCTTTGTTCATAGCCCGTTTCCATTTGAGATTAAATTTAGCACTAAAGTCAATTGTTGCCTTATTCCCCGCGGAAAATCTTCATGGCAATTATAACCTCCCGCCCTTTCCGGTGCCAATCGACGCAATGCGAAAAAATTTATCTTTGTTTTTATGGCATCAAGCCGGAAATCCTGATGACTGAGCATCCTGCCACTGAAAAGAGAGAAAAATCGCGCTTCGGACTCATCCTTCATCTGCACCCGCGGAAGGTAAGGGAATCAACCCTACGCTATACCCTCACCTTCGGCCTGGGCGGCATGGCAGCGCTGCTCCTGGTGATACAGGTGGTCACCGGGCTGCTGCTTAAGTTTCATTATGAACCTTCCCCGGAGAATGCCTACAACTCTATCCTTAACCTGCAGGAGAGCCTGCTCTTCGGGAAGATGCTGCGAAATATCCACCACTGGAGCGCAATTGCTTTCGTGTGGATTGCCTTCCTCCATATGCTTCGTGTGGTATTCACCGGCGCCTACCGTCCACCGAGAGATGTGACATGGATTACCGGCCTTGTACTTCTCATACTTGTGGTCCTCTCCAATTTCACCGGCTACCTTCTGCCCTGGGACCAGCTCTCCTACTGGGCGGTCACGGTGGGTACCAGCCTTCTGTCATATGTCCCCCTGGCGGGTGAGCCCATCCGCAAGGTGCTGCTTGGAGGAGCGGAGGTGGGGCAGCCTACACTCACCAACTTTTTTAACCTGCATACAGGCGTAATCCCCCTGCTGATATTAGCCCTGATGGCATGGCACTTCTGGAAGATACGTCGCGCCGGGGGTGTCATTGTAGCAGCAAAAGATGCAGACAGCCCTATGGTTGACACCAGGCCTCATCTCGTCAACAGGGAGTTCTTGGTTACAGTGGTGCTGCTCGCGGCAATATTTCTTATAAGCAGTCTCCTTGACGCACCCCTGCGGGAGCGCGCAAACCCTGCCTTCAGCCCCAACCCAGCCAAGGCGCCATGGTACTTTATGGGGCTGCAGGAGTTGCTCATTCACTTCCACCCTTTGTTCGCGGTCTTCATCATGCCTGTGACGGTGCTGGCTGCAGCGGTATGGATGCCCTACGTGAAGAGTAATAACAATGACCAGGGGATATGGTTCCTCTCCGGCAACGGCATCAGTTCGGTAAAAACGGCTGCGACAGCAGGGGCTGTCTTCACCGTGTTCTTCATTGCACTAAGCGAGCTCCTTCCTGACCCGGAAGTACTTCTTCCCAAGATACCTACGCTCGTGACCACCGGTGTTGTCCCATTCCTGCTGGTAGTTGTAACCATGTGGCTCTTCCTGAAATATCTCTGCGGACGTTATTCCCTTAATCGCGCGGAGATGATACAATCGGTTGCAGGCCTGATGGTTGTGTCTTATGCCATGCTTACCGTAACCGGCATATTTTTCAGGGGCGAAGGGATGAACCTGGTGTGGCCCTGGAATATATGACGACACAAGAACATAACCGCGAGATGGAGAGGACAATGACAGATAAGCCGGACCAACCTGAAAGAGGCAGGCGGAAATTCATGAAGAGAGTCTGGCAGATACTCGGCATCGTTGCCCTGGCTGAGTTTCTCTGGTTTGTCATCAGCCTTCTCAAGCCATCAAAGGAGGCTCACAAGAGCAGACCATCAGATACCCTCCGCGTGATAGGCAGTGTGGATGAGTTCCAGCCAGGATCAGTTACTCATGACAGGGTCAACAGGCTCTATATTGTCAGAGAAAAGGACGGAGGATTCCTGGCACTCTCACTCACATGCCCGCACCTGGGCTGCTCTGTGCTATGGAATGAGGAAAGGCAGCAGTTCGACTGCCCCTGTCACTCATCTGCCTTTGACCGCCGGGGCATTGTGCTCAGCTCACCCGCGCCAAGGCCTCTTGACTACCTGCCGGTCATTATAGAGGAGGGTAAGGTGAAGGTGGATACGAGCAGCATAACGAAAAGAAAGAGGTTTGATTCAAGCCAGGTGACCTATGCCCTTTAGCAGCGAAACAGACAGGATGAGGAACTGGAAGAAGATCGGTATGATTGCCACGGCCGTTCTTGTGATCTCCTTTCCTGTTTACCTGGTGCGTACGGCCCTGGAGAGACAGGGTGATAAGCATGCGCAGGGCCCGTCATTCACCGGCGCCGCCTCCTGCATCGAGTGCCATAAGAACGAATATGACCTGTGGAAAGGTTCGCACCATGATCTGGCAATGGCCACGGCAACAGACAGTACGGTTCTGGGCAACTTTAATGATTATGAGTACAGGCACAGGGGCAGGGTGCATCGGTTCTTTCGCAGGGGCGAAAAGTTTTTTGTCAACACTGAAGGCCCGTCTGGCAGCTTTGAGGATTTTGAGGTCGCCTACACATTCGGATACACTCCCCTGCAGCAGTACCTGGTGCCTTTCGAGGGAGGACGGCTGCAATGCCTGCCTATAGCATGGGATACGGAGCGCGGCAGATGGTTCCACCTGGGAGACACCATCTATACCGATGAGGAGGTAGGACCCGGCAACTGGCTGCACTGGACCAGCCAGGCACAAAACTGGAACGGTATGTGTGCCGACTGCCACTCGACGAACCTGAAGAAGAACTATGACCCGGTGACCAGGAGCTATAACACCACCTGGTCAGAGATTGATGTCAGCTGCGAGGCATGTCACGGTCCTGCCTCTGAGCACCTGGTATGGGCCGCGCTGCCTGAGGACTCACGGTCGGCAGATGTCAACACGGGACTGATTGTTCGTACCCGGGATCTGACCAACGAGGAGCTGTTGAACGTCTGCGCACGCTGTCACTCGCGCAGGGCGATAATGGGAGATTACACCGATGACAACAGTGACCTGCTCAATTATATGATCCCGATGCTGACGGCTCAGCCTCTGTACCACACCGACGGGCAGATACTTGATGAGGTGTATGAGTATGGCTCCTTCACTCAGAGCAGGATGTTTGAGCAGGAGGTGATGTGCAGCGACTGCCATGACTCGCACTCTGCCAAAACCATTGAGCCTGACAACCGGCTCTGTCTTCAGTGCCACCGGCCGGATATCTATGACACCCCCAGACACCATTTTCATAAGATGGATCCCGGAATAGTCACCTGCCAGGAGAGCATCAGGGAAGCAGTAGAGAATGCGCGCATCCCCGGTCCCGGCCGTCAGGACGGTCAGGAGAACGGAAATACAGGTAGTTCTAAAAGCAACCGGCTTATTAACCGGGGAGAACCGGAATATGTTGAGGGCACCGGTGCCCAGTGCGTCAACTGTCACATGACAGGCAGGTATTATATGGGTATTGACTACCGTCGCGACCACAGTTTCCGCATACCCCGTCCGGACCTGACTGCAAGGACCGGCATCCCCAATGCGTGCAACGACTGCCACAAGGACAGAAGCACAGCCTGGTCGCAGAGCTACATCCTCAAGTGGTACGGTGAGCGCACGAGGCCGCATTATGGTGAGACATTCGCGGCGGCTGAGAGAGGTGACAGCAGCGTGATCCCGGACCTGATCCTCTGTTCCGGGAACGAGCTGTTCCCTCTGATGGTGAGAGCCACAGCGGTGCGGTTCCTCGGACAGATGAACACACCGGAGGCCAACCGTGCCGTGGAGCGGGCGCTTACTGACCCGGCCTCGCTGGTGCGCCATACAGCGGTGATGAGCTATAACCCGACAGATGTGGAATCATATGAGAAGCTGCTGATGCCACTCCTCAATGACCCGGTAAAGGGGATAAGATCCGAGGCCGGCATCAGGCTCTCCGAAGTGAGGGAGGACCAGTTGAGTCCTGCTGCCCGTAAGGCCCGCAGGGCGGCGCTGGATGAGTACAGGGAAATCAACCTCTATAATGCTGATTTCCCGGGAGGGTTGTTCAATCTCGGGATAATGTATGCCAATGCAGGGAATCTGGCAGGGGCGGGGGCGGCATACCGCGAAGCACTTGAAGTTGATGATCAGTTTTACATGGCAAAGGTGAACCTGGCAACCGTATATGCACAGCAGGGTGAGCACGGTGAGGCTGAGAGGCTGCTTCGCGAGCTGCTCAGGGAGCACCCGGAATTGCATGAGCTCAACAGCTCACTGGCCATGCTGCTAGCCGAGCAGGGGAGGTACGGGGAGAGCCGTGAATTCTTCCTGAAGGCGGCGAAGCTGATGCCTGAACAGACCAGGATACTCTATAACCTCGGATTGCTGGAGAACACTATGGGCAATACCTCGGCGGCCGAGAGATACCTCCTCAGTGCCCTGGAGCGGGCACCGGGCAGCTATGATTATCTCTATGCGCTGACAACCTTCTACCTTGAGCATGGCAAAAAGGACAAGGCGCTGAACTATGCCCGTCAGCTGGCTGACCTGTTCCCTGGTGATCCGACTACCAGGCAACTGGTTGAAGCGGCAGGACAGTAAATGATTAAATAACTATTTCGACTACTTTTCATAAAATTTTCTATACTTTGAATTATTGTTATTTATCAATTTCAACGAGTTTGTGACCAGCATCAATCATAGGGAGGATTTTCTGAATAAGCTTAAAAAAGGAGATAATGTTGTCTTTGGAATTGTTTATCAGACTTATTTCTCCAGGCTTCATAATTTTGCGGATGAGTATCTCCATGACAGCGATGCTTCAGATGATGTAGTTCAGAACGTCTTTACCAAATTATGGAATTGCAGAGAACGACTCTGTGATAACACAAGCCTCTCTGCATGGCTCTATACTGTTACCAAAAACGAGGCTCTTTCAATCCTTGAACACAGGTTGATTGTTTACAAACACAGGGAAAGTGAGCGGGAACGATTAGCACGTTTGAATTATCAGGCTTTACGGGAGGCAAGGATTACAGATGAGTCCTATTCGGATATCGTTAGTATACTCCAGAAGACTTTAGAAAAACTATCCCCGCAGTGCAGGCTTGTATTCGAGTGCAGCAGGTATAAACTGATGTCAAACAGGGAAATAGCACAATACCTCTCAATTTCAGTTAAAACTGTCGAATCACACATGACCAGGGCACTGAGAATACTCAGGACTGCTTTGGCTGATTACATGTAATCTTCTCCGGATTTTTTTTTAACATTTTTAAGGGATCAGGCTTTCTTACCTGTTATTGTTATGTATCAACTTTATTTTAAGAATGGAAGACCTTGAGATCATCAAATTCCTCAAGAAAGAACTAACCGGGGAAGAAGAAGCTGTAATGCTCAAATGGATTGAGGAATCAGTAGAGAACAGAAGGAGATATGTTGAACTTAAAAATACCTGGGTACTTTCCGGAATGATTCCCGATGCCGGGGAAATCATAGCAAGAAATAAAGGCATTAAGACTCTGCACATAGGGTCTTCATCCCCAGGGAATCCGATACTTTCCCTGTTAAAATATGCTGCTGTTGTCATCACGACAATTGGATTGACTCTTTGCCTTTATCATTATATGTCCGGTCATGGAGGAGGCAGTGATATCTGTTATCATACTGTTTCAGCTCCTTTAGGTCAGGCTACTGACATTATTCTTGCTGATGGTTCAAAGGTTACTTTAAACTCAGGTACAGTACTTACTTATCCGGCAAACTATTCGAAGAAGAACAGATGTGTGGCATTAGAGGGAGAGGCATTTTTTGAGGTTATCAGTGACCATGATAATCCGTTTACAGTTACTTCATTGGGAATAGAGATAGTGGCTAGGGGTACAAGTTTCAATGTTGATGCTTATTCAGATGATTGTGATATTGATGTTACGTTGGTAGATGGATCGGTAGATATTTATTCAAATGTTGGAAAGAGTCTTGTCAGGCTTAATCCCGGGGAGAACGCAATGGTTAACATTGAGTCCATGGACATACAGGTTTCACGTGTAGACACAAAATTCTTCACCTCATGGAAAAGGGGGATGATTACATTCTCTAATCGAAGGCTTGAAGACATTGCAAAAGACCTTGAACGCTGGTACAGTGTAGAGATACTTTTTCTCAATGACGAAACAAAGGACATAAGATATTCAGGAACAATACTTAAGCATAAGCCGGTTGACCAGGTTCTTGAAGTACTCCGGCTGACCTCTGATTTTCAATTTAATATTGAAGTGATTAACAATAGATTAAGCAGAATAATAATAAAAGAGTAGCCTATGGGGAAAAACAGATAAAAAATTAGGCCGGATAAAATTTCCAGGTAATATCCGGCCCAAAGCAATAAAAGGCGATAACGCCTTTCCTTAAACTCCTCCTTTTTTAGAAAAAAGGAATTGTTAAAACACAAAATAAAGATATGAAAAATAAATCCTACCGAGTTCTACCAAAAGGAATAATTATTCTTATGATGACAAAGGTGTTGTTCTTTTTATGTACCCTGAATCTGGCTGCTGCTGTAGGTGTTTATGCCCAGAACGACATGATCTCCATAAATTTGGAGAATACTGATATCAAAACAGTATTTGCAGCGATTGAGGAGGAAACTGACTACTTCTTCTTTTACCGGGACGAAGAAATCGCAGGATTGAATCAGGTAACACTTAAGAGAAATGATGTGCCTGTTTCAACGATTATTGAAGAACTCCTTGCTGGTTCTGATCTTACTTACAAGCTTATAGACAATTATATTGCTATTGTGCCTGGCAGGAAAAATGCCCCCAGTATGATACAGGAACACAGGATTAATGGTATTGTCCATGATGCAGACGGAAGACCTTTCCCGGGTGTAACTGTATCGCTTAAAAGGAATCCTCTGAATGCAGTAATAACTGATTTTGACGGAAAGTTCACAATCTCCACCAATCCCGGTGATGTATTGCAATTTTCCTTTGTAGGCATGAGAACTTTGGAAGTCACTGCGACGGAAGAGGAGAACATGTTGGTTTATATGGAGGAAGACCTCATACAGCTTGATGATGTTATAGTTGTTGCGTATGGGGTCACAAAGAAAGAATCATTCACCGGTTCAGCCAGCGTTGTTTCTACGGAAAGAATAGCTGAGAGGCCGGTTACTTCATTCACTGATGTTTTGGGGGCCAATACAACCGGGGTGCTTGTCACAACCACGGGTCAGCCGGGTGATATGCCTATTGTGAGGATCAGGGGCATTGGTTCAATGAATGCGTCCAACGCGCCGCTCTATGTTATTGATGGGGTAGCCTCAAACATGTCTGACCTTGCACAATTGGGGAATATTCAATCTAACCCGATGGCTTCCATTAATCCCAGTGATATTGAATCAATGACTGTTCTGAAAGATGCAGCTGCTGCATCACTTTATGGATCCAGAGCCGCGAATGGAGTAATAATTATTACAACCAAACAGGGAAGAGAGGGGAGAACAAGGTTTAATCTTGATGTTCAGTATGGCTCTTCGCAGCATCTGAATACCGTGGATATGGCAGACAAAGATCAGTTTGCCGAATTATGGCTTACCGGAGAGATAAATGCTCTTATGCGAAAAGCTACTCCCTCCGGCATGGATTCATATGAGTTCATTAAACAGAGTTATACCGACCAAGAAGCTTATGAGGGTTTTATGGCCACTGCACGCAGTAACTTCAACAAAGCCTTTAAAATAGAAGGTAATGTATATGATTTCTGGGGTGAAGGATATAGTATGTATCCTGATACTGACTGGCTGGAAGAGGTAAGCAGGCGGGGTCAGACAGAGAAGATAAATTTTTCAGCTTCAGGAGGCCAGAATGGAGTAACATATTTTGCTTCCGGCGAATACTACAATGTGCTGTCTCCCGTGAAACAGGCAGGGCTTACGAGATACTCAGGCAGAGCCAATTTAACTTCTAAATCCAACAAGGTGCTTTGGTTTGGTGCAAATCTGAATATTTCCTTCACTAATCAGTCAGGTCCACAGAGCGGTCAGATGTATGCCGATCCCTTACGTGCTGCACATGACATCCCTCCTGTTGTCCCGGTCCTATATTCTGATGGTACCTACAATTCAACATTCCCTTACGATGTGTTAAGCAACTATAATCCCGTTGCCATTCTTGACAAAGCAGATTATTACACGGGTACTCATCGACAGACAGCAATTGCATGGGCACAGCTGAATATTATTGAAGGTCTTAACTTTAAATCTACTTTTGGTTTTGACTCAAGGCAAACGGATGAGAACAGATGGTACCCTATAGGAATTGCAGCCGGTAAAAGCAATATCGGAATTAAATATGAATACTACAGTATCCGAAGTCGTATTACTTCATCCAATATTTTGAATTACACAACTACGCTCGGTTCGGTACACAATATAAATGCTCTTGCGGGTTGGGAAGTTGAACACACTCACACCAAGTATTTTGGAGGCGAGATGACAAATTACCAGACTGAATTTACGCCTGTGATCAATGCAGGTTCTGTGATTCGGAGTTTGAGCGGCTACTATACTGACGATGCTCTGCTTTCAGCATTGGGGAAGGCCGAATATAACTATGACAACAAATACTATATTGCCCTGAGTTTCCGTCGGGATGGTTCTTCACGTTTCTCCAGTCAGTCGCGATGGGGTAATTTCTATTCTGTATCAGGCGCATGGAGAATCTCCAAGGAACCTTTCATGAGTGATCTCAAGTGGTTGGATGACACAAAACTGCGTGCCAGTTATGGTATAAATGGAACATTGCCAAGTGGTTTGTATGAGTATATTGGTAATTATGTTTTCGGGAATGATTATAATGATCAATCGGGAGCAGCAATAACAAACGTAGAGAACCTGAATCTCAGCTGGGAGAAAAGCAAAAACTTTAATATAGGTTTGGAGGCAAGTGCCTTTAAGGGCAGAATATCTGCCTCGGCTGAATTTTTCCATCGTTATTCTGATGGTCTTTTGCTCGACCGTGAACTGTCAAGGGTATCCGGATATACTACCGCTACTGTAAACCTCGGAGCAATGAGCAACAGAGGGTTTGAATATTCGTTAAATGCAGTGCCTGTGGAAGTTGGAGACTTTTCATGGAGCCTTTCTCTGAACTTGTCCACACTAAGAAACAAGATAGAATCTCTTCCATCTGATAACGTAAGTGGAATCAGGGTTGACAGGACTGGTTATCCCAATTTGTCATGGTACATGCAGGAGTGGGCAGGAATTGACAAGCAGACTGGTGAGCCAATGTGGTATGTCGTAAGCGAGACAGGAGAGAAAACGACCACAAAAGTGTTCGACGAAGCAACACGTCAGATTCTTGGCTCAGGATTGCCTCATTATTCAGGTGGGATTAATACAGGGCTGCATTACAAGAATATCGAGCTGAATGCCCTGTTCTCATTTGGTCTTGATTTCCTGGTTTATGATTACGATGCTGCCAGAAGCACGTGGGATGATGGATATTCCAGGAAAATAAACAAAGAAGTGGCTATGCTTGACAACTGGAGACCTGACAATATGGATTCTGATTATCCTATTCTTATTAATGGGTATAAAAATGGATCCAACTACTCTTCTCGGTATATGTATAATGGCGATTATCTGAAGATGCGGAATATTATTCTGACGTATACTATACCTAAAAGGATTACCGGCAAATTGAATATGGATGGGGTAAAGGTATTTACCCAGATTGAAAACGTATTTATACTGACTGAGATGCCGGGATTTGACCCTGAAACAAACAGCAGCGGATACAGATATCACTATTCATATCCGACTCCAAGAACCTTTCTGGCAGGCCTCAACCTGAGCTTTTAAATTACGCAGTGAGTTCTGGGAAGATACAGAATAACCAAACTTAAGTCAACATGAAAAAAACAGATCTATATAAAATAGTCTTCACAATATCACTGATAATCATTTGCAGTGGATGCGAAGATTTTCTGGACAGATTTCCAAGCAGTTCGGTATCAGGAGTAAATATTTATTCAAACATCGAAACGTGCCAGGCTGCTCTCAACGGACTATACAATGACCTGCAGAGTGGTGACTTCACTGGCAGAAGTACATTACTGAGGGGTGATCTCAAAAGTTGTGACTTTTTCCTTCTGACAAGCACCGGGCAGTATTTCACTACAGAGTACAGTTATCAGGACAATGTGACTAACTATGGTGTTGCCGGAGTTATCTGGGCCCAGGGTTACCAGATCATAAAAGACTGCAATGTTTTTATTGATGGTATCTCTGGACTTGAAGGCAAGCAGGATGTAATTGATGATATGGAGGCTCAGGCAATAACCATAAAAGCTATTGCATACCTGGAGTTATTACAAACCTTTTGTTATCCGCCTGTTTATTCGGAGATTGATGCCAGGTATACCCTCGGACTGCCAATCGTAAGAACAAAAGATGACAACGTGTCAACTATTGAAAATCTCCCCGTTCGTGCTGAACTGGCAGAGGTCTTTCAATACCTTGAGGAATTGCTTATTGATGCGTTTGACAAAATTGATCCTTCGAGAACCCCCGGTTATTATATCTCAGCCAAGGCTATCCAGGGGATACTGGCAAATGTGTACCTCTATCAGGAAAAATGGGAAGAGGCAGCTAATGCAGCCGTTCAGGCATCAACAGGTAGGTCCATGATAGAAAAATCTGAGTTCCTGACTGAAAACTATGAAGAGTGTAATGATGAAGTGATTTTTGAACTTAGATATACGCTGACCGATAATCTGGCTGACAGAATGCCCGGATATGTGGCCAGTAAGACTGTAAATGAGGACGGTCGTCACGATGCGTCATCAAAAGGGTATGGTGACATTGGGGCTTCTGATGCTTTCATTGCCCTTTTGAATGAAAATCCTGATGATATCAGGATTCAGCTACTTCATGAGGACAAAACAAGCACTGCCCCGCTGACAGCCACAGAACTTATCCAGGGTGTAGACGGATATTCGGCAAGATACTATTACAAGTATATTGGAGGACGCGAAGGAAACGTCTATTTGCATAATACTCCCTATATACGTCTGCCCGAGCTTCTTTTGATAGCTGCTGAAGCCTACTCCGAGACAGGAATCCGGGATGTGGAAGCCCTTGATTATCTGAATCGTGTATACTCGAAGAGGACGGGTACAATTCTGACTGATCTTTCAGGGGATGATCTGAAAACAGCTATCTTTAATGAAAGAAGAAGAGAGCTGGCGCTCGAAGGGCATGGAATATGGGATTACCTGCGGAAAAGTAGATCTTTCACCAGGGATAATTCACACCATACAGTACTTACAATAGACCCAACGACTGATACTGGAAGAAATGATGAGAATTTCTATAAAGTAGTTGCACCCATCCCAATTACGGAGATGGATGCTAATCCAAATATAAGAGACCAGCAGAATCCGGGATATTCTGTATACCAAGGGTCATAATGATAAATCTGTTGATGAGGTGCTTAAATGATGGATGTTGCTCTATTATTGAGCACCTCATCTTAATATCTAACAATCGAAAATGAGGAAATACCCTTTTCTCCTTTTAGCAATGCTGTTAAGCCTTGAGGGAGGAGCGTGTACCTCTGCCATTGTAAGCGGTAAATTCACCCATGATGGCAGACCACTCATGTGGAAGCAGAGGGATACAAACAATGGGAACAATAAGCTCTGCTATTTTACCGGGGCGAGATTTGATTATATTGGCCTGGTGAGTGCGGGTAAGGCGGAATCAAGTGTGTGGATTGGGATGAACGAAGCCGGTTTCTCGATTATGAATACGGCATCGTATAATCTAAATGATACGGTGGAGCAGTCGTTTGACCGGAGTGCAGGTCTATTTATGTCTGTGGCTCTTTCTCTTTGCGAGACCCTGCAGGACTTTGAAAGCATCCTGGATACTCTTCCAAAGCCAACCGGACTACATAGTAATTTTGGGGTTATTGACGGTTATGGAGGAGCTTCATATTATGAGGCTGGAAATAATGGCTGGACAAAGATCGATGTCAATGATCCCGCAAATGCCCCTCTGGGGTTTGTAATAAGAACCAATTATTCATTTTCCGGTGATCCGCTCAGAGGGAAAGGTTATGCACGGTATATCACAGCCTATGACATCTTTTATCGCAATGCAATAATTGACAATCTGAATCCTGAAACAATCTTGCAGCAGGCAGGCAGAAGCCTATATAATTATTTCACCCGTGATGACCTGAAGGATATGGCTACAGCTGAGAATGAAGTCAGATTGGTTCATTTTGCTGATAATATTGCTCGCAAGAACTCGACATCATCACTGGTAATCAAAGGCATTCGCTACGGAGATGAATTTTCTTCATCAACAATGTGGGTGGCTGTCGGCTGGCCTCTTGCCACAGTTGCATATCCCGTTTGGTTAAATCCCGGGCATCTGTTGCCGGAAATGCTAACAGCACCACCAGAACATACTGCTCCACTCTGCGATGTGTCACTTGAGCTCAAGAAAAGATCATTCCCTTCTATTTACGACAACGGCCCTGACTATCTTGATATAAACAAGGTCAATAATACTAACGGGAGTGGTTACCTGCAGTGGCTGCTGCCTCTTGAAGACAGGATATTTAGTTTTTCAAATAAAGAGATGACGAAATGGGAAGGACGAACACCATCAACGAGGGAGCTGAGTGATCTGTACAAAGAAATAGATAGATTGATTATTGATGAGTATAAAAATCATGAGCGTGAATTAACATTAAAAATTTTAAAATGACCATGAAAAACCGTTATCGTTTATTCTTGTTATTACTGTTTGTATACTCTTCCTGTTTAAGTCCTCAGGGTTTTTACAAGGATGTGTTTATGGACGGAGGCATCAGACTGACATCTATGGAGCGTCTGCCTGCGGCCGATCTGTTGGGCCTGTCAATTGAATATTTCGCTTCAACGCGTTACAAATCAACATTTCCTCCAACAAGAACAGATTCTATTGTTCAGGACCGTCTTATTATAGGATCTGAAACCGACCTGAATGGAATACTTCTATATCCTGATGGTCAGCCTAGGTTCCGGATGATTTTTGTTAATGGAGGCAAGGCAGCATCTCATGGATTATCATTACGGAAAGAGGGACTTGATAACATTCGTCGGTTTTTTATGAACGGGGGTAGCTATGTTGGGACTTGTGCCGGGGCGTTCCTGTCGTCCTCAGCTACGCTGAGATCAGATACAGTGTTTCCACGTGAGCACTATCTTCAGATTTGGCCTGGGGTAGCTAGGGCAACGGGTCTGTTGAACAGTTATACCGGCATGAAGGTTGAAAAGAATTCTCCTCTTTTAAAATTTGACAATTTCGGAGGTGATATGTACATTGACAGTGTCCGCCATAATGGAGGATGTCTGGCCTATACAGAACAGCTTTTCCCGGCAGGAACAGAAGTACTGCTGAGATATGACTATCCTCACAAAAAAGAGGGAACCCAGATCAATGGTGAAATAAGTGCATGGGCATATAAAAAACATGAATTAACAGGCCGGCTGGTAGTTATAGGATCACACCCTGAGAGCATAACGGGAGGAGAGCGTCTGGACCTGATGGCTTCAATGATTCAATATGCATTGGATGGAAACGGGAGTCCGGTTATAAAAGGGGAACTGGAGAATGGTTCTGTAAGAAAAATGTTCAAAGCAACATGGCAAAATAATCCTGATTCAACAATGATCGGAGATAAGCAGTACCATCATTTTGTTTTCAGGATTCCCCACAATGCCAGAAACATAAAAATAACCCTTGATGGAGCAGAAGATTATGATCTGTTCCTCTATCTCAAGAAGGGCAACTTTGCCTTCAGGAACACTTCTGACTATAAAGATATTTCTCTGGGGGCATATAAGACTATGAAATTAGCCGAAATGGATCCGGGTTTATGGTATCTGGGAGTGGAGTGCAACAATACAGTAACAACTATTCCCACACCCTGGGGCGTTGAATATGCCGGGTGCATTGATGTTCTTAACGGAGTGCCCTATTCTATTGTTGTAAGCTGGGAATAAAGGGCTGTCAAGCATGCAGGATTACCTGTCAACCGGGTACGGCTTATGCTGAGGCCATGAGCGTGGCTCTTCCGAGATCTTTTGCATTACCACCTCCACAGCCTTCATCAGCTGGGTGTCATACCCCTCCGAGTACTTTTTCGAGTCAACATCAATGATTATATCCGGTGTGACACCCTCATTTTCCACAACCCATTCACCCTTTTCGTTGTAAATGCGGTAGTCGGGTGCGGTAATGGTACCGCCGTCAATCAGCTCAATAAACATTGAGACACCCACCAGTCCGCCCCAGGTCCGGGTGCCTATGATCGGTCCCATGCCGAACCAGCGGAACTCATAAGGCAGCTCATCTCCGCCCGATCCGGCGTACCTGTTGGTTATCAGAGCCATGTGCGCGTCAACGGCAAGGTGCGGAATGGGCTGATCAGCTGACTGCCTGCGTGTCCAGAAGGCGTGAGGCTTTTTCTGAAGACGCTGCAGGAAGATCTCCGGATCTAGTCCGCCTCCGTTGAACCGGCCGTCAATGATGAGTCCTTCCTTTTTTGTCTGGGAATAAAAGTACCTCGGGAAATCGGTGGCTGAACCGTTCCAGGTATCAGGCAGGTAGATGTATCCTATCTTTCCTCCTGATGCTTTATCAACCGCAATACGGTTTGACTCCAGCCAGTCCATGTAGCGGAAGCGGCTCTCGCTGCCTGCCGGGACAACGGTTACCTCGCGAGCGCCAGTCAGCGTCGGTTTTGAGTTTACTGTCAGCGTCACCTGCTTGCCGGCAAGGCCGGTGAAATAGCTATAGACTTCCCTATCAGCCTTCACATCAGTGTTGTTGACCCTGAGCAGGTAGTCACCTTCAGAAATATTAATTCCCGGCTTCGTCAGTGGGGGCCATCCCTCGCGCGACCAGTCCTTCTCCCTGTATATCTTACTGAAACGGTAGAGGTTATTCTGTTTATCTACAGAGTAATCGGCTCCAAGCATGCCGGTGTTCACCGGTTCAGCGTGCCGTTTGCTGTCTCCACCGTAAACATATGTATGTGAAGTGTTGAGCTCGGCAATCATCTCACCTATGATGAAAGTGAGATCCTGGCGGCAGGAGGCTCTGTCAGCAAGTATTTCATATTTCTGCTTCAGCGCCGGCCAGTCCTGACCATGCATCCCCGGTTCATAATAGTAGTCGCGCTCCATGCGCCATGCCTCATTGAAGATTTGTTTCCACTCGCTGACCGGGTCATACCAAACCTTAAGGTCCGTCAGCCTGAGTGGCGTAGCGTTCCCTCCGTCTGTCGGCATAAGTGAAACTCCTCCGTTTTTCCTGAAGACAATTGTACTTCCATCGGCTGACAGCATGTAGTTGTCTA
Source organism: Bacteroidales bacterium (assembly GCA_012514255.1). Next base: position 529 of record JAAZAP010000067.1, on the reverse strand, counting down.
TACCCTCGGTAAGCGGAGACTGCTTCGCGGTTTTTAAATCCCACGAAAAGAGATCCATCGGTCCATGTCCGGCAACCTCAAACCGGTTGAAGTTACCCTCGTCACTGTTGAGCCAGAAGAGAGATCTGTCATTTACGGCAAGGCTGCGGTAATTGCCTTTTGCGATCGGCAGGGCTTCAACCCTGTCAGTAATTCCATCGAAGTCTATCCGGACCGTCGCCGGCGATACTGGTGCCATGGTTGCCCCGGCTGCCCTTGCCGCCCTCGCTGCCCTTCCTGATCCTGCCCCTCTCGCTGCCACTTCCTCCGGCACAGCCGGTCCGGCCACAGCAGTCTCCGTACCGACAGGTTCCTCATCACTCTTAAAGGGAACAAGTGATTTACCTTCTTTTTTCAGGGTTACCGCATAGATCCCGGCTATTTTCTGATATACCATCTCCCATTCGAGATCGCAGTAAGTGGGTTCAAATATCCGGTTGGAGATAAAGACAATATGTTCGCCGTCAGGAGTGAACAGTGGATTAAAATC
>JAAZAP010000066.1 GCA_012514255.1 Bacteroidales bacterium | reverse complement strand
CCAACATTCCGAAAGTCAGGATACCTATTCCGCTATGAATTTAATCCTGGCCAGAAATCTTATTCTGGCAATGGAGGGCAAAATCAGGGTTGAGCCCAACGATGCCGGAGGCACATCTGTATTTATCTCGCTGCCTGCAAAGGAAAGTCCCGGCTTGAAAATACTCACCGGCCCCGCTTCAGAGAACAGGATAGCCATCTGATTCCCTGAAGTTTCTAACTGTCTGTTATGAAAGTAAGGAGGGTACCTCGCAGGGTTACCCTCCTTACCTGTTGAAACAGATACCGTTAATCATTACAGCGTCTGTTCCAGATTATTCTTTTTTGTGCGTGCCCTCTGACAGTATGGTGATCTCGGTGCGCCTGTTAAGCTTCTTTCCGGCAGGGGTGATATTGTCCGCCATGGGTTCACTCTCACCGTATCCATGCACAAAAATACGGTTATGTCCGATCCCTTTCCTTAACAGGAATTCCCTTACTGAATTGGCCCTTCTCTCAGACAACAGCTGATTATGTTCATCTGTTCCATCTGAATCAGTATGACCTCCCACTTCAATTACAACGGTCGGATTGACCTGCAGAAACTCAAGCAGTTGCTCAAGCTCAGGCATGGATGATTCAAGAAGCTCCCATGAATCGGTATCATAGAAAACGTTATACATCCTCATGAATTCTCCTTCCCTGACCCGGTTGAGTGCTATGGTCTTCGTGTAAGGTTCCGCGGTTGTGTAACCTTCAGCGAAATCGAAATTTTCCGAGAAGATCATGTATCCATTGGCTGTCACATTGAGCCCGTAGCTGCTTCCCTGGGGAAGGCAAACAAAAAATCCCCCCATGTTGTCTGTGACGGATCTGACGACTTCCACCCTGTTCGTGAGATCGGTGAGTTCATACCAGGCTTTTATAGGCTGACCTGAGGCCTTGTCAATGACCTTTCCCTTGAAATAGAGAACAGGCTCAGGCTGTGCGGAAACGGGAAGGTCAAGGTAGAAAATATCTTTACCCTTATCTTTTTGGTGTACTGATGAAAACCAGGCCCTCTTTCCTGATGACTCTATCACCAGACCTGTTTCATCAGCAGGGGTATTTACGGGGGGGCCGAGATTCTCAGGTATAGTCCAGGCGGAATCGCGGTTCATGGTGGTGACATATATGTCATGCCCTCCAAAGCCCTCCCGTCCGTTGGATGAAAAGTAAAGCGTTTTGCTGTCAAAATAGATGAACGGTGAAAACTCATCGCCCGATGTATTTATTTTCTTGCCCGGATTTACTGGCCTGCTCCATTTGCCGTCACTGCCCAAAGTGCAATACCAGATGTCCATTCCTCCCATCCCTCCCGGTCTGTTGCTTACAAAAAAGAGCATTTTTCCGTTAGGGCTTATTGAAGGTTGTGATTCCCAGTATGCCGTATTCACCGGTGATCCGACGTTAATACCTGGCGACCACCGGTTACCGTCATATGATGAAAAGTATATATCACATCTTCCGTGCCCGTCAGTCCGGTCACATGCTGTAAAATACATGTAACGGCCATCAGAGGAGATAGACTGTGCTCCTTCATTCCCGGCAGTATTGAGGGGCGCACCTGCGCTTCTAGCTATCCCCCAATAGCCACCTTTAGTCCAGTTACTTATATAAAAGTCCTCCTGCCTGTCACGGCCAAAGTCCTGACCATAGGCAGTGGCACGTTTAACCTCCCTGGTAAAGATCAGTTGCTGACCGTCACCGGTCACTGAAGGCCAGTATTCATCAAGTACCGTATTAACTGAATCACCAGCATTGACAGGTTCCATTTCAAATAGTGACCCAGGGAATGAGAGAGCGAACCTGCAGTTGCCTAACATTTTTTCTGCCTCAGCCCGTAACTTCGCCGTAGAGCCCTGCTGTTTCAGATAGGCTTCCAGATGGTTGAGGGCTTCATTGTATCTCCCCGTTCTCATCTCTGCCCTGCCCAGGCTGAATAATGCCGGGGGAAAGAAAAGCGGATCAATGGCTACGGCAGTACGGTAATGGATAACCGCATTCTCCCAGTCGCCTGTATCAGTATAGAGCTGACCCAGCAGAATATGAGCCTCATAAAAACGGCTGTCTTCCCCAACGGCCAGCTTAAGGTTTCTCTCAGCCCTGTTGTAATAGAGCAACTCATAATCTCTTTTGCCCTGATCATAGTATTTCAATGCCCTGTTGGAGCGGGTGTGCAGAGTCTGGCCCGATACTGTACACTGACTCACCAGGACTATTGTCAAAAGGGCGGTAATGGCATTCTTAACTTTCATTCAGGGTATATGCATGAACTTATGTGCCTGAAGGGATACTCTCCATCTGGTATTTCTCTTTACATATTCCGTTATCTCCGATATCATCTCCCTGTAACGGCTCCATTCAGGCTGCAGGAAAAGATGGCAGCCGGGACCCGCCATGCGACTATATCTTTCAGCATCCTCAAAATCAGTGCCATACTGTATAACAACCTTAAGTTCATCTGCCAATGCCCAGATACCGGGGAGAGGCGGATGATCCTTCTTGGGAGATAGAGTGATCCAGTCCCACGATCCTGTCAGAGGCCACGCCCCGGACGTCTCAAGATATGTTTTAATGCCCTTTGCTCTGAGGATGCTGCAGAGCGGACCCATATCCCACATCAGGGGTTCCCCGCCGGTTACCACAACCGAGTCGGCGCCGGCATCAAGGACGCCAGAAAGAATATCCTCAATATTTACCATAGGGTGCAGGGAAGCATCCCAGGAGTATTTTGTATCACACCAGCTGCAACAGAGATCACAGCCTCCGACTCTGACGAACCAGGCAGCCTTTCCAGTATTATATCCTTCACCCTGGATAGAGTAGAACTCCTCCACCAGCGGCAGCATATGACCGTCACTTTCCGGATGAATTCCTTTCATTTTCGCTTTTTGTTGAGTGAAAGCAGTTGGCAAAAATCATGAAACAGTTCCGTATTCTCCTGTATACCTGTGAACTGCATAGCGCCGGGGCCGTAAGCAAAGACCGGAACCATCACTCCGGAGTGTCCCTTGAAGCTGAAGGCTCCTGTTACTTCCTTCTCTTGCAGGTTGCCGTCTGTAATGCTCATTCCCCCTGTCTCATGATCAGCGGTGACCACAATAAGGGTTTTCCCGTTCCGATCTGCGAATTCACGTGCAACAGCGACAGCCCTGTCCATATCCAGGACCTCATTGGTTACCATCCTTGTATCATTGCTATGGCCGGCATCATCTATCTCTGAACCCTCCACCACAAGTATGAATCCTCTACGGTTTGCGGACAGCACTTCTATTGCCTTGGCTGTTGTCCTCGCAAGGTATTGCGGGTCTCTGCCCTCATGCAGTCTGGGCATATCTCCGGCAGACATCAATCCGGCTATCCTCTCTGACCCGGAATTGACAAAAGACTCCATGTCATAGGTAATATCATATCCTTCTTCAGTAAGCCCTGACACAACATCAGCTGAATTATAGATCCCCCCGGTGGTATCTATTCCCGCCTCGAAGTACTTTCGTCCTCCTCCGATAAACACATCTGCTGCTCCGGCTATATACCATCCGGCAATTTCGCGGTAGTTGTAACGCAGTGGTTCATGTGCAACAAAAGAAGCAGGAGTGGCATCCGTAAGTGAGCTTGTGCATACAATCCCTGTTGATTTACCCGCTGACTTTGCGCGTTCCAGAAGAGTTGGAAGAATTGTGCTGTCAGGTCTCATTGAGATCATCCTGTTGTTTGTTTTCTCCCCTGTGGCGATGGCAGTACCACCTGCAGCTGAGTCAGTTGAATAACTGTTTGCGGAATGGGTCCTGCTGAATCCGGTTACCGGGAAGGAAGGGAAGGTCATATTGTTGCCTGATACGGTCATAGCCGCATAGACATGAGCGACTCCCATTCCGTCGCCGATGAACAGTATCAGGTTCACAGGTTTTTGTCTCACACTGCCGGCAGATGCCAGCATCAGTACGAGCAGGCAGGCAGTGCCGATCTTTATAAATATTCTCATAATAATTCGGGGATCAGTTATTGCCAAAAAGAAGCTTTCTCTCCCGTTTCTCTGCTTTGGCTGCCCATTCTTCAGGAATGATACTCCACTCACTCATTGGTTCCGGGCTGATAGTGCCCTGTTTCCTTATCCATTCGGTCATGTAGTGACGGAGATCACGCTCCGTGGCTGAGACAATCCTTCTCTCCAGCTCCTTACCGGTTATGCCTGCTGCGGGGAAATGCCCGCCACCCCCATTGGCACGATATGAATTCACAGCCACAGTATATGTTTCACTATAGCTGAAGGGAGTGCCATCACTGAGCGAGGTGATGTTCACTCTGGCTCCCTGAGGCTTGCTTACATCAACAGTATACCGGATCCCCATGGCAGACTCAAAGTTGTATGATGGGTTGCGCAGGCGGGCCGTGCCATTGATCATCACCGGTCTGCCATTATCAGCATACCTGTACCTGAGCATGTAATCACTGCTTTTCTCCATGGTCTCGAACCACTGTCCGGCAGCATGCTCCAGGTGCCTGTCAATCTCACCTCCGGTCATGTTCACCGTGTAAAGGAAGTTCTCAAACCTGTAAAGCCGGTACATATCTCTTATTCTCAACTCTCCCTTATCAATGGATTGATCAAAGGAGAGTGGCGCGGCCAGGGATATCCTGGCCCCTGTAAGCTCAAGCTGCATGAGATGAATCAGGTCTACGAAGGCTGAAGGCCCAAAAAAGGCGTCGCGTGTAGTGGCATAAGCTGATGAACGTCCTATAACTTCCGAGGTATATTCCCTGACCCTGCCTGATGCATCCCTGTATCTCTTCAAGAAGGCAGCTGACTCAGGGATAGTGTTCATTGGGATTATCCTGCCGCTCAACTCCGGAGTCATGCTTCCGTCAGCTTCTCTTTTAATATCAACAGTCACATTCATCAGCGCTTCGGCGCGGCTGCCGCCATCAAGAACCAGAACCTTCTTTCCGGCATCGTTGAAAACCTCTTTAATATCCTGCCGGTGGTCATGACCGCAGAAGATGATATCAAAGCCCGGCACATTCATGGCTACAGCCAGGGTGCTGTTCTCATCATCTCCCCTGTCCCTCTCGTCACCCATGCCGGAATGGAACAGACCTATCACCAGATCAGGCTCCTCCGCAAGCATCTCCGGCATCCATCTCCTGGCAGTAGAGATCATGTTCTCAAACCTGATACCGTGATAGAGCGATTCAGGAAGCCATCGCGGTACAGATGGAGTAATAAGTCCGAAAACAACAACCTTTAATCCCTTTTTACGTATGACAGTGTATGGTTCAAAGTAGGGATCACCCGTACTTATATTAACCGCATTGGCGGCAAGCATGGGAAAGTTGTACTCTCTCCTTACACGGTCATAGACATCATGACCGGCCTCAATATCATGATTTCCCACGGAGGCAGCATCATAACCCAGATGATTGAGAATATCTGCGATAACATGGGTTTTCGTGGTATCAACAAAATTGTAATAATAGGCCAGCGGATCGCCCTGGAGGATGTCGCCATTGTCAAGCAGGATCATGTTTGAATTGCCTCCTGCTTTCACCAGGCTGGCGAGATTGGCGAGAGAACGGTCAGTGGATTCACCTTCCGTATTATCGAACGGCAGCAGCATGCCATGCAGATCAGTAGTGACATATATCTCAAGCCTGTCACTGGTCCTTGTGCATGCAAGCGCAATTGCTGCAGCAAGGAGAATAAATATCAGCTTCCCGAAATTTCTCATAAGCATGGTCTTATTTTGTTTTTGCAGCCTGCGGTAATCCGATCCGGACAAGGCCATTCTTCTTCTTCGTGAGCATGAACTGGTCAACCAGGTTGCCTGAAGCATCAAAAGCCTTATATATCAGCCTATTACCGTCAATGGCAATTGCCTGCCAAAGCTGTGTATTGGTATACCCTACCTGCCACCAGGGTTCAGCATCCTGCCTGTACTGCTTTGATCCGCTGACTGAGACCACATAAACGGTCCCGGCTGTCTTGTCCCCGGGTTCAATTCCATCAGGCTTAATCATTCCCCTGGCATAGGTATGATCATGACCGTTCAATACCAGGTCAACCCTGTACCTGTCAACCAGCGGCTTCAGGTTTTCCCTGACGACCTTGTTGTCCCTCCTGGCAGCTGTTGAAAAGAACGGGTGATGAAATGCCATTACAGTCCATTTGCAGGGATTATCTTTCAGGAGGCTTTCAACCCATTCAGTCTGACTGCGGGCAATGGCTTCATCCCTGAGCATTTCGTCACTGCTGACAATAATGAATCGCACACCCAGGTAATCGAAACTGTAGGCTGTCTCCTCAAGGCCTGCAGGTCCGTTCTCCGGGAGAGTGAAACCTGGTCTCCAGAACATGTTAAGGTTGCGTTTCTGTCTGTCCTTCGGGTCATAGAATTCATGGTTGCCAGGCGTTGCGACCACCGGAACTTCCGATGCAATGAATCCTGCCGCCAGGTGCCAGTCACCCCACTCGTCATCAAGAGTTATGTTGGCGTACCCGCCGTCAACAAGGTCACCCGTAAATATCATGAAAGCTGCTTCAGGCACTGAGCGGTAAGCCTGCCTGATCACCCTCGCATAGGAAGAAACTGGTCCTACCTGTGAATCACCGAACCAGAGAAATGAGAAGGGAGCAGCACCTGTTTCTGTGGTCCTGAAGGTGAACCACTCGCTGGCATCTGCACCGGAGCCGACGCTGTAGGCATAGCCGGTTCCGGGGACCAGCCCGGTAAATATTACCGAATGGAAGCGGGCCGTTATGCCATCAGCAGTGATGTCTTCAGATCTGCCTGTCACGGCCAGGGCAGAGTCAGCATTCAATACGCCGGGAATGTTACGGCAAAGCCATGCCACAGTCTCTGAAACAGTGGTATCCGTTCTCCAGGTCACAGCCATCGTGGTAGCCGGATCTTCGGTTATGTTTAGTATGACCCTGTCAGGCCTGGCGGATGGTGGATAATTAGACGGCTTCTCCAGCGCCGTAACGTGCCCGGAGAGCGCTGTCACCACAACTATCAGTAAGATCAGCTTTTTCTTCATACAATGTTTTTTAAGATTCAGCAACCGGACGGTACCGGAGGTTGTAAATATATTGATAATTTCCGACCGGAGCAGACCGATCCCTTGCCGCTGCCACTCTTTTAACTAATTTTGCGTTTATATGAAAGTGTTATCCGGATTAGACATTGTATCACGCAGGCTGCCGCCGGAATTGAGGGGAAGGAGTATTGGCCTGCTGTGCCATTCCTCAAGCATTTCTTCAGACTACCGGCATGTTACCGAGATCTTTGACGAAAGTGAAGAATGTACCCTGGCAGCCCTCTTCGGGCCTCAGCATGGCCTTCACGGACAGACGCAGGATAATATGATTGAGTGGGAAGGATCCACAGATCCCTGGCTGGGCATACCTGTATACAGCCTATATGGCCAGCACCGTAAACCGACGCCTGTAATGCTTGACGGGCTGGAGGCGTTTGTTGCAGACCTGCAGGATGTGGGTGCAAGATTATACACCTATATCTGGACAGTCAAGCAATGCATGGAAGCATGCGCCGAGGCAGGGATACCGGTATATATTCTTGACAGGCCAAACCCTATCGGCAGAATACAGGTTGACGGGCCCGTACTGCAGGAGGAGTATTTTACCTTCGTTGGAGGAGCATCCATTCCCCTCTGTCACAGGATGACCATGGGCGAAATGGCATTGTGGATCAGGGAGAAGCATCTGCCAGGATGCGAGCTTCATATTATCAGGGCAGAAGGATGGAAACGCAACTCCCTTTATAATGAGACAGGACTGCCCTGGGTTCTGCCCTCTCCCAACATGCCCACCTGGCAGACGGCTGCGGTCTATCCGGGAACAGTACTGGCAGAGGCACTGAACATATCAGAAGGAAGGGGTACGGTCATACCCTTTGAACTTATCGGGGCCCCATGGATAGACGGAAGGAGTCTCCTCCGCGAGATAAGAAACCGCAGACTGCCGGGATGTGAGTTCAGGATGCACGACTTCATTCCCACATTCAACAAATATGCGGGGGAGTACTGCAGGGGGATACAGATCCACGTTACCGAACCCTCTCTGTTCCGGCCCGTGGCCACAGCTCTCCACCTTTTTGAATCCATTATCCTTACGTCACCTGACAATTCCCTTATATTCAACCCACCAGCGTATGAATATGAATACAGGCTTATGCCTTTTGACATACTTTCAGGCGACAGCAGCATGCGGGAGGTGCTGACAAATGGTCTAAGTCTCAATGATGAGATTTCCAGGTGGGAGGTGTCAACAGAATCATTCAAATCTGATTTCAGCCAGATAGCGCTGTACGAGGAATAAAATGCTTACAGCCCTGAATATTATTTCCCTGTCACTGATCATTTTCATTGCATCTGTAGTAAGGGGATTCACCGGATTCGGACTGGCGCTGGTTGCAGTACCCCTGATCCAGTTCTTTATACCTGTATCAGACACTGCCGTCTTTATCGCAATGATCAATGCAATTTTCTCCATACTCTATTTCCGCCGTTCACGCGAGATCGTCAGGGGGCAGCCCCTGGGAAGGATGGCGCTGTGGACCGGAGCAGGTGTGGCTGCCGGGACCCTAATACTCAAATACATCAATCCGGCATTTATACAGCTCACCTGGGGCGTTCTGATCATTTTCATCGTAATGGCGCTGGCCAGGGGAATGAACTTTGGCATCAAAACCGACACTTCTGCCATGACACTGAGTGGCATTTTTGGAGGAGTGCTAGCAGGTGCAACAGGCATAACCGGACCACCCGTGGCAATAATTCTGGCCTCAATGCAGACCCCAAAGGAAAAATTCAACGCCCTGATCTCAATATTCATTTTCTTTGCTGTCAGCTATGCCCTGCTCTTTTATCTCATCTCCGGACTGGTCAGAACAGAGATATTTTTCCTGGCACTCTGCTCAGTGCCCGCACTGCTGGCAGGCCTTTACACAGGTGACAGGCTGGTAGCCAGGATAAGTCAGAAAACTTTCACCAATGTGGTTTATATAGTACTGATAATGATGGGAATAATTACTCTTTTTAAAGGTGCGAAGGCACTGGTAATGTGAAACATCAATATGCCTTCGCCAATCATGATGCTGTTTTCAGATACATATAAAACTATTGAGAGCGAGTCCAAAGGGCTATTCAAAGACAGGGGCAGCAGGTTTATTGGCATCGCCATCCCGGTAACCACCCGGGAGGAGATAAAAACCAGGCTGGGGGAGCTGAAGAAGGAGTACCATGATGCCAGGCACCACTGCTTTGCATGGGTTCTCTCGCCTGACAGGCAGGCGTGGCGGGTCAATGACGACGGTGAGCCCTCAGGCACAGCAGGCAAACCCATTCTGGGGCAGATCAACTCACGGGAGCTCACTAATATTATGGTTGTGGTCATAAGGTATTTCGGTGGCACCCTTCTGGGAGTGAGCGGACTGATAAATGCTTACCGCACAGCAGCGGCCGATGCACTGGACAATGCTGACATTGTGGAGCGACATATAGTTGAGAAATGGCATATCACGTTTCCTTATGCCGCGATGAATGACGTGATGAAAGTATTGAAGGAGGAATCATGCGATCAGACAGACCACCGTTTCACAGGTAATAATGTTGGCATGGAGATTACCTTCCGACACTCGGCTTCGGAACAGGTAACAGGAAGGCTGGAAAGGATAACAGGACTTCAGATGAAATGGCTCGCGACACTTTAGCGGGCCTTTTTTATTAAATAGTTTTTAACATATTAACCGTTGCAGACTCAGATATAATAACTTTGTTACTGTTCAGGCAATTAAAAACCCATCTTAATGAAAACCAAAAGCTTAGTTTCAATTGATGATCTGACCACAGATGAGATCACAAAGATTCTCGGGCTTGCCGCGGAATTTGAGAAGAACCCCGTACAGGACATTCTTCGCGGCAAGGTTGTGGCAACGCTCTTTTTTGAGCCTTCAACACGGACCCGTCTCAGCTTTGAGAGTGCTGTCAATAAACTGGGAGGCAAGGTCATCGGATTCACTGACTCCTCCAACTCGAGTGTCACCAAGGGCGAAACGCTTAATGACACTATCAAAACAGTGAACAACTATGTTGATCTGATTGTGATGAGGCATTCCATTGAGGGCAGTGCAAGATATGCCAGCGAGATTGCCACGGTGCCGGTAATAAATGCAGGTGATGGCGCCAACCAGCATCCCACCCAGACAATGCTCGACCTCTATTCTATTCTCAAGACTCAGGGCACTCTTGACAACCTGAACATCTGCATGGTGGGTGACCTGAAGTATGGCCGGACGGTCCATTCACTGCTGATGGCAATGTCAAGATGGAAAACCTCATTCAATTTTGTGGCACCCGAGGAACTGATGATGCCTGATGAATACAAGCTGTACCTCAAAAACCTCGGCCTGGACTACTACGAGACGATAGACCTGAATGAGGTGATCAACATGGCTGACATAGTTTATATGACGCGTGTGCAGCGCGAACGTTTCTCTGACCCGATGGAGTATGAAAAGGTAAAAAATGCATACGTACTGCGGGAAAACATGCTGGCGGAAACGAAGCCTGGAATGAAGATTCTGCATCCGCTGCCCCGGGTGAACGAGATCAGCACTGACGTTGACTACAACAGCAAGGCATACTATTTTGAACAGGCCCTCAATGGAGTGTATACCAGGCAGGCAATCATCTCCACACTACTCGGACTAAAATAATCAGCCATGAAAAATATAAATGACAAGAAGCAGTTGCTCGTCAGTGCCATCGAAAGTGGTACGGTAATAGATCATATACCGGCAAGCACTCTCTTCAAGGTTATCAAGATCCTTGGACTTGACAGGATAAAGAATCAGATCACCTTCGGGACCAACCTCGACAGTAAAACTGACGGGAAAAAGGCAATTATTAAAATTGCCGGGAAATTTTTCGAGGATGATGACATAAACAGGATAGCGCTCGTAGCGCCCAATGCCAAACTGAATATCATACAGGATTACAAAGTGATTGAGAAGCGTGTGGTTGAAGTGCCCGACACCATCATTGCTATAGCCAAGTGTATGAATCCCAAATGCATCACCAACTTCGAAAAAGTCACAACACGTTTCAGGGTTGTCTCAAAGAAACCTGTTGCACTGAAGTGCCAGTACTGCGAAAAAATTACCGATCAGGAGCGGCTTGAGATTATCTGAGACGCTTATAGGATCTGACTCTCAGCTCATCCTTCATTATGGCGCGGTAGGCCAGCCATGCCAGTATGGCAGACACAAGCGGGAACAGTGACTTCACCGTCCATATGATCGTTATGTCAATCTTCCTGTCGAACATAAGCACATAGAAGGCTCCAAGTATCAGAGTGCCCAGTGAAAGCAACAGCACAAGCATGGTTAATCTCATCTGGACCGTTCTCTTTTTATAGGCAAATATTGCTATGAGAGCCAGCAGGGGCACCAGTGCAAGAAGCACCGTCAGAGGCCATAGCCGTTGTATTACCTCTCCCCCGTTTTCTGTCAGACCTAAGAAGCCAATACTGAAGTATGTGCCGATCCCGGTGCCCATACGGACCAGTTCACCCGTGAGCATGAGCCCCGACAATATTGCAGCAGCCAGCAGGAATAAAGTCTGTATCCTCTGTATCATATTGATATTAAATTACTTCGACTTAAACAGTTTTTTGAAATTCTGGTAGTCAAGGTAGTATAAAATTTTCAGAGAAATACTGTTTGTCTGAGGCAATGAGAAGAGCTCGCTGAAATTTTCCAGTCCGTTTGTAATGATCTGTTCACCCTCACCATGGATGGCATTCTTCCAGGCCAGAGAAAGCTCGCTACCGGGTGCAAAACGCCATGTATATATCAAATCAATATTCAGGAAATTGGTGTTCACATCGCTGTTGGCGACCATGGTGGAATGAATCCGGTCAAGCAGTCCGCCGTCATTCTGAAGGGTGTAATAATCTCCGTCATAGTCAGCCCTTGACCAGTAATGCCGGCCGCGCAGTGTAAGATAGGAATTGGCAGTGAATACAAGGGCTCCGGAGAGGGTATTGGTGATGGTTGAAACATTGCGTTTACCGAATATGATCCCTTCAGCAGGATCGGCAGACACAAATCCTATATCATTGAACATTTCTTCAACAGAAAGAGAATAGTCAAAAGAAAAACGCCTGCTCACCTTGAATTCAGGCTGTAGTGACCACAGGTAACCGTGATGACCATAGTCAGACCATTCCTTCATGTACAATGCGTTAACCGCGATATAAAACCTCCTGCTCTTATCGGTGTCACCCCTGAATGATACTTCCATTGAGGGCGACCTGTGATAAAATATCGACATGTCAGGTGTGCGCGGCTCGAAGTAGTCATCCTCTCCCCAGGGTATTACTCCGACATCAAGCGAAAAAGACCAATAATTCATAAGTATGACCATCCCGCTCAGTTCCACCTCGGCCGAGGTATATGCCCTGGGATTATATAGCTGGCTGTAGTTGAATTCGACAGAGGTACGCGTTGACATGAAATTGCCAAAGGGTTCGAAGGTGTTGTAAGCAAAATCCAGTGAATGGCTTATTTCGTTGTTGCTGCGCAGGTAACCCATGTCATTGGGATCGTATGTATCACTCAGCAGTGAAAAATTGTAGTCAGTTCTGAACCTGCCCCCGGTCTTCCCTGCATTGAATCCAATGGAATGGCCCAGGGCCGTTCCGGCAGCGGCGTAATACTTCTGGCTTAATGAGCCGCCGGCGGAGGCTGACCAGAGCCTGTTGGCTGTCTTTAGGAGTGTCTCAAATCCGGTCACATTGGCAGTATAGAAGTGCTCATCCTTTTCGGCTGCCCTGATGACATTGGTATTCATCAGGCTGACATATGAGTCATTCTTCAGCGTCTGGTCGAGGACCAGCATATTGTAATTGGTTAACGGCTCGGTCTTTATATGCCTGGTCTCACCCGTGAGTACATTCTCCACCTCTGCCCATGTGCTGTTGGTAACGGCATTGAAGAGCCCGATACCCAGGCCCCTGTCTGTTCTTCCTGATATTTTTGTGGCATTCAGCAGGCTCACTTCTGCAGGGTTGCGGGTAACAATCTCATCTTCACCTGTCATGTCATGAACATCCCTGACCAGGTGTGGTGTGCCACCAATGCGCCTTGAATAGAAGATATCACCCTTGTTGAATAGTTCTGTGCCCTCCATGAAGAAGGGTCTTTTCTCGTTATACTTGACCTCGTAGGGAGACAGGTTAAGGACATGATCATCTGACTGAACCTGGCCGAAATCCGGTATCAGGGTAGCATCAAGGGTGAAGCTCTCTGTCAGCCCCACCTTCAGGTCGAGTCCCCCGTTATAGGAGGTACCCACCCCTGGCTCATCGGACACATTCTCCAGATAACCGGAGACATATGGCACAAGTGAGAGTCGTAACGGGGGCATTATATCCCTTATACCTGTCACTTCACCCAGGTGGGCTATGTTTGCACCAAACTCTTTCGTAACGAAGTTCCAGGAGGAGGTCTCCCTGGTGCGCCTTACCTCACGCCAGAAATTTATGCCCCACAACTGAGTTTCTGTCCCCGGAAAGCGCAGAGCCGAATAAGGGATCCTGATCTCTGCTATCCATCCCTCTGCAACTATACTTGTATGACTCTCCCAGACGGCGTCCCAGGTATCATTGTGATCCCAGCTGTCACCGGAGGTAAGTTTATTGTCTATCTGTACGTTGGATGCAGAGACCTTGAACATCTCACCATTGAGCCCATCATTGAACGGTGAGATCTCAATCCAGAAATGGTCTGCATTAATATCTCCCTCATCCCTTTCTCCCAGCTCAACGAAAATACTGTCAGGGGCTTCATCATACAGCATTGCCCCTACGTACAGGGCATCATCATCATACAGTACTTTTACCTCGCTCCTTTTGGATGATGGCTCCCCGTAATGAGGATTGTAGATTATAAAGTCTCCGGCAGACGGGGCGTCAAGCCATGAAGATTCATCAAGCCTGCCGTTGATCTCCATTTTCATCGTGGTCCGTACTGCCTCAATCCGCTTCTTTTGCTGTGCAGTAATTGTAACTGTACCAGAGCATACAATCAATAAAAGCGAAATCAACATTATTCTCCGGGCTGCGGTTTTCTTCCCTGGAAGCATATGCATCAGAAACTATTTTGTTTTCAATGGCAAAGATATCCCAGTCAATGTTTCCATTAACCTGTATTTTGCAAATTAACAATTATTAACTGCCTGAACCTTCGTTTCAGTGATTGCCGGTCGGATAACATTTTTTGTATTTTTGCAGCTTATTCAACAGGTTATGAAAAAAACAGAATTGATCACCAATCCTGACGGTTCGGTATTCCATCTGCACCTTCTTCCCGGAGAGATAGCTGACAATATCATCATTGTAGGTGACCCCGGCAGGGTTGAGATGCTGGGTGAGATGCTTGATTCGGTACATGTCCGCAAGAGCAACAGGGAATTCAGTACCATCACCGGAAGCTACCGTGAGGTTGAGGTTAGCATTATCTCATCAGGTATCGGAACTGATAATATTGATATTGTCATCAATGAGCTGGACGCAGTGGTCAACACAGACCTTGCCACAGGGGTGGCCGTGGACGAGCCGCGGTCACTCTCCTTCATCAGGATTGGCACCGCCGGCGGCTTACAGGCCGACCTGCCCGCGGGTTCCTTTGTGGCCACCTCCAAGGCTGTCGGGTTTGACGGAGTATTGCATTTTTATGAGGGCTATGAATGGTGCCTTGACCATATGCTGGCTGATGCACTGGCTGCCCATCTTGAATGGCCTGATCCTCTGCCATACCCTTATGCTGTGGAAGCAGATGCCTCTCTCCTTGACCGGATAGCATCAGGAATGACACACGGTATCACCATCTCCACCCCGGGATTCTATGCTCCACAGGGCCGTCGCCTGAGACTGGAGCCCTTTGACAGTGATATCAATGACAACATTACCTCTTTCCGTTTCAGGGGCGAGAGGATTACCAACTATGAGATGGAGAGTTCAGCTATCTATGGATTGGCGAAGCTTCTCAATCACCGTGCGCTGACACTCTGCGTGGTGATAGGCAACAGGGTTACGGGCGAGTTTCTGAACGACTATAAGCCGGCTGTCAGGGCGCTGGCCGGGCATGTTCTTGACAGGCTTAGCTCCTGAATACTGCAATTATCTCCCTGAGAATAGTTTTTGCCGCTTTGCCGTCGCCGTAGAAGGCCGGATACTGGAGAGTATCACCTTTTGCCATGAAATACTCCCATGACTCTCTTATCTTGACAGGGTCAGCATCTGCAAGCTTCACTGTGCCATTTCTGACCAGTTCAACCCATTCAGTCTCTTTTCGCAATACAATACATGGTCGTGAAAAGAAATGGCTCTCCTTCTGCACTCCGCCGGAATCGGTTATTATCAGCCGCGCTTTTTTCTCAAGGAGTATCATCTCAAGAAATGATACCGGGGGCATCACCCTGATGAGCGGATGGTCTGACAGATGTGCATACAGTTCCGGCACCCGGTTACGCAGTGCGATCATCGTTCTCGGATGTAGCGGCATCACCATTGGCATCTCATTCGCCTCAGACAGCTCCTTCATGGTACTGAATATCGCTTTCAGCCTGTCCGCATCATCAGTGTTTGAATCGCGGTGAATGGTTACGAGCACGAACTCCTTCTCCGCCAGTCCCATTCCATCCAGGAGATCACTCTTTTTTCGCTCTGCGAGGTCAGCATAGAAGAGACTGTTGTCAAACATGATATCACCCGTAAGGAAGACCCTTGGATTATTGATTGTATATGGTGCCACGTTCTCAGGCCGGAATCCCTCTGCCATCAGGTTCTTGAAGGCAGTATTGGTAGGTGCTATAAGCAGTGTTGAGGCATGGTCTGCCATAATGCGGTTAAGCTCTTCAGGCATGGTCTTGTTGAATGACCTCATTCCGGCTTCGATGTGCACCACCGGAAAGTGCTGCTTGGAGGCTGCAAGGGCAGCAGCAAGGGTGGAGTTTGTATCGCCGTATATCACCACACAATCAGGTTTTTCACTCAGTATCACATCCTCAATGCGCTCCATTATCATACCCGTCTGACGCCCGTGCCTGCCTGATCCCACCTGCAGGTTGTGATCCGGGTTCTTTATCTCCAGTTCATCGAAGAAAACATCTGAAAGCTCCCTGTCATAATGCTGACCTGTATGCACAACAACCTCCTGTATGTCGTTGGCAAACTCCCCCGCAATCGCCCGGCTGATGGCTGAGGCCTTGATGATCTGGGGCCTGGCGCCGACGATGTTAAGGATCTTAAGCTTCTTCATTATTTGGCGTAGTTAACTGCTCTTGTCTCCCTGATTACAGTGATCTTGATCTGACCAGGATAGGTCATCTCATTCTGGATCTTGCGTGCAATCTCAAAAGAGAGGTTTTCCGTATCCTTGTCCGATACCTTGTCAGCTCCCACGATAACCCTGAGCTCTCTTCCTGCCTGTATTGCATATGTCTTGGTTACTCCCGGATAAGAGAGGGCAACCGACTCCAGTTCATTAAGTCTCTTAATATATGATTCAATGACCTCACGTCTTGCCCCGGGGCGTGCTCCGGAGATGGCGTCACATACCTGTACTATGGGCGCAATGAGAGTGGTCATCTCCGTCTCGTCATGGTGTGCCCCGATGGCATTGATAACCTCCGGCTTCTCCTTGTACTTCTCTGCCAGCTTCATGCCCAGCACTGCATGCGGCAACTCGGGTTCATCATCGGGCACCTTTCCGATGTCATGCAGCAGTCCTGCCCTCTTGGCCAGCTTGGGATTCAATCCCAGTTCAGCAGCCATTATGGAGGCAAGGTTTGCCACCTCCCGTGAGTGCTGAAGAAGGTTCTGACCATATGAAGAGCGGTACTTCATCTTTCCTACCAGCCTGATCAGCTCAGGGTGAAGGCCGTGTATGCCGAGGTCAATGGTTGTGCGCTTGCCTGTCTCCACTATCTCCTCCTCAACCTGCTTGCGTGTCTTCTCCACTATCTCCTCTATGCGTGCAGGATGGATGCGGCCATCGGTGACGAGCTGGTGCAGCGCCAGGCGGGCTATCTCGCGACGCACTGGGTCAAAGCCCGATAACACTATTGCTTCAGGTGTGTCATCCACTATTATTTCCACTCCCGTGGCTGCCTCCAGGGCCCTGATATTGCGGCCCTCGCGACCGATAATGCGGCCCTTTATCTCGTCCGAGTCAATATGAAATACCGTTACGGCATTCTCTATTGCGGTCTCGGCTGCCACTCGCTGGATAGCCATCAGCACCACCCGCTTGGCTTCCTTGGTGGCAGTCATCTTGGCATCGTCAAGAATCTCATTGATATATGACATTGCATCCGTGCGGGCCTCCTCCTTCAGTGACTCAATCAGTTCATTCCGGGCATCTTCTGCCGAGAGCCCTGAAACAGCCTCCAGCTGTTCAACCTTCTGTCTGTGAAGTTTCGACACTTCTTCCGATTTCTTGTCGAGCAACTCCATCTGCTGCGTCAGGTTGTCACGGATAGCATCTACCTCATTCTTGCGGCGCTGAGCCTCCTCAAGCTTTTGTGACAGACTAAGCTCCTTCTGCTTGATTCTGTTCTCAGCCTGGCCAATCCGGTTATTACGCTCATTGATAACCTTTTCATGCTCCGCCTTGAGCTGCAGGAACTTCTCCTTTGCCTGGAGAATCTTCTCTTTTCTGATAACTTCGGCCTCGGCCTCCGCCTCTGTAATTATCTTTTTCTTTCTGTTACGCAACATCAGCTGCCATAAGTAGAATGACAGTCCTGATCCTGCAATCAGGGCCGCTCCGGCTATGGCGAAACAAACCCCTGGTGATATATCTGCTATGATCATTTTGTTGAAATTAATAATATAAAAAACCCGCAGAGTCTCTCCAACTTTTAAAAAACCCCATATCTACATGGAAGGAGCGGCCGCTCTGCTTCGGACTTCCACTGTCCCGATGAATCGGGATCCCGGCGAACCGGGCTGAGGCCTGTCCTGGGCAAACCAAGACCATCTCCAAAGTTTAAACTGTTGAGTTTCCAAAACGAATAGAGAAACAATGCGGGCAATATCCTGCTATTTTAAAGAACGCGTATCTACTTCTTTGACAGACAGTGGTTGACTTTTTCTGCTAACTCCTTCAATCCTTCTTCAAGGCCAGTATCCTCTTCGCTCTCCTCAATCTCAATCAGCCTGAT
>JAAZAP010000065.1 GCA_012514255.1 Bacteroidales bacterium | reverse complement strand
TGGGACGTACTGGATTCGAACCAGTGACCTCTTGCGTGTGAAGCAAGCGCTCTAAACCGACTGAGCTAACGTCCCGGGCGGGGGCAAAGATAAAACAAAATTGAATTCACCATATGCCCGGGAAGAGTCGGTATTGTGTATGTCGGGCATATTCCTTATAGCCGGGCAACTCACTCTGCAGGGTACGGTCTTCAAGTGAGGTGCGGATGATCAGGATCCCTATCGTGATTGCCACAGGGATCATCGTCCATACTGAATCAAGGAAAAAGGGTATGCCGGCGTAGGTTATTACCGCGCCCAGGTACCCGGGATGACGAACCCACCTGTATGGACCGGAAGAAATCACCTTATGATCACGGTCGTTCTGTATCCTGACCATTCCAGAGAAATACCTGTTGGCAACCAGGGCGTATGACCCCAGGAGATAGCCAGTCAAAACAAGAACAAAACCGGCAACTTCCCATGGGATGCTTAATCCAACAGACCAACCGTTAAGCCTGTCGAGTCCCGGCACAAGATGGATAATCAGGCCTCCCAGGGTAAGCAGGGAAGTCATGGTCCTGTCCCATGATTTGGCGTCACTATGAAGACCGAACCGGGCTCTCTCGGCAAGCAGTCCGGGGTTCCTTCTGGAAGCCAGCATCCTGCTGATTATGAAACCAAGGATACAAATGGCAGCATATATCCATGCCTCAATCCAGTTCCATTTCCATGAGACAAGCAAAGGAAGCATTGGTATCACTACAACTGCCAACAGCAGCATTATAATCAGCCTCGGAGTGATGATCTTTTTCTCTCTGTTCATTGCCCATTTCTATTTGAGATGAAATTTAGCACGAAAATCACATGTTTCCTTATTCCCCGGGGAAAATTCTCATTACAGTTATAACCTTCCCGCCCTTACCGCATCAAGTCAACGCAAGGCGAAATAATTTATCTTTATCTTTATGGCATTGAGCCGGAAATCCTGATGACTGAGCATCCCGACACTGAGAAGAGAGAGAAATCGCGCTTCGGACTCATCCTTCATCTGCACCCACGGAAGGTAAGGGAATCGACGCTCCGTTTCACCCTCACCTTCGGGCTGGGAGGCATGGCAGCACTGCTCCTTGTGATACAGGTGGTCACCGGGTTGCTGCTGAAGTTTCACTATGAACCCTCACCGGAGAATGCCTACAACTCTATCCTTAACCTGCAGGAGAGCCTGCTCTTCGGGAAGATGCTCCGCAATATACACCACTGGAGCGCCATAGCTTTCGTCTGGATCGCCTTCCTCCATATGCTTCGCGTGGCCTTCACAGGTGCATACAGGCCCCCACGGGATGTGACATGGATAACCGGCCTCGTACTTCTCATACTTGTGGTCCTCTCCAACTTCACCGGCTACCTTCTGCCGTGGGACCAGCTCTCATACTGGGCAGTGACAGTGGGCACCAGCCTTCTGTCATATATACCCCTGGCGGGCGAGCCAATCCGCAAGGCACTCCTTGGAGGAGCTGAGGTGGGTCAGCCTGCACTCACTAACTTCTTTAACCTTCACACCGGCGTCATCCCACTGATGATAATAGCCCTGATGGCCTGGCACTTCTGGAGGATTCGTCGCTCCAGGGGCGTAATAGTGACGCAGGAAGACAAAGAGAGCCCGATGGTGAGCACCCGGCCTCATCTTGTCAACAGGGAATTCGTGGTGGCGATCACTCTGCTCGCCGTGATTTTTATGATAAGCAGCCTCCTTGACGCACCCCTGCGGGAGCGCGCTAACCCTGCGTTCAGCCCCAATCCCGCCAAGGCGCCATGGTACTTCATGGGACTGCAGGAGTTGCTCATTCACTTCCACCCATTATTTGCGGTCTTCATCATTCCTGTCACGGTGCTGGCTGCAGCTGCAGGGATGCCCTATGTGAAGAGCAATGACAACAACCAGGGGGTATGGTTCCTCTCCCGAAAAGGCATCAGCTCGGCAAAGATGACCGCAATAGCAGGCATAATAATGACAATGATCTTCATTGCACTGAGTGAGCTTCTTCCTGATCCCGAAGCCCTTCTTCCGAAGGTGCCGGCCGTCATAACCACCGGCCTTATTCCATTCCTGCTGGCAGTGGTGACAATGTGGC
>JAAZAP010000064.1 GCA_012514255.1 Bacteroidales bacterium | reverse complement strand
GGTCATCATCCACCGGTATTCGCAGTCCCCTGTTTGAACTGGGGGTGTTCGCATCCTCGAAGAAGTGAGCCCTGCCATCCACATTGACCACCGGGATGATATAAAAGGTGTTCCTGTCAACCACCTCGGTGATCTCATTTATCTTTCCATAGTTTGTAAGAAGCCTGTTGGCCAGGTAGAGACAGACCTCCCCGGCCTGTATCTCGTTACCGTGTATGTTTCCATCAACATAGACTCCCGGTTTGGTGAGTGGTTCGCCTGTCTTCGGGTTATTGATTGTCAGCGCCCATATGATCCTTCCCTCCTCGCTGCGGCCTACCTCATCAAGACTGGTGAGCTCAGGGTAAGCCTTGTTCAGCGCCTTCAGCGCCTCGGTCATCTTCTCATAACTGTAATAGAAATCAAAGCGAAGGGGCACTTGTACCTCCTGCGCCTGTGCCAGTGTGACGGCCAGAACCATCACTGCGGTTATCATGAATGCTTTTCTTCTTTCCATGACTCTAGCCTCCGATTATTATCTTTTTGGTGTCAGTGCCGGCCTGTTTTGATTCCAGCTTCATTGTAAGGGAACCCTTTTTCGGGCTCCTGACAAGCCATATATGGCGAACCGATTTCATTGCACCCATGTCAGTGACAGGAGTCCGCTTCTTGCCGGAGAGTATCTCCACCCCGTCGCCTTCGAGGGTTATGATTGCAGGTGCAGGTACCTTATTTCTTTTACCCATGGCTGTAGGGAAGGGGAGGTAGCCCTCATTGGCTACCCATGCTTCCAGTTGGTAAACGCCTCCTCCCTTCTCCGTCACCTTGGCTTCAGCAATGGTCAGTTTGGGAAGCTTGCTCACCAGTTCCGTGATATACGGAAGGTGCATGGCAAGAAGTGAATCCACCATGCTCTCCGGCGGTGTGTTGTCAGTGAACGGGGTGAATCCCCCTATCTCCACCTCGCCAAGAGTGGGATGGCTGTAGCTCTTCCAGGGAGTGAATCCCTTGCCTGCCAGCCACTTGTCTGAGAAGGCCAGCTGCGCCGTTTCCTTCGGATCGCCCTTCTTCTCATCACCCTTTGGTGCGGGCATACGTTTCATCATCGCAGCCATCTGCTCAGGTTTCATCTGCCCGTTTTTGACCATTGTCATCAGCGACTGTGCGGTGAATTGTGCCGGTGCGCCGCTCTCCTTCAGGAAGGCGGCTATCTTCTCTTCGCCAAGGGCGAGGAATTCATCTGAGGTCATCTTGCCGAGTGTCTCTGCTGTGATGCCGCTCCCCTCTTTCTTCTCCTCCTTCGGTTTGGGCAGTCCCCAGAAGTCCATGGTGAACACCGGCAGGCCGAGGTGATAGTATGCCCACAACTCGAATGATCCGTCTTCAGGTTGTGCCGGATCAAACCTTTCGGCTGTGATGCCCTTCTTCTTCAGGTACTCCTTGTAGTCTGATGATATCTCATTATAGAATGCCATGTCATCCGGCAGGGGGTTGACCACGGCGCCCAGACCAAGGAAGCTGGCTATCATGCTCTCATCGGCCTGCATGCCGGGAGGCATCATTGGCTGCACCAGCTCTATTATCTCATCCATGGAGTAAGTGCGCGAGACATCAATGCCCATGGAGCTGCCTATCTCCCTTGGTATACGGATATTCTCGGTGTCCACTGATCCCTTCCTTCCTCCCTGCGGAGGCGAAAGGAGGTAGTTGGTCTGTCCGAAGGAGATAACCATAGCTATCCCGGGGTGCTCAAACGCGAACTTAAGCAGTGCCGCCGACTCGGGTTCCGAGCCGGGATAGAGACCGCTTCGTCTTCCAAAACTCTTGAAGAGGTGCGGGAAGTTGATATTCACGTTAGTGCCTCCGGGAACATCCTCGTTGTACTTACCGTCACCATCATCATCGATTCCTTCGGTGTACAGTTTGTATATGCCCTTCTCCCCTTTGGAGGCATCAGCCCTGCGCATCAGCCGGGGCTCTCCCTCCACGGGAACCCAGGTGCCGTCATGTGCCTTCACCCGCATCATGGTGATGATTCCGTTGCCGTCGAGGTCATTGTAACCATCCTCATCTGTCTGGTCATCAGTGTCATCATTGAAGGGCCTGCCATTGGCAGGGTCTGACCAGAGGGGCCGGGTGAAATAACGTGCATGGGCGTCCGGGTTACCCACAGGCACTATGTACCATGTCAAACTGCTGTTCAGCGAAGCGTCAGACACAATGCGCGAGGCCAGCTCCAGCGCTGCCTCGGTGGCCACAGGTGTCAGCCCTGACATGTTGGCGCCGACAAGCACTGCCGGAACGGAGGTGCCCGATCTGCCAATCTCCAGCATCAGCATCTCCCTGCCTCCTGGAGTGACAGCCAGCTTATGAACCTTCACCATTGACGGGTTTGCCTGGCGCAGCTGCTCTATCCTTCGGTTGACCGTTGCGGGATCACTGTACTTCTCAATGGCCCTCAGCGATGCGGGAGCCAGAATGAGCAATGCAACAAGAAGCATCAGGCCCCTTATTGC
>JAAZAP010000063.1 GCA_012514255.1 Bacteroidales bacterium | reverse complement strand
TGTATATCAGTGGAGTTGATTCAACGTTGTAGAAATAGTCGAACCTGCTCATCCGCTGAGGATCCCAGCCATTGATCCAGGTCAGACCGTGGTCAATGATATATTTTTCCCATTTCTCCTTGTCATGGCTGGTACATACTGCAAAGATCTCGATGCCTGAAGCCTTGTTCCTGTCATAGTATTCCTTCAGCATCGGGGTAGCCACCTTGCAATGGCCGCAGTCTGGTTCCCAGAAATAGACTAATGTGAACTCGGCTTCAACATCATAAAGTGATACATGGTGCCCGGCAAATGATCCCATCAGGAGTTCTGAAGCTTTCATGCCTATCAGGTTATGCCTGAGCCTGCTGACCCTCTTTTCAAGATCGGCCAGGTACTCGCTGGAGGCCCATGGGGCCTTGCCTGCCAGGTAAACCTTGTCAGCCATGTGTACCACAACCGCATCATGACCCATGATCTCACTGGAGGCATACCTGTTCATGATCCAGACTGCAACATACTGAAATACTTCATCATTGACAGAGCTTCTGGCCAACAGCCTGTCTGTCTCCCTGATAACCGAGTCAGGCATCTGAATTACCACCTGTTTGAAGAACTGTTCCATTCTGCCTCCAAGGACCGGACTTCTTATCAGTCCGGGCTCATTAAAGTCGATATTGTCAAAAAAGTGATCCTTGTAATTGATGTATAACAGAAGCCTCCTGAGAGAGTCAGGATTGTGGATTCCCGGGGGTACTGACGGTTCAGGTGTGTCCACCGGGATCACTGACCTGGCAATAGCCCCGAGGAGGGTGCCCCTGTTAGTTTCTGCAGTCTGCCGGAGGAACTGTTTCATGGTATTTTCCTGTACCGTGAGCTCCTTCCTGGCTGATATGGCCTCGGGGCTTCCTTCCCCCAGACCGTTCAGTTTCTTGCTGATGTTCATTGCCTCTTCCTGAAGGACCTTCCACCTTCTCTGGTAAACCAGAAAGCGGGCGTTCTCCTCTGAACCGGTAAACGAAAGGGTGCCCTGTGGATCATTTCTGTCGAACTGAATATCGAAATGCTGGTCTTCTCCCACCAGGAATTCGAAGAAATGATTGTCAGGCAGGACGATCATATAGACACCTTCAGGAAGGTTCTCATCACCGGAGAAGCGGGTTTTGCCACCTTTATCAGTAATTAAGCTGTCTCTTACATACTGTTTATTTCCAACATGATATGCAAGCCTGACAGTTATTGACGGTGCTGCTTTAGCGGTAATGTTTATGGAATAGCCTTGCTGGCCGGTCATCTTCACTGGCAGCAGGGCAAGGATGAAACTATAGATGAGTGCAATATGTATGAGCTTCATAAATAAGTCGGTTACGAAATTATTCTTTGCAATTTTCCTGCCAACCGGTCAGAACTGTCTTGCAGAAGTAACTGATTTCCTCTGGCTCCTATTGTTTGTCACCGGCAAAAAACTGTATGCAAAGTCAGTGATCCATATCAAACCTCAGTATCTCGGCGTATCCGGCTGTTGTAACTACAGCCCTGAGCACGTAATTGAAACGGTTGAGATCGGTACAGAGGAAGAAGTCGGTTGGAGGGCTGAAATCCAGGTTCTCATGTCTGAAGAATCTGCTTCCGGATCCGGTTCTCAGGGCTTCTGTCTCATCTGTTATATCGGGTTCCTTTCCCTGCAGCAGGTCAGCAATATATCGGGCACAGAGCATATCTTCCTGTGCTGTTTCCGTTGCCCTGTATCCCATTGCCACCAGCGTCACCTTCGGGGGGTTGAGCATTGAGATATAGGAAGCCACAGCACCTGCATTGACCAGTCCTGCCCCGATCAGTTCGGTGGCGCCCGTGGCATTAAGGAGTCCGCGTGTGCCTGCCGTGGTACAATGGATCATGGTCTTTCCCGCAAGCTTGCCTGTCAGCATCTCGGTAGGACTGTTGCCATAATCAAATCCGGCAGGTTTTTTTTCATCCTGTTCCCCGGCAATAATTACGTCTGCCTTAAGTTTATCCTTGAGGGCAAATGCCTCTTCGGGAGTAGCAACGGCCAGAAGGCGGCTGATACCGTTGTCGAAGGCATAACAGGCGGTACTGAAGGCGCGGAAGACATCGATAATAACTGTCACTCCCTGAGCCTCCTGCGCCCCTTCGATGAACTCCTTGATGGTAATGTTCATGACTTATGTTTCAAAATGTGAAGATAATAATAGTGTTTGAAGATCATTTCTTAAATTTGTGTTCCTAAAAGAATCAGGAAGTCTGATGAGACCGATGTCAACAATAAGTCAGGCAATTATGAGCCGTGC
>JAAZAP010000062.1 GCA_012514255.1 Bacteroidales bacterium | reverse complement strand
TGGCAGTCAGATCATCGTCAAGAAGTCTGAGCCAAAGGCAGAGAAGAAGCCTTTCCGGCCCCGTCGTGATTTCCGCGACAGGGACCGTGATAATCAATACTAGGACGAGAAAAGAGAAGAGAGGCTGCCTGATCCAGGCAGCCTCTCTTTTTACCGTTAACCAGGGAAGCCGGTTCTCCGACCCTCTTTGTTCAGCAACTATTTATAACCTGTCACCGGTTCCCAGCCTCTGAGAGCAAGGAGGACCAGAAATCCAATGATATAGGCGGCAGCAATCCACCAGCCGCTTTTCAGCCAGCGGGTCACTGACCTGCCTTCCGGGAACTTATTGGTGATGGCTACGCCTGCTGATGATCCGAACCAGACCATGGATCCGCCGAAACCGACGGCGTAAGCGAGCATTCCCCAGTCGTACCCACCCTGTTCAAGTGCCAGTTTGGTCAGGGGTATATTGTCAAAGACGGATGAGACGAATCCTAGTACCAAGCTCGTCTGCCATGATGCAGCAGGCAGTTCCTCTACTGGCATCATGGAGGCTGAGAAGACCAGTGCAAGAAGAAATATTGTTCCTTTCAGCGAGTTTTTCAGTTCGCTCCATGGAGTGGAGGTGAAGAGTGCCCCGATAAGTATGCTGGCCCAGACTCCGGCGGCTGGAAAATCAAGAAGTATATTTGTTGTGATTGCACCGGCCAGTATGAGGGCCACAACGAATATTTTGCGGTAGTCTATACTGATGCCCGGAACAGCATCATTGAGGATAGGCTGGTATTTTGTCTGTATTATTGACAGAGGTATGCCGAAAACCAGCAGGGCAGGGACTACTGCAACGTATGCATGAATGACATTGAGTGCCGGAACACCGTCTATCCACATCAGGGTGGTAGTTGTATCACCGATGACGCTGCCTGCACCACCGGCGTTGCTGGAGGCCACTATGGCTGCCACGTACCCGATGTGAACCTTGCCTCTGAAGACTACCAGGGCTACCGTCCCCCCGATGAGCGCCGCAGCAATATTATCCAGGAATGATGAGAGGACTGTTATCATCACGAGAAGTGTGAACGCACCCATCCAGCCACTGCGCAGGTAATTGGGAAGGAGGTTCGGCACATGTGATTCCTCAAAATGCTTTGAGAGTACTGCGAATCCAAATAGCAGACCCATGAGATTTACCAGTGTTCTTCCTTCCTCACCGAGGTGATGAAAGAGCTGGAATGGATCGGCCGGGTCATTGAAGACCAGCCTGTAGATGATGATAAGGGCCATGCCTGTGAGGGCCACCCACATTGTCTGTTTGTGGAAGAGTGCTACTCCCAACAGAGTAAGAGCAAAGAGCACGAACTCAAAGTTCTGGATCAGGAACATGTTAAGGAAGAATAGGATTGGATTATCTGAACTCGTCAGTATGGTTTAGATGATGCAAATATAAAGGGCTTCACCATTCGATGAAACCCTTAAAACAAATATTTTTTTCAACCTCAGTGAATCAGCTGTGCCTGCATCCAGTATGCTGCTGCGCCGGCGAGATAGCCTACCAGTGCAAGCCATGATATCTTCTTCATATACCATATAAAATCTATCCTTTCCAGTCCCATGGCAGCCACCCCTGCTGCGGAGCCGATGATTAGCATGCTGCCTCCCGTTCCGGCGCAGTAGGCAAGGAATTCCCAGAAGAGACCGTCCTGTACAAAGAAGCTGGCATACGCCGGGTCTGCAGCCATTCGCAGCATGTCAGGGGTCACCACTTCATACATTCCCATTGCACCGGCAACCAGAGGTACGTTGTCTACCACAGCAGAAATAGCGCCAATGGCAAGGTTAATCAGGTATATATTACCCAGCTTTTCATCAAGCCAGCCTGCCATCAGGCTCAGGTGACCTGCGCTCTGCAGCGCTGCCACGGCTGATAATATCCCGAGAAAGAAGAAGATGGTTGGTGTGTCAACCTTCTTGACTATATTATATATTGTAAGTTTTCTGCGGATCTCATCCTCCTTGTCGCGGTGCATGATCTCGGATACGAGCCACAATACACCGAGGCCAAACAGCATACCGACATAAGGTGGCAGGTGAGTCACAGTCTTGAATACCGGAACGAAGAGAAGCATTGAAACGCCCAGGACGAGTATGAATGTTCGTTCAAAAGGAGTAGTGATATCAACCGTATTCTGTGCTCTTTCCGGCCTCCTGACTTCTCCCTTCACCATAAAGGAAAGAATTGCCAGGGGCACAATCATATTAACAAGGCTTGGCAATATCACCTTTATAATAATGTTGACAGTGGTTATCTGACCTCCGATCCACAGCATGATGGTTGTCACGTCACCTATGGGAGACCATGCGCCTCCGGCATTGGCCGAGATGACTATCATGCTTGCAAACAACCAGCGGGTGGGCTTGTCTGCAATCAGTTTCCTCAGCAGGGCAATCATTACTATGGTTGTTGTCAGGTTATCCAGCACGGCTGACATAAAGAAGGTGATTATTCCGAGCACCCAGATCAGCCTGACCTTGCTTCTGGTGGTTATCCTGTTGGTGATGACAGTGAAGCCCTGATGCTGGTCAATCACTTCTACTATTGTCATGGCACCGAAGAGGAAGAATAGTATCTCGGCTATATCTACAAGGTGATGGGCTAGCTCATGTTTGACGAACGCATTTGTGTGGCCGGCCAGTTCAACTGTTTCACGGAAGGGAGATGTGGCAAACTGATCACCGGTAAGAGCCGGTGCAATATGGTTCATTATCTGCTGCCCCATCATCTTAAGTTCTTCCCATGAAGGAGAGAACCCAAGCGCCAGTATCTGTTCACTGAAAAGGGCATACAGGGCCCATAGGATGCTTCCCAGCAACAGAGCGCTGGCGGCCTTTTCAACCTTTATCGGATGTTCGAGTGCTATTGCCAGGTACCCCAGCAGGAACAGCACAACCATAAGAATAAACATAGCTCAAAAAATTTTGATGCAAAATTAGGATTTACAATCAACAAACAAATGATTAATGCAAATATCAGAGATTGTATGATGTGCCGAAAGAGGGAATTTCTATTCTGTCAAAGCCCTGTGATTCAAGATATGCCCTGTAATTAACCTGGGTCTCGTACTCGCCGTGTACCAGGAATATGTTCTTTAGCCTGTCAGGCTCCTGGCATGACAGATATTCCGCCATCTCGCGGTAGTCGCCGTGGCCCGAATAAGATTCAATCCTGTCTATCTCAGCTCTTACCGGATACTTTTTCCCGTGAATGGAGACTTCTTTTTCTCCCCTTAGCAGGCGGGCTCCGAGGGTTGATGGAGCGCAGTAGCCTACTGCCAGCACAGTTGTGGATGGATTGGTAATGTTATTTGCCAGGTGGTGTTTGACACGCCCTGCTTCCATCATGCCTGAAGAGGAGATAATGATGACCGGCCCCTTTATTTCATTCAGGCTTTTTGATCCCTCAACAGAGGTGTTGTAAAAGAGGGAGTTGAATCCGAAAGGATCAGGGTCAGTAAGCATCATATCCGCCACATCCTCATTGAAACAGTCAGTATGCATGCGGAATATGCTTGTGGCGTTGACTGAAAGAGGACTGTCTACATAAGTGTCCACCCTTGGCAACCTTCCTGCATTGTAGAGGTTATTGAGAGAATAGACTATTTCCTGTGTTCGTCCTACGCTGAAGGCAGGAATAATAAGCTTACCCTTTTTTTCTACGCAGGTGTGCTGCACAACCCTGAAAAGATCTTCATCTGACTCTTCAAGAGTGGGATGGAGCCTGTCGCCATATGTTGATTCAGTTATCAGGTAGTCAGCCTGGGGAAATGGATGAGGGCTCTTCAGCAACCTGCTTGCAGGTCTGCCGATATCTCCGGTGAAGGCAAGCCGTTTGATACCATCCTTCTCCTTCAGCTCCAGTGTGACAACTCCGCTACCCAGCATATGGCCTGAATTGGTAAACCTGACGGTTGTGAATTCATCAATACGGAACTTGCGGTCATAGGCCACGCTGATGAACAGTTTCATTGATGCAATAGCATCAGCCTGTGTATAAAGCGGCTCCACCGCCGGCAGGCCTTTCTTTGCTCTTTTCTTGTTGAATGTGATGGTATCATACTCCTGTATTTTCCCCGAGTCGGCCAGCATGATAGAGCAAAGATCACGGGTTGCATTCGTACAGATGACTGATCCGGTGAAGCCGTTCCTAGAAAGATAGGGTATCAGCCCGGAGTGGTCTATATGGGCGTGAGAAAGAATAATATGGTCAACGGAAGCAGGAGAGAAGGCGAGAGCCCGGTTCTGTTCTTCAGTCTCCAGACCCTTGCCCTGGAACTGTCCGCAGTCGAGCAGTATATTTTTCCCATGTTCAGTTTCTA
>JAAZAP010000061.1 GCA_012514255.1 Bacteroidales bacterium | reverse complement strand
TTTGCTGCATAGGGAGTATGCTGGTTCCCTATGTTATTCAGCAGATGCACATCATAAAAGCCCTTTCCGCCGCCGCCTGTAACGGTTACAGGTATAGAGCCTGACAGCACCTTTTCTGCCGCCACAGGATCATTCATGTAGTTTAATCCCTCCTTACCGGGCAGTCCGCTGTTGGTCCAGATTATCTGCTTAACCTTAGTGGTGAAAGAGGGGGCCTGCTCCATTGCCGCGGCTGCAGCAGACAGGCTGCCAAGAGCCAGGAATTTCACAGGAGTTGTCTCCGATGCCAGCATCTTTTCAATCAGGGCTATTGCCTCGCCCGACCTGGCAACAGGGAGACCTTCATGGTGAAGTCCGTCGGCCAGGTTTCTCAGCTTCTCATAGGCCACCGGTGCCCTGTGGAATCCGTCCGATGCCGTTATTGCCAGTATCCTTATATCCGGGGAGGCCATCAGCATGCAAATTGCCTTCAGGTCATCGATGCCTCCGTCGCTGTCAATAATTACATAATGCCTCGGTTTCCAGGGGTGTGCAGCCAGAGGCAGGATGATCAGGACGAGAAGGAATGTAAGTATTGTGCGTCTCATTTCGTTGCTTTTTGCCAAAAATAGCAAATTAGCACTGATTATCCTGCTGTTTGAGACTGATCGCCGGCTACTGCGCCCGGTCTATGCCTCACATCCCGGGCGGTTGATCTCTTTCATTTTCGCCAGGCAGCCTTTGCCCCATCTTCTGCATTGTTGATCCCCGCCTTTTATTCAGTACAGTTGAAGAAAAATTCTTTTTTATTATCTTGACAACCCTAATTTCCGTCATGTGAAGAGGAAGACCTGGTTACTGTTTTTTACTGGCCTTGTGGCCGGTATGGTATTATTTGCCGCATTCGGCAAGGGTGTTGAATATACTTCCAAAAATGATTTCTGTGCAGTGTGTCATGTTCATCCGCAGGCAACAGCAAGCTGGAAGCAGGGAGTTCACTACAACACACAGTCTGGTTACCACACTGCCTGTGCCGAGTGCCATCTTCCCCCGAAAGGAGAGGGTTACCTGGTGGAGAAGGCAAAGACCGGGCTGCGTGACCTGTGGAGTCACATGACTAAGGATTCGGCTGATTATGACTGGGAGGCAGCATCAACACTTGAGAGAGCCTCAAGGCATGTTTATAACATCAGCTGCGTGGAATGCCATGAGAATCTCTTCCCGGCAAAACTGACGCGGGAGGGATCCGAAGCTCACCTCAATTACAAGCAGATGACAGAAAAAGGAGGTGACCTGCAGTGCATCAGCTGCCATCTCAACGCCGGGCACTACATTGAGGGTTACCTTCATGGGAGCAATACCGGGTTCGGTGCAACGGCGGCAAAGGCGGACACCATCTACATGTACCCGACCACCGTGAGAGGATTTGAGGACTTCACGGAGCAGATACCAGGTTCTGCCGTCACTTTCAGGATGATTGCGCTGCCGGGAGGGGAGTACACCATGGGCAGTCCTGCCGCTGAGCCGCTCCGTAATGAGGATGAGGCGGAGAGAAGGGTTAAGGTGGATTCTTTCTTCATTGGCGAAGTGGAGGTGACCTGGGATGAGTGTATGGAGTTCTACAGGCAGACCGCCTCGGAAGGGAGAACAACTGATACGGAAGGTGCCAGGGCAGAGGCTGCCGGTGTTGACGCCATCAGCGGCGCCACGCCTCCGTATGGTAAGCCTGACCAGAACTGGGGCATGGGGCAGAGGCCTGCTATCTCAATGAGCTGGCATGCAGCAGAGACCTACTGCAGGTGGCTCTCCGAAGTCTCAGGCAAAAACTACAGGCTACCTACTGAGGCTGAATGGGAATATGCCTGCCGGGCGGGAACAACAACACCATACTTTTTTGAGGGTGACCCGGATAAGTTTGAGAAGAAAGGTCTTTTCGGAGGCAAACCTGATACGGCAGTAATAAATACCTATGTGATCTACCGCGGCAACAGCCCATCAAAGACGCAGGAACCATCGGCTGTGAAGCCCAACCCGTGGGGACTGAAGAATATGAGCGGTAACGTGGCCGAATTTTGTTCAGATATTTATGAGGGAACCGGTGAGCATGTTATCAGGGGCGGCTCGTTCCGCGACGGTGCAGCTGGTGTCCGCAGCGCTGCCCGTGACCGCACCCGCACTGACGAATGGCTGAAGACCGATCCCCAGATGCCCAAGAGCATCTGGTGGTACTCAGATTGTTTTCATGTGGGTTTCCGGGTGGTGCTTACGTACAGTCAGCAGTCCGCAGCCGGCAGTCCGCAGTGATTTATCGCATGACCGCACGACCGCATGACCGCACGACAAACCTTCAGACAAAAACATTATCTTTGGAAATCCAACCAATTCATACCATGAAGAAATCATCCATATCCAGAAGAAACTTTCTTGGTACAGCTGCTGCCGCGGGGGCGGCAGGAATCGTTGTACCGGCATTAATCACCTCATGCTCCAGTAAGAAACGCCCAAAAGTCGTTCTGCCCGTCATGCTTGATTCTGCACCTGACGGTCCCCTGCTCAAGGCGGGTCTGATTGGCTGCGGCGGCAGGGGTACAGGCGCTGCCATTAACTTCATTCATGCAGGCCCCAATCTGACCATCTCTGCAGTGGGTGATGTCTTTACCGACAGGATCACCGCATGCCGTGAACGCCTTGCCAAAGACGGCGTGGAGATTGCTGATGAAAAATGCTTTACAGGTTTCGATGCCTATCAGAAGGTAATTGATTCCGGGGTTGATATCATAATACTTGCGACACCGCCATACTTCCGCCCGATGCATTTTGAGGCAGCCGTCTCAGCCGGCAAGCATGTCTTCATGGAGAAACCCGTTGCCGTTGATCCTGCAGGCGTAAGGCAGATTATGGCTGCAGGTGAGAAGGCAAAGGGCATGGAGCTATGCGTTGTCACCGGCACCCAGCGTCATCATCAGCACGACTATGTAGCCACATGGGGCAAGGTACAGGAGGGCATGATAGGCGACATCGTGGCTGCCAA
>JAAZAP010000060.1 GCA_012514255.1 Bacteroidales bacterium | reverse complement strand
GGAACTTTTGCGCAGTTACCAGATGCCAGGTCAAGCTTCCAGATATCACCACCCAGTTCATAGACAATCTGGTTGCCGCCGAAGTCAGGGTGTCTCACGTCATACCCGGTGTGTTTTGTCACCTGTTCAATCTTTCCGTTACCGGTGTCATATGACCAGATGTTCAGTACTCTGTCGCGGTCAGAACTGAAGTATACTTTTTCGCCGATCCACATGGGCCACCGGTCTGATCCGGTGTAATTGCTTATGTTGGTGTCCGTATCCTTCACGAGATCATAGATATAGATTTCCTGTGCCCTTCCGCCCCTGTAGCGTTTCCATGTAGCATTATCCTGCGAGTCCTTGTTGTAGGCTATCTTTTTCCCGTCAGGGGAGAAGCTGCCGCGGGCGGCATCGTACATTATCATCTCTTCAAGGCCCGACCCATCAGGGGAGATCATGTACATCTTAACATAGCGCGAGGGACTGTTACGGCCTGAAGAAAACATAATCTTGTTATTACCGGGGTTCCAGCCTGTCACTTCATCCATGCCCGGGTGCCATGTCAGTCTTGTGATGTTTCCGCCGTCAATGTTCATTACATATACATCTGCATTGCCGTCATATTCGCCGGTAAAGGCAACCAGGCTGCCGTCAGGCGATATCTCAGGATATGTTTCGCGGCCGTCGCCGAAAGTGAGTCTGCATGCCGTACCTCCGTCAGCAGCAACTTTCCAGAGGTCGCCGCCGCTGGCGAAGACAATAGTGTTTCCCTGAATATCAGGATATTGCATGAACGGATCCTGAGCGCTGACGTTACTAAACGGCGCCAGCAGGATCAGGATTACTAATCCGGCAATATTTTTTGCCCTGCCGGAACGGCGTTGAATGTTTTTCATATGGCTTGATAATATTAGGATTCACATTAACTTGTCACCACCATCCACGGTCTGACGGACCATTCGGTGATGAGCCCGTTCTTTACATAGGGGTCTCGGCTGACAAAGTCGTGTGCCGCCTGAGGGTTATCACCCCTGAAGATGAGCACGGCACCGTCGGCCGGTTCGGCCAGCGCCCCGGCCATAAAGAGCCGGCCATCGTTGAGAAACTCACGTATCAGTCCGAGGTGCTCCTCGCGGAACGGTTTCCGGCGCTCAATGTAGTTCTCAACAGTCCTGTAGAAAAGGATATAATACATGATATCAGCTTTTAAAACGGTGGTTAGTCAATATGGCAATTTATCAATATTTTTTCATGGGCAAATCCTTGTTGTCATAAGTTTGTTTCTGCCGGTCGGCAGTAGGAAGGTTTTCGTCGGCAAAACCAGCCTCCCCGTCTAAAAAATTCTTCCGGCCCGGTCATCATGTAATAGTTTTGTCTCATCGTGTTTCACGGAATGAAGCCTGGATGAGCAAGGAATTACAAAAAGATTTGACCATTGAATTCATGCAGGTTCATTTCGAAAGGCAAAACAAATTTCAAATATTCGAATGAAAAGAATGAGTACAAAACTGTTTCACACCATGGCGGCCCTTCTCTGGGTTGTCAGCGTGTCTGTTCACGCCCAGCCGGAACAATGGACCCTGACCGACTGTATCGGGTATGCACTGGAACAGAATATTCAGGTCAGAAAGGCCGATGTCTCTGTCAGTCTGGGTGAGTTAAACCTACAGCAGGCGAAGGATAACATGCTGCCTTCCCTGAGTGCATCCCTGGGGGAGAACCTGGGGTTACAGCGTATGACGGCCAGCACGGGAGAGGTATCATGGGATGGTTCTTCGCGCACCAGCGCCTCTCTCAGCAGCGGGCTGACACTCTTTAACGGGTTTCAGCTCAGGAACCGGGTAAGGCTGGCGGCGTTGGACCAGCGGTCACTGCAGTACAGTGCTGACCAGACCAGGGAGAGTGTTTCACTGAGTATCATGAGCGGGTACCTTCAGGTTCTATATGCTGAGGAGCAGGTGGCCAACAGCCGCAATCAGGCGGAGGCTACCCGTGAGGAGCTGGCCCTGGCAGGTGAAAGGATGAGCCTCGGCGCCATTTCCAACAGTGATTACCTGCAGGTGAAGACGCAGCTTGCCTCCGAGGAGGCTACGCTGGCAACAGCGGAGAACAACCTGAAGATGGCCAGGCTGAACCTGATGCAGTTGATGGAGTACCCCGTGGATGAATCGTTTGAGACAGCCCGTCCGGACATTGACGCCGTTATTTCCTCTATCCCCATTGCTGATGCTTCAGCAGTGTATGAGGAAGCCCTTCGGGTAAAACCGCAGGTGCAGATAGCCACCCTGAACCGCGAGAGTGCAGCGCTTGACCTGGAGATTGCCAGGGGCGGCTTCTTCCCTTCGGTGTCGGTCAACGCAGGCATGAGCACCGGATTCACGCAGGCAGCGGAGATGGGGTCACAGCTTAAGAACGGCTTCTCGCCCTCACTGGGTCTCACGGCATCCATCCCCATCTTCCGGAACAACCAGAACAGGGTAGCCGTATCAAGGGCTCAGTATGGCATCACCACCGCGGAGCTTGATGAGCTCAATACCAGGAACCAGCTTCGCAAAGAGGTGGAGCAGGCAGTCCTGGATACGGAGTCAGCACGTCTGAGCTACCTGGCTGCGCTGAACAGGTATGAGGCATCACTTGAGACTTATAGTGTGTCTGAGGAGAAGTTCAAGCTGGGAGCAATGAATTCCGTGGACTTCCTGATACAGAAGACCAACCTCACGGCAGCCGAGAGCAACCTGCTGCAGGCCAAATATGAGATGGTCTACAGTCATAAGATCATCGACTTCTACAGGGGAGTCCCGCTTTCGTTTTAAAAATCAAAGAACAATTTAAGAGTGATAACAATGAAAGGTAAAAGTATTTTAATAGGCGGCGGTTTGCTGGTGGCAATTGCAGCAACGTTGCTGACCGTTCACAGCTGCAAGAAGAGCAAGACCTATGTCTTCGACACTGCTGTTGCAGCGAAGGGCTCAATAGTCAATACAGTAACTGCCACAGGTACTCTGGAAGCAATTACTTCAGTGGTTGTGGGGACACAGGTGTCCGGGATAGTTGAAAAGCTTTATGTCGATTTCAATTCGCCGGTCAAAAAGGGACAGATACTTGCCGAGCTTGACAAGACCGCATTAAGGTCAAGCGTTCAGCAATCGCTTGCCACACTTG
>JAAZAP010000059.1 GCA_012514255.1 Bacteroidales bacterium | reverse complement strand
TCTTTATAATATTCGGTTATTATACTTCAGTTGAGGGCATTTTTTATCCGGAGAATCTTTTGACTGCCCTCCTTATTACCTCAGGTATTTTGCTTATCAGGTGGCTATTCTTCAGTTACGTGTTGCGTATCAGGAGCTCCTCACTGATTCTTTTTGCCCCCAGGGGACTGATTACTATCCTTCTCTTCCTGAGCATTCCGGCAGCGTATGTTATTCCTGAGATAAACACTGAGGTCATAACGCTCGTTATCCTGATGACGCTGCTGGCTATGATGCTTGGAAATATTATTTCTCCGCGAAAGGCTAAACGGGCTGCCGCAACTCGAAAAAAAGATCTTCCGGAATTAAAGGAAGAGGAACCGGTTGTTTCATAATACTCCCGTGGAAATATTATGGATGACAGGTTCACTAAGAATTTAGTCCGCAATATCCCGTAGCGGGAAGGTTGCCGGGCGAACACTTTGTTGCCAAAACTTTACTAATCAGCGTTTTGCCCTCAGGTACTGGGGCGGCCATGGGATCTCTGCTCCCAGTTCTTTTGCGGCGTGCAGGGGGAAATAAGGATTGCGCAGAAGCTCTCTCCCCATGAGTATCAGGTCAGCGCTCTTGTCTGACAGTATCTTCTCCGCCTGTGCGGCCTCTGTTATCTGTCCCACAGCGCCAGTGAGTATTCCTGTTTGTTTTACTGCTGCTGCGAATGGCACCTGGTAGCCCGGCCCGGATGGAATTTTTGCATTATAGATATTCCCTCCTGAGGAACAGTCAATGAGGTCTGCACCGGCAGCCTGCAACAGCGGAGCCAGCCTGACGCTTTCTTCGGGTGTCCATCCTCCTTCGGTCCATTCGGTTGAGGAGATGCGGACGAAGAGGGGCAGATCTTCGGGCCATGCTGATCTGACTGCCCCGGTAACCTGAAGCAGCAGTCTTGTGCGGTTTTCAAATGAACCGCCATGATCATCTGTCCGTTTGTTGCTGATTGGTGAGAGGAATTCCTGCAGCAGGTATCCGTGGGCGGCGTGTATCTCCAGCACTTTAAATCCTGCCTTCAGTGCCCGTTTGGCGGCATCCATGAATCCCGCGACAATCCTTTTCAGGCATATTCTGTCAGCCATGACGGGCACTCTCTCTCCCGGGCTGAAGGGGATGGCTGACGGAGCCACCGTCTCCCATCCT
The DNA here is from genome assembly GCA_012514255.1 of Bacteroidales bacterium. Next base: position 11,400 of record JAAZAP010000059.1, on the reverse strand, counting down.
CCTTTTTTCAGATCAAGCTGCTTTCCTCCTTCCCACGGTAAGGCGCATGATGCTTTTCGCCCTGCGTGAGCCAGCTGAATGCCAGCCACTGCTCCCTGGCTGTGAATGAAGTCGGTTATTCTGCGCAGGCCGGGTATATGATCGTCGCTCCACAGGCCAAGGTCGCCCGGTGTGATCCTTCCTTCCGGCCAGACTGCCGTGGCCTCAACCATGATAAGCCCGGCTCCGCCTGTTGCCCTTGTCCCGTAATGCACCTGATGCCATTCGGCGGCAAACCCGTTTATTGCCGAATACTGGCACATGGGTGACATGGCGATACGGTTCCTGAGTTCGATGTTTCTTATTCTGAGCGGGGAGAACAGGCAGGACATTTCAGCTGGTTTTTATATTGTGTTAACTGGTACAAAGTAGGCAAAACAGAAATAATATTGAAATAACTCACCTTTTATTAATTTTAGCGTATGATTACGCTGAATTTTAGGATAATAAACAATTTACCAGCCTGCAGATGAAATTCAGCTTCACATGTGCTGTTGCAATCCTTTCCGCGATTTGCGGTAACCTTTTTTGCCAGGGCGGTTCATCAGCATATCAGAGGAAGACATTTACAACCGAAGACGGCCTGCCCCATAATGTTATCTACAGCATTGCCCGGGACACTACCGGATTTCTCTGGCTAATCACGTGGGACGGGCTCAGCCGTTTTGACGGGAATGAGTTCAGAAATTACCGCCATGATCCTGATGATCCAGGATCTCTTCCTTTCTTTATGCCATCAAAAGTGGTAACGGATCGTCTTAACAATGTATGGATCCTTACCATTGGCCGGCCGGTTTATGTATATGACAGGGCTGCTGATAATTTCAAGCCCGGACTTATTGATGAATACAGGGATGCCAGGGCTGGCGATCTTACCACTGATAATTCGGGCAATATATGGATTGCCCTTGACACAGTTCTGTTAAAGTATGACCCGGTAACTGGAGAATCTGTTGCAGTCAGGCAGGTCAGGGATGGCTCCATGATCAGAAGTACGCTGTTTGAATATCCTCAGATTGACTTTGATAATATGGGCAATTTATGGTACGTATTTGAGGATTATTCTAATTACAGGGTCTATACAGGAAAAGTCTACGCTGATACAATCACACTCCGGTTTGCCGGGTCCTTATCGCTGCAGGGTTACAACTCTCTATCGCTGCGTACCAGTCAGATGTATCCGGATGTTTATGTTTCTAATTCAGGAACTGCATGGCTTTCCTGCAGATACGGATTGTTCAGGTGTGATACAGTCAATAAGAAATTCATCCCTGAGAATATCATTGCACCGGATCAGTTAAATGAGATACCTGTTAATTGTTGGGTAAATGAAGTTACCGGAATTAATATCCGGAATCCGGGAGACGGGCAGCTTGTTAACCTGCCATTAGCCGAGGGGGACTACGTTGAATGTTTTTATACAGACAGGTCCGGGACGGTTTGGAGTTCAAATATTAACACTACACTGGAAAACCTGGGACTGAATCGTTATACTCCTGTTCCTGAATGGTTTACCCATTACCTTAACGGATTTAATGAAACTAATTCAGGTAATATCGTCTTCCCGTTACTTAAGGACAAGAATGGCGAACTCTGGATTGGAACCCGTAATCAAAAATATCTGCACAGAATAGAGGCTGATGGGTCCGAAGCCCGGTTCCTTTTACCTCCGGACAGACCTGGTGAACAAAGTCCGCATGTGAAATGCATGGCTGAAGATGAAAAAGGAATTTGGTTCGGAACCACTGATGGCAGACTCTTTTATTTCCGGGTTGAATCACAAAATGTCCGGCAGATTTATCCTTTGCCGGGTTCAGATAATCCGGTTATAAGCGGTATCCATAATATACTGAATGATGTTAACAGCCTGGTGATAAACAGCAGCGAAGGTGTATATCGGTTTGACAAGCCTTCAGGTAGGGCGGAACTCTGTTACCGCCATCCCTCTCCCGGAACCGGATTCTCACTCGTTAAGGACGGAAAAGGTGGTTTCTGGCTCGGGTCCTGGGGAAGTCTGGTGATACACCTGGATTCAGCTCTTCATAAAACCGGCGAATTCATGATCGGTGACGGCGAAAATATTGCAGAACATATATGCCCCGGTGACAGCAATGACATCTGGGTGGCCCTGATGGGTGGAGGATTGGGACACCTTTTCCCTGAATCCGGAAAAACGGAGATACTGACCACCGCTGACGGCCTTTCAAATAATATTATCTACAGCATACTCCGCGACACAAGAGGATGCCTGTGGATTTCCACCAATGATGGTCTTTCAATGTTCAACCCGGAAACACGGATCTTCAGAAATTATGGCAGATCTGAGGGACTTCTTATCTCTGAGTTCAACTCCGATTCTTTCTTCCAGGCACCATCAGGAGAAATGTTTTTCGGTGGAATAGGCGGAGTGGTAGCCTTTTTTCCTGACAGTATCACTGACAATATTCGCATGAATGACAAAAAAAACCTCGCGATTACCGGGATAAAAGTTTCGGGGATTAATTACAATTTAGATAAAGCCCCCTATGAAACAGACACTTTCAGACTCCGGAAAGGGGATAATAATTTCCAGGCTACGATGACCCTGTTCGATCTTGCCGCCCCGGAAAGGGTGAAGTACAGGTACAGATTATCCGGGAGAGATAATGACTGGATTGTTACTGGTCACAAAAATCCGGTGATAAGCTATGCAAACCTGACCCACAGGGATTACAGTCTTGAACTGGAAGCCACGAATGAGCTTGGAGAATGGGCATTCAGAAAAACAATTTTGGTCACCATCCCTCACCGCTTTTATGAACACCCTGTTGTAAGAACAGCTATTCTAATGCTTTTCCTGTTGCCATTGTTCCTTGTCATCGTGTACTATGTGAGAAATCAGCGACTGAAGGACAGACAACTGCTTGACCGGTTAAGGCTTGAGAGCTTGAGGAGTCAGATGAATCCTCACTTCGTGTTCAACTCGCTAAGTTCCATAAACTACTTCATTGCAAAGGAGGACAGGCTGGCAGCAAATGAATATATAACTGATTTTTCGCGTCTGATAAGGTCAATCATTGACAATCTCGGGGAAGACTATATCTCTTTTGACAGGGAATTGAGGGCGCTTGATGATTATCTTAAACTTGAACATCTCCGGTTTGGCGACAGGTTCACATATAAGATTTCTGCTGAACGGATACCATCACCTGAGGATGTGACAGTATTTCCGGGAATGATACAGCCTTTCGTGGAAAATGCCATCTGGCATGGTGTAAGGAATCTTGAGGAAAGGAAGGGCCATATTAACATTGTACTTGATTCAGCCGGGCCGGACAGACTCATTTGCACTGTAGAGGATGACGGAATTGGACGAAAAAAAGCCATGATGTTCAGGGGCAAGCTCTCCGATCACCGTTCAAGGGGCATTGAACTGGTCTGCGAAAGACTGAGAATCTTCAACACAATGAGCAGGAATGACTTTAAAATTGTAATTGAGGATTTGTATCCGGACAGGGAAGATACAGGTACCCGGGTAACCGTTGACATCCCCGCCGGAAGAAAAAATCTTAAATGAATTTTTGCCGATACTCCATGGAAAACAAGGCACACATTATTAATACTGTCGTCGTTGAGGATGAAAAGCTGTCGCGAGAAACTCTGATCTCACACATCCGGGAATATTGCCCGGCACTGCATGTTGTGGCCGAATGCCGGTCAGTCAGGGAGGCTTGCCGCGCAATTTCCCTTAATGAACCTCAACTGGTTTTTCTGGATATCGAGCTCCCGGGAGGAGACGGCTTTGAACTGCTGAAGAAGTTCAGGAAGATAGAGTTCTGTGTGATATTCATTACAGCCTATTCGGAGTATGCTACAAAAGCCTTCAGATTTTCAGCAACGGACTTTCTTCTAAAACCTGTAAAGATCAGCGAACTTATTGAAGCAGTGGAAAAAGCAAAGCAGAATCTCAGATACAAAGATTTCACCAACCTGGAGACGCTGCTTGAAAACCTTGACAATCAGTCAGGTCATTTTCAGAAGTTAATAATTCCCAACCAAAAAGGTTTTGTGGCAGTTAATTCAGATGAGATCATAATGTGCAGGGCTGAAGGCTATTGCACGAACTTTTTTCTCATAGGGGGAAGAAAAATAATCAGTTCTCATAACCTCAAATATTATGAAGAATTATTGCCTGCCAGGATGTTCATGCGCATACATAATTCCTTTATAATAAATCTCCTGCATGTAAAAGGTTATTCAAACCAGGGAGAAATTTCTCTGGATGGCGATCTCTTCGCCCCACTCAGCAGAAATCACCGGGAAGAGTTTTTCCTCTGCTGGAACAAAGGCAAAAAGTAGCATCATTTACCGGTTATCGTACGTGGGCATCCAGTTATAGCACCAGGGTGTTATTCTGTTGGTTTGCTTCTCTGTCTCACCTGGTAATCAGTAATTTGGTTTGGAATTGTGCGCCGTGGACCTGGCGGAGCCATTGCCGGGATATCCGCAGAAACTTAATCATATTGAGTATTCACCTTCTAATCAAATCACCCATGAAACTTAACCTAGCAAATGTTACAAAGCGATTAAAACGCTCTGGTGTCATCATCACTGTTGCTCTTGCCAGCATGCTTCTTCAGACACAATGTTTCGTACAACGACCAGCCATGACAACGGGAGTCGTGGACAGGGTAGCGCTTATGGGGACACTGGTCAGTTTTCAGCAGCCAACCGGAATCAACGTGCCTGCCGGGATAGCAAGGTCACATTACAAGAATATGTCAGTTGAAATTAACCAGCTGATGGCTTCCTATGCAGACACCTTGCATAAAGCGGTTGCGGCCAACCTTTCAACCCAACTGGGCTGTGAAGTTGTATACGGAACAGAGCTGCAATCGTTGCCACAGTTTGCGGATTTGAGAGAATCATATGAAAGAGCTGATGCCCTCATGTCCGTTGATGAACATTTCCCGCAGGTTTATATCTCTTCAGGCGATTTTAACTTTATAGTAACAGAATCCAACGGAGGCGACGCTACCGGCTTGAACGGAATGAAAACACTTAAACCGGATGAAGTAAAGCAAACTGTGATGAGCCTCTGCTCTGAATTGAATATCAAATACCTGGCATATGCTCACTTCAGGCTTTCAGGGTATAAGATGGACCTTGTAACACCAAACACGGCTATATTATGGTATGGCGTGAATCTTTATAATCATGAGGGTGAACTGATTGCATCAGGTGTTGCAATGAAGGAGGGAAGAATCAGGGAAGGACAGCCGGAAGTCTTTCAGAGCCTGCTTGATCAATACCTGTTAATTTCTGAAACCGTTCAGCTTAAAACAGCAAAATAAGAATATTGAATATATAGCACATATCACACAATGAGACCTTCTGTAAAAATTATCAGTGTACTGATAGTCTTATCATTAAGCTGCACGCTTAATGCACAGTACAACAAGCTGTTCCTTGAGGCAAACAAGTCATATTCCAAGGGCAAGATTTATGTGAAAAAGTCCATTCAGCCAATTGAAGCAAAAAATATTCAGTTGGTTCAGGACACCCTTCTACAGTATCTTGATATTCAAACAGGTGAAAGCAGGTCAATGCCGATTGGTTCATCGATGATTAACTACATCAAAGTTAAGTCAGGCTCAAAAGCAGGTGCCTTCGCCCTATACGGAGGAGGGTTGATGTGCCTCTCTGCACTCGTCGGGGTGCTCACTGCAGAAGGCGAAGCGCTGGGCGATTATGGTGAAACATCCGGTATTAACTGGGTTCCTTTTGTGCTTGGCTTCACCGGGGGAGGAGCTCTCATAGGAGGAGCAATAGGAGCATTTGTTCCCAAATACAGCAATTACTATATAAAGACTCCGTCTGTGGCGTTGGATGTAAAAATTGTTCCCCGGTACTACTATGGGCGATCAGCAGGAGTCGGATTGCTGGTAACCTTCTGACGCATCAGTGCCACTGATGTGTATTTTGCTTTGATGGAATGCCCGGGTTTGCCTTTGGTGGCTCAGAATACAATCCACATGGCGGCGGTAATGGTATTGTTCCTTATGTAGCCTTCTTCCGGATCTTCAAAGATGCTCTTTCTTCCGTTGGTCAGCTTGATATCAACCCCGATCGAATTGAAAACAACTCCGGTTGAAACAAGTACTCCCAGGTCAGTTGAACTAATCCCGTCGAGATCACCTGAGTCACTTTCGCTTTCTATAACATCGGATGTAATACCACTGTTGTTGAACCCCTGTTCTACCAGACTCAGGGTCATATCATATTTGGCTGAGAGATTCATGGCCGGTGCTACTCCCATATTTACAAACACGTAAAAGTTTTTCTCTTTCTTCTTTGATCGGGTAGACAGCTGTAATGAAACCGGAAATTCAAGATATGTCAGCTTGAAAACAGACGAGTACTTCAGTACTATTGACTCCATGTTTAGATTGGTCGACAGGTATAGGTCTCCTCCATACTGCTCACCTTTCGGGGTATATTCAACAGCGCCTCTTAATCCAAGCCAGGGCAGAATATTGTAGGTAACAAATCCACCCACTGTCAGCGTAAAATTCCTTGGTGAAGATTCAATGGGAAAATGTTCGCCAATTGCATCCGACAGGGCAATGCTCATATCCTCAGTCATATATTCAGCATCCAGACCTCTGAAATCAGTAAACCCCGTGCCAACCGTTAATCCGCCCTCAAATTTCTTTTGTGAGAAAACGCATGCTGAAATCACAAGTAACAGCGTCATTAGAAGTGCTTTCTTTGCTTTCATTCCATATCTTTTATATTTAAAGCTACTTCAAATGCCACAGCCGGTAAATTAAATCCAACAGAACCGGATTCTCATTATACAATGGGACAGTGTAATCCTATGAGCGGTATATTATAACCTGCGGTTTTGTTTTTTCAGAACCTGTAAAAGAATCCGGCGCTGACGGAGAAGGGGAAGAGCTCGGTGATGTATCCTTCCGGAGGATTGGTGGTGCGGTGGACGGTTACTCCCAGCTCGGCATTCACCCCGACCCTGCTGCTTCTGCCGGGAAACAGAAAAGACCTGCCGATCCTCGGATAAAGATAACTCTGCTCAAAAGTGTCGTATCCCTTTCCGAACAGGGTGGTGCTAATCCCGCACATCACGTAAAACGGCCCTGCTGTGCCCGGGGCTCCCCTTCGCGGCAGCCGGTAAAAAAACTCCAGCCCGGTGGTGTGCATCTGGCTGATCAGATCCTGGCTCAGGCCTACCTGGAATTTCTGACCGTATCTTGCCTTAAGGAATACGCCGTCAAAAAGCCCCGCCCCGGTGCTGACTTCAAAACGGCTCTGTGCTGACAGTACGCTGTTAATCAATAGGGCGGCACATACTAAAATCACTCTGAAGATTCTGATCTGAAACATTCTCTTAATGGTAAGTCTGTTGAGTATAAATGTAGTGAATTGAGTGATAATAATAAATCTGATGATGACCGGCACTTCTCCGGCAGGTTCGGTCCTGGCCGGCCCTTCTTTGGCAGGCTCGGGTTGCCATATTCCGCCATTCACCAGCCAAACCGGTCCGTTCACCGACAAACTATGGTCAGAGCAGAGCCGGCTGCATAATTTCGCCTTTGATCTGTAAGAAAAACCTGAAAATAAAACCAATGAAAAAAATCCTTATTCTGTTTATCACAATTACTGTATCTCTTTCACTGGAGGCACAGAACAGCATCAATCTCAAATTGAATCCTGAGAAAAACCGGATTTACCGGTTCCGGTCTGTTTCGGAACAAACCGTTTCACAAACAGTTAACGGCGTCAGTCAGGCAACTGAATCAAGGGTCAGTTATACAATGTCACTGAAAATGCTTGAGACGACACCTGATTTTATAATAGCCGAAGTGCGATTTGACACCCTGGTAACCATCACCAATACTATGGGTAAGGTGATGACTATCAGCTCTCTGAACGAGGGAGACATCGGTTCGGCAGAGACAGCCGACATTCTTTCATGCATTATGAACAGGTTGAGCAAAAATGCCCTGTATACAAAGATTGACTATAGTGGTAAGCCGGTAGAGATTGTGAATGCCGCCATGATCCCTGCCATAGTTCTCAGGGATACAGCCAGTATCTCATTAAAAGGTGCGGCAGCGGAGGCGGTAAGGAAGCAGGTGATAGAGACTGTCAGCGAGGGCAACCTTAAATCCATGATTGCAATGTTTACGCACTTCCTGCCCGCCAGGCAGGTTTCACGGGGAGAGAAGTGGAGCATTAACCAACAGCTGAACTCCGGGGGAATGGCTTTGGACATAATATCTGCATACCGTCTTGATGATATTGACGGCACCAGGGCAGATATAACTACAGAATCAGCAATAAAAGCGACAGAGAATGCGACACCGATTGAATCAGGCGGGGCCACCGTGACCTATGAAGACCTGAAGGGCATGAGCAGGGCAAGCATGGTTGTTGATGTAAATACCGGCCTGAGGATTGAAGAAAACAGCAAAACGCATATCTCGGGGAACCTTGGCATAAGCGGCCCGGGCTTCAGCATGCAGATGCCAATGGATATCAACGGCGAAACAAACATCATTCTATTACAATAACCCTATTTGGGGACAGAACATGAAAAGAATTTTAGTCGGATTGCTTCTGGCAGCCTCTGTTGCAACACAGGCTCAGAATATCAGCGGTAAAGTATGCCTTGAGAGTGACAGGTCTCCTGCGCCTTACGCTACCGTGGGCCTTGTTCAGCTGCCTGACTCATCAATGATTACAGGAGTAATTACCCTGGGCGACGGAGGGTATCTCCTTGAAAATGTAAAACCCGGTAACTACTTCATAAGGATAAGTTACGTGGGTTACAAAACAACCGGCAGGAGCGTTGCTGTTGCCGAAGGCAGTTCTGATGTTACTGTTGATACAATCTTCCTGGCTGAAACCACAGCCAGCATAGATGAAATAATGGTGGTGGGAGAACGCCTCAAGGGAAAGGAGATGGTTGACAGAACCAGCTATGCCATTCCTGAAGTGGTTTCGCGGACAGCCACTAACGGGTATGACCTGCTGAAAAAGATACCACAGGTCAATGTTGATTATCAGAACAACGTTACTCTTAACGGCAGCAGTAACTTCATTATCCAGGTGGATGGCAGGCAGCGCGACAAGGAATACCTGGCGCGACTGCTTCCATCTGATATCCAGTCGATAGAGATAATAAGCAATCCGTCTGGCAAGTACGAGGGTAACATTGACGGGGTTATCAGTATAATCCTGAAGAAGGAGGCCAGGTACGGGGTGAACGGCAATGTCGGCCTTAACCTGAAGCCTTTTAACAAGATAACCAGCCAGGCTACCGGAAGCATTGATTACTCTCTCGGAAAGATCACCTTTTACCTGACGGCCCTTAATGTTTATCAGGCTCTTGATATCAGCCAGACCACGGAAAGCCGCTTTACGGCAATAGATTCAACAATCAGCCTCTCGGGAAACGGCGGACTGGCAGTGACGCTCTCTTCAGTAAACAGCGGGTTTGATTATTACATCAATGACAGGAATAACCTGAGCCTGAACATCAGTTATAAGCCCATAAACCAGGATATTGACCTGCTCAGTGAAACCTTCCTTTATAAAAGCGAAACCCCGCTGAGTACAGTTATAACCAATACACTTAACGGCTATAAAAGCGACGAGGCATCAGCCTCTTTGTTTTATAAAAGAACCTTTCAGAACCCGGTGCAAGAACTTACCGTTGAAAATACTTATTACAATTTCAGGTCACGGGAGGATAACGGTTTTGAGAATACCCGATACCCATATGATTCAGGTACAATGCTGGATACCTATTCAAGGCATGAAGAGAACCTGAACACCAGGAACTACTATTCAGCCAAAGTGAATTATGTCCACCCGGTGGGGATGAATGCAAAGATCGAATCAGGCTACCAGTTATATTACCAGCAGATGGGTTATGATTTTATCGTTGATAATGTTGAATCTGACAACCTGTTTGAGTATGCAGAGTTGCGTAATTCTGTCTACGGGGGGATCACTTATAATCTGAAGAAGATAGGGATGCAGGCAATACTAAGGGTTGAGAACAGTCATATCAATGCCGATTCTGTTACCAGGCCGGATTATACATGCTTTCTGCCATCGGTAAATCTTCAGTATAAGTTTTCGGTGTCGCATAACCTGAAGTTCACCTATAACAGAAGGATTAATCGTCCCGGGATCTATGACATGAATCCTTATTTCAGGACCGATCAGAATTACAACATCACCCAGGGAAATCCTGATCTGAGGCCCGATTACCGTGACCGGCTCCAGCTTACATATACCTGGAATTTCGGGAGTAATTATTTTTCACCTTACATCTACAATGAGTACTTTTCAGACAGGACGGGCAATGAGTACCGCGTAACACAATCGCCCGAGGACCACTCGCTGATCACATTCACCAAGCCCTATAACCTCCTCAGCGGCTATGAGCTGGGAGGCGGAGTCAATGCAACATTATGGTACATCAATTTCAATGCGAGGGTCTTCAAGGGTCATATCAATGAGTATACGGGTCAGACATTTACTATACCGGGTAAGGATTATTACTCCTGGAGCATGACCGGTGCGGCATATGCCAGCCTTGGCAAGAGCAAGAAGACAACTGTGTTTGCTTTCCTTAACTATGACGGGGTGAACATGAATGCCCGTTCAAAGACATACAATCACCCGTTCTATGGTCCCGGCATCCAGACCCAGTTGGGGAATCACAGTCTTGGCGTTGTGTGGGTGCTGCCCTTCTCAGGGCAGGTGAAGCTGAATCGCACTGAAACCGAAGCAACTGATTTTTCTTCCACGAATGTAATTGGCTTTGATGCCGCCGGCTTCTTCCAGTTCTCTTATTCGTACAAATTCAACAAGGGCAGGAAGGTCAAGAGGCTTGACCGCAATGTGGAGGTAGAGAGCGACAGCAAGAGCGGCACTCTGGTGAAGTGACCTTTACCGGAGGATTACAGAATATCACCAGGGCTGGTGCGTCACTGAAGTGACAACATCAGCCCCGGTGTTGTTTATTTGAAAGTGATTCTGGTAATTTCAAGACCTTTCGGTTCCAGTATATCTCCCTCTTCCTCGGCGGTGATGAATGCCTCGTAGAAATCAAAGGATGTCAGGGTTTCCAGCTCGGCTTTCTTTGCATTCTTCACATTCAGCTGGCCTGCATTCTTTATCTCACCGGTTGTGGTTACGATCCAGAGAACGTATGTGTTCTTGTAAGGAGCGAGCCGGTCAACGGCAGCAAGGTTTTTTGCCGTAAGGTTAATTTCGTAGTTGTTGTGATCATCAAGCTTCTTCGTTAGTGTTATGTCTGCGGCGGGGGCAATGTCCGAGACGGGG
>JAAZAP010000058.1 GCA_012514255.1 Bacteroidales bacterium | reverse complement strand
GAGAATGAGCTGGAAAGAGAACGGACAATGAAATCTTTATTACCTTTATGCCATGACAAGGCCCCTGAAATATAAACCTGCTGCACTCATAACGGTTGTGATGATGGCAGTGCTGCTGGCATCCTGCGCTGTGACACAGAATGTCACGGACACCAAGGACATGTCCTATATCTACAACCCGGCAAGGAATGTGTTCACACCTTTTATCAGCCTGTATAACGAAGGTGACGAAACAACCCTGATGAGTATCAGCATCCGCAGGGGCGAGTTATATTTCAGCGAGGCCAATCCCGAAGGAGCCCCGATGGCATCGTTGCTTGTATCGGTCAGGCTCTTTGACAACACCATGGGAGGTCTGGCTGACACGGCAACCTACAAATATGATATCAGGAAAGAAGATGTCGGCGGCGAATATGTCATGCGCATACCCCTTGACACACGCGAGGGCAGCGCCTACTCAGCTGAGATCAAGATCATTGACCTCATCCGTCAGCGCACCCAGCAGACATTCATTGACTTTGAACGGAGAGGCATCTACAGCGGGCTGAACTTCAGGATACGTGACCATTTCAATAATAACGAGGTATATACCAGGGTGCTGAAACGCGAACAGTATATCAACGTGGTCAATCCCCCGCTCCAGCCTGACACACTGTGGATATTCTATTACAAAGCAGTGAAAGGACTCCCTCCCGCCCCCACCACCATCCTTCCCGAGGTTACCGTAGCGCCTGAGCCGGAAGCTATCGTGCCGCTGGCATATTCTGACACACTGCCCATGATGTTCCCCGGCGAGGGTATTTACATGATCTCCGTTGACAGCCTTATCCGCGACGGCCTTGTCATATATAATTTCGGCCCTGACCATCCTACCATGACCAGCCCGGAGACAATGATACCTCCCCTGGCCTATTTTGCCACTCCGCCGGAGATGGAAGAGATGCTCACCGCCGAGAAACCCAAACTGGCGCTCGACAAATTCTGGCTTGACCGCACAGGCAGCATTGAGAGATCGAAGGAACTGATCAGGATATACTATAACCGCACTCTGTTTGCAAATTATTACTTCAGTTCCTACAAGGCGGGATGGCTTACTGACAGGGGTATGATCTACATAATGTACGGTCCGCCGGATAAGGTCTACAAAAACTCCGAGGGTGAGAGCTGGGGATTCAGAAAACCTCCCGTGAAAAGCCGCTGGGGCTCGCGATATACATATGAAGACCAGTACCTGTGGTTCAATTTCCGCAAAGCGAAGAATATTTTCTCCGAGAACGATTTTGTATTGAACCGTGCCGGGACCCCTGTCAGCTACTGGGATATTGCGGTAGCCAGGTGGCGCGAGGGTAAGGTGTTCAGGCTCGACAACCCGCAGGAGTTGCAATGAGAGGTGTGTTGAGGCAATGACGCAGAGCGAAAGGATAATCAGGTACCTAACCCGGCAACGATGTTGCCATAACAGGTCCGTTGCAGCAATGACGCAGAGCGAAAGGATAATCATGTCCGGAATAATTCGGGAATATTTATGATGCACAGCGAAAAGGAATTCATTTTTGGCATGCACCCCGTGATGGAGGCCATCAGGGGAGGCAGGCAGATAGACCGCCTGCTGGTGCGCCGGGGACTGCGCGGTGGATTGTACCACGAGCTGATGCAGGTGGTGAATGAGTATGCCATCCCCTGGCAGGTGGTGCCGCAGGAGAAGCTCGACTATATTACCCGCAAGAACCACCAGGGAGTAATAGCATGGCTCTCGGCCATCGAGTTTCAGAATATTGAGAACATCGTGCCCCGTATCTTTGAGGAGGGAGGCGATCCCCTCCTGCTGATGCTCGACGGCGTCAGTGATGTACGCAACTTCGGGGCCATAGTGCGGTCAGCCCTCTGCTTCGGGGCACATGCTGTCATCATACCTGAAAAGAACTCAGCCAGAATATCCCCCGATGCGGTCAAGGCGTCAGCCGGAGCACTCAGCACCTTCCCGGTATGCAGGGTCAGGAGCCTGACAAAATGCCTCACCTGGCTCAGGGAATCGGGACTCAAAACCGTGGCAGCCACGGAGAAAGCCGAAAAACAGGTCAGTGATGCCGGCATGACAGGACCGCTGGTGGTGATCCTCGGGTCAGAGGAGAGGGGCATAAGCCGCGAGCTCCTGGAGCTATCCGACGCACAGGTATCCATACCCATCACCGGAACCATAGGCTCACTAAACGTATCCGTTTCAGCCGGGATCCTGCTTTATGAGATAGTCAGGCAGAGGAAAACCAGGCAATAGGCAGCAGGCAATAGGTCCCGATCCAGACATGTCTAGATCGAGGATCCTCGATCCGATAAATCGGATCGGGACAACAGGCAGTAGTGATGGTAGACCATCAAGTATTGTAGAGGTTGTCAATGAATGATAGATGGTAGACCATCAAGCATTGTAGAGGTGGGCAATGAATGATAGATGGCTGTAGGCCATCAAGAATTGTAAAAAGCATGTCCCCACCCACCCTTTGTCTGGTGCAGGCATGATGTACAATTCTTCCACCTCTACGAGGTGGTGACTATAGACTTCCTGTTCAGATTTCAGGCCTTCAGACTATAAGTCCCCTGATCCTCTCATCCAGCTTCCTCTGGTCAGAGGCGAATGATGCCAGACCGGCAAGGGTCAGCATCGTATCCGGGGCCAGCTCGCCCGAGAGAATCCTCTCCTTCCACGATGACAGCACAGGTATCTTTCCCTCGGCGGCAATGCGCTCATTATCCTCACTGCTCATCACCGGGAACATGTCTCCCAATCCTGCTTCATGAGCCATCCTTACCACCTCCCCGCCACCGGAAGGCAGCTCCTTGTCCAGCCTTTTGCCCAGCTCAACAACACTCCCGGACACCTCCCAGAACTTGTCAATCCCCAGTCCTTCGGCCTCAGCAGTAAGCGGCACATCATACCTCTGGTTAAGCCTGCTCTCGAAGAGCCCGGCAAGCGACTTTCTACCTGAAGCAGCCACCTTAGGCGGGATAGTAAACACATCTGTGCCTGCCAGCAGGTCAAGCTGGTTATGATTTCTGAGGCTGGCAGCAATCTGCCTCGTTTTTGATCCTGTCATGTCAGAGAGCCGTGTCACCCATGACTGTGATGAGAGCACCGCATTCTCGCCCGCTCCTGTACCGTCGCCCAGTCCGTTATCTGCAATAAATGCCCCTATTCTTCCCAGGAAGACATTAAGGTAGTCAGGCCTGGCCACCATTGTAACCAGCGCGTTCTGCCGCGCACTGAACTCCAGGGTAAAATTGATCCGCACCCCTTTGTCGTGAAGCAGCCTGGCCCCTATCAGCCCTTCGGGTGTATAGGGCACCTTGACTATGAACTGTGAGGGGCACAGTTCCCTGTACCGGAGGCCATATGAGACAATAGCATCAATATCATAAGCAGTATCGGTATGCAATTCCACGCTGACCATCCCGCCAAACTTTTTCGCAAGGCGAAGACCATGACGTGCATTCAGGATGAAGGCAATCTCTTTAATCTGCTCGTTTACCTGAAGATGGCTGACCAGATCCAGTGCCCGCGGCACGAAAGAATCATAGATGCCCTTCTGTATCTCATTGTTAAGAAGAGTGTTGTTTGTTGTCAGAGCGGTCATCTCAGCTGTCCAGTTAGCCTCAGCCTCATCCATGTCGCCGGTGTCAAGCCACAGCTCGGTGCCGGTTGAGCGCAACGACTGCCAGAAGGGATCGTACTTCGCGGTTACTGGTTTATCGTCAATGCCATCTTTAATGAATGCTGTCAGCTTTTCCTTGTAGGTTAAACTCATATCTTCTGTTTTTGATTTGTTATGCTTTTGAGTGCCTCGAGATCACTTCCTGACGGGCTCTGGAAGAGTTTCAGCCCGAAACGGTCAGCCACAGCGTACGCATAGTCAACGACAGACGACTGAACGGCCTCATACGGGACCCATGAATTGATCCGGCTGAAACAATAGATCTCAACCGGCAATCCCGTGTCGGTCGGAGGCATGTCACGAACCATCATGGTGAACCGCTCATCAATATCCGGATGGTTCCTGAGATATTCAACCATGTAAGCCCTGAATGCTCCAAGGTTCGTAAGGCTGCCAGGCTCACCGCTCTTCATCGCCTTAATTTCTTCCTTGTTAGCGGTGAGCCATTTATCCATATACTGCATTCCCGCAAGAGTATCAATAAACTGTGGCGTCAGCAATGCAATAGACCTGACATCAATGCGTATCTCACGCTTTATCCTCCTCGCACCGGAATCCTCCATTCCCTTCCAGTTCTGGAATGACTCGGAGATCAGGGCGTAGGTGGGCACTGTAAGAATAGTCTTGTCAAAATTTTCGATCTTGACTGTATACAGAGTCATGTCAATGACGGTACCGTCAATATTTCTGCCGGGTATCGTTATCCAGTCACCCAGCTTGACCATGTTATTGCTTGAAAGCTGTATGCTGGCCACCAGGCCAAGGAGTGTGTCCTTGAATACCACTGCCAGCACGGCGGTTGCCACACCCAGTCCGGCCACAACGCTCGTTAGGCTTATCCTGAATATGATGGAGATCATAATGAGGATGCCAGCAAAGATGATCAGAACCTTCACTATCTGGACGTAGGGTTTGATTGATCTTCCCCTTGAGATAGGCTGCATCAGCCATATCCGGTGCCAGCCTTCCACAAAGGCTGTAAGGGTGAGGCTGGCGAAGATCACTATGTACAGCGCGGTGGTCTTGTGAATGAAATTCAGCCATCCGGGGTTCTCCCGAAGCATCCATCCGGCAAGATACCAGACTATTACTCCGGGAACGATCATCGCCAGACGCATGAACATCCTTGTCTCCAGGAATTTATCGTCGTATACTGATCGTGAACGTTTTACAATAATGGAAAAGATGCTGATAAATATCCGGCGCGTAACAACAAAAGAGAGCCATGCCAGCAATCCTACCACCGTCACCAGGATCACCGTACTAAGCCACGAGACTGCCCCGGGGGATATGCCAAGGTTCGCCAGAAACTCCCTGACAGCTATTACCGGATCAAATGAGTGAAACATACTTCCGCCTTTTATGGCCGTGAAAATACAAATTATCTTTTGTTGTAGCTGCCAGTTTAGTACCTTTGCGTTGTAAAACTGTCAAATCATGAAATCTGTTACTCTGTTTCTGCTTCTCTCTCTCTCATTGTCGCTTCAGGCACAGGTAGTGTTTGACGACTATTTCACAGACCGCACCATGAGGTTTGACTTTATGATGGCCGGCAACAGCACAACCACCATGGTTTACCCGGTGTCATTCAGGCAAGAGCCCTTCTGGGGTGGTTCGCTCATTAACCTTACCGATCAGTTCGGATACGGTAACTTCAGGTATGAGATCCACGATGATTCAACCGGAGCGCTGCTATACTCGCGCGGCTTCTGCACTCTCTACCAGGAGTGGCAGACTACCGCAGAGGCGAAGACAATGGAAAGGGTGTTCCACGAGGTTGCCACCTTTCCCTTCCCGAAACACAAGGTCAATTTTGTGCTTAGCATCAGGGGACGTGATGGCAAATTCTCAAAATTGTATGAGACGGCCATCGACCCGGCCAGTTACTTCATAACCAGGGAGACAACTGATGCTGCCCTGGCAACCAGGATCCACGGGACAGGTGACCCCCACACCTCGCTTGATATTGCATTCATTGCGGAGGGCTATACCCGCGGTGAGATGGAAAAGTTCAGGAATGATGTTAAACGTATGGCTGATATCCTCTTTGCTGAGAAACCGTTTGACAAGTACCAGGACCGGATCAATATCTGGGCTATTGAGGCACCCTCGCAGGAATCAGGCACCGACGTGCCGGGCGAAGGCATCTATGTCAACACTGCACTTAATGCAAGCTACTACACATTTGACGTTGACCGTTACCTGACCACCCAGGATATACGCGAAGTCAACGATTACGCGGCAGCAGCGCCGCATGACCAGATAATTGTATTGATAAACAGCCCCAGGTACGGCGGAGGAGGCGTTTATAACTACTACAGCGCCGTAACCGCTGACCATGCGCTGACACCACAGGTGCTTACCCACGAGTTCGGACACGGGTTTGCAGGACTGGCAGATGAATATTACTCTTCTGAAGTTGCCTACGAGGAGTTCTATCCCCTGGACGTTGAACCCTGGGAGCCAAATATCACCACCAGGGTGGATTTTGACTCTAAATGGAAGCATCTGATTGCCAGATCAGTTCCTGTGCCAACACCCAATGACAAGAGGTACATTGGCGTTACAGGTCTCTTTGAGGGAGGCGGATATTCGGGCAAAGGTATTTACCGGCCCTCCTATGACTGCCGCATGAAGAGCAACCAGGCAGATTCATTCTGCGAGGTATGCCAGGAAGCTATTGAAGAAATGATACTTTTCTACCTGAAGTAGCCGAAAGTCCGCAGTATTCAGTCTGCAGTCCGCAGTAGAACACTAATTATATTTACTGCTGACTGCCGACTGCTGATTGCGAACTATTTTTTCTTCTCTCCTCCCGAGGTAGGTGGTTTGGCGATGGAGTCACGCATGCCGGTATCGGCCTCGATGTTCTTCATCCTGTAGTAGTCCATTATACCCAGGTTACCGCTCTTGAAGGCGTGAGCCATGGCGAGAGGAATCTCCACCTCGGCCTCAATGACCTTGGCGCGAGCCTCCTGTGCCTTGGCCTTCATCTCCTGCTCGAGGGCAACAGCCATTGCGCGGCGCTCCTCAGCCTTGGCCTGGGCAATGTTCTTGTCGGCGTTAGCCTGGTCCATCTGCAGCACTGCACCGATGTTCTTGCCTATATCGATATCTGCGATATCAATTGAAAGTATCTCGAACGCCGTTCCTGCATCAAGCCCTTTTTCAAGCACCGTCTTACTTATCCTGTCAGGGTTCTCAAGCACCTCCTTGTGGCTGTGTGCCGAACCGATCGATGAAACGATACCCTCGCCAACGCGGGCCAGGACTGTCTCTTCGCCGGCACCGCCCACCAGCTGCTTGATATTGGCCCTGACGGTCACCCTCGCCTTCGCGATAAGCTGGATACCGTCACGCGCAACAGCCGTGACAGGCGGAGTATCAATCACCTTGGGATTAACTGACATCTGCACCGCCTGGAAGACGTCGCGGCCAGCCAGGTCAATGGCAGTGGCCATCTTGAACGACAGGTCAATATTTGCCTTGTTCGCCGAGACCAGTGCATGAACCACCTGCGGCACGTGCCCACCGGCAAGATAGTGTGCCTCCAGCTCATCACGGTTGAGCTTCAGCCCCGCCTTGTCGGCCTCGATCATGGCTCCCACCACTATTGAAGGTGGCACCTTTCTCCACCGCATGAAGATCAGCTGCAACAGGCTTATCCGTACGCCTGACACAAGTGCCTGGAACCAGAGTCCTATCGGAATGAAGTAAAGAAGAATCCATAGCAGGATTATTGCTCCTACAATGATTATTACATAAATGCCTAATCCGCCCATATCTATTTATTTATTGGTTTTACAATCAGTTTATTGTCATCAATCCTTACAACCTCGATCTCCTTCCTTGGGTCAACCAGGATGTCAATTGATTTTGCCTCGAAATAGTCGCCGTTGACCAGCACCTTTCCTCCCGGAGCCAGGCGGGTGACAGTTACTCCCCTGTCGCCGGGTTTCACCTTACCCTCACCCGCGCCCACGGTATCAACCTTTGAATCGATGGCTGTCTTGAGCATGAACTTGTTCCATGTGCCCGCTTTCAGCATCAATACAGTAAGTACAACCATCACCAGCGCAGTAATGCCGAGCACCAGGAATCCTGCAGTTATGCCGTGGCTGGCAAAAGCAAACACTATTGCGGTCACCAGGCAGATTGCGCCTCCTATACCGGCAATGGTTATGCCCGGTATAAGCATGACCTCAATGACGAAGAGCAGAAGCCCTATTATTATCAGAAAAATTATCAGCCCGATTGACATTCTGTATAATATTAAATTACTACTGTATCAAGACTGAGTTCCCTGAGTTTCAAGCTCATTCTCTCAAGGGTGGCGGCATCTGCCATCTTGATCACACATCCTCCCTTGATATGGGTCAGGACCGCACACTGTTCAGCCTGTATCTCATCATGACCGCAAACATCAACCAGCGATTTGATGACATGATCAAAGCTGTTAATATCATCATTGATAAGCATCAGTGACCGCTCATTCTCCTCGCTTCGTCTGTTGTTTTCCGGCTTTGGTGCCTTCTTAGTCATCCGGCAGTTTGTTTATCAGTTCTCTTGCAGCCCCTACGGGTATCTCCTGCATGCCTACGTATGCTGCGACCCTGGCGGAGCTGTAGCCGTTACGTATCAGCAGCGAGACATACTCGTCAGCGCTCTCAAATGTAATAAATTTCCCTATGAGAAACACCGTTTCGCCATCGTTGTTTTTGATTGTTTCAAGGCCACGTATGCCGGCAAGCTGTTCAAGCTTCTGGATTACGTCGGGCTTCAGGGGCTTGTCTGAACGCATCACCTCGGCCCTGAATGAGAGTGTTCCAGCCATTGGCGGTCCGGCAGGTGATTCATCCGGCGCGGTTGTACCAGTACCGTAGCGTGTGAGCGACCGTTCAGACCACTCCTTCTCAAGCTGTGCGGCCCGCTCCATGGAGACCCGGGCGCCATCCATCATTGCAATTATGAAGGCATCGGGGAACCCTGCCCGCCGCGCTTGCGGCAGGGCTATCCTGGCATCGTCAAGCCTGCGGAATAAACCCGTATAGTAGTAGATCACCTCGCTCCCCTGCCTCCTGCTGCCAAACACGGGATAGAGTCCCTTGAACAGTGATGGTGTAACATCATTGCGGAAAGCAGCAATCTGAACTGTATAGATCAGACCCTCCGGCATGGCGGGCTGAAGCGGAACTGGATTGGCACCGCTGTATGCCGGCTCTGACCGAACCTCGAAACTGCTTAACTGAGGAGGTTCCCGTTCTTCTGAAGGCACCACGGCAGGCTCTCCTGCAGACACTACGGCAGGCTTTTCTGTTGTCTCTGCAACAGGCTCTTTTACGGGCCTTACGGCAGGCTTACTGACCACACGACCACTGCGGTCCCCAGCCTCGAGCAGAACTGAATCTGCTTCTGCAACCCCGGAAGCTGCTTTCGCGGCTGCGTTATCAGCCTTTTTCTCCAGCTTTTCCTTATTGGAGACCGGTGCAGCTTCTGCTTCCCTCGCAGCACGATCTGCCTCAAGAATAAGTGAATCGGCTTCACGGCGCAGTTCTACCGCTTCACCCAGAATCCTGTACTTCTCTCCGGGCACGCCGGTCACGTCTCCTCTGACGACAGGCTTCCCCTCCAATGTTGATGGCACTAATGGATCATCTGCATTATGTGCCGGATATCCGGCAGATGCCCGTTCGCTCCCGGCAACCACTCCCTCGCCGGCATTACACTGATCAATATACTTCTGAGTTTCATATTCAGATGAGATCCTCCTTCCTGCCTGTTTGGCAAACCTGTCGTAAGCGTCACAGGCCTGGCTGAAGCTGCCATTCATCTGGAGGGCACGGCCGTAATAGAACCACACATCTGTGGGCACGCTCTTAATATTGACAGATGAATTTATTGCCGAGGCAAGCAGGTTCACCGCCCTCTCCAATCCGCGTTCCAGTTTCACCAGACATGCCCCGGCATAATACTGGTACAGCGGATCGCGGGAATAGATCAGAAGAAGCGCATTGTACTGATTGTAGGCAGTCTCATAATCGCCCCGCAGCCAGGCTGCCTGCGCTACGGCTTTGGAGGGCTTCTCAGCTCTTTCCTGGGCAACCAGGGGAGTGGCTGTAAACAGGAACATGAATACCAGTGCCACAACCATCGGGGCTCGCCGGATGTTAATAACTCTGAGGTGGAAATATTTTATGAAATATGATAACTTCATACCTTTACCAGTCTTAACAAAAATACGAAAAAGTCATGACGCAGCCCACAGCAGGCATGCCAGCACCGCCGTTCGAGGGCACCGACCAGAACGGAAACAGAGTGAAGCTCAGCAGTTTCATCGGGAAAAAGGTAGTGCTTTATTTTTACCCCAAGGACAACACTCCCGGCTGCACCGCCGAAGCATGCAGCCTGAGAGACAATTATGAGGAATTGCTGAAGAAGGGATTCGCAGTGCTGGGTGTCAGTCCTGACAGCGTGGCCTCACACGGTAAATTTGCTGCAAAGTATGAGCTCCCCTTCCCGCTCATCGCTGACCCTGAGAAAAAGATACTCACAGAATACGGAGCCTATGGGGAGAAGACGATGTATGGCAAAAAGGTGACGGGAGTCATCCGTACTACCTTCATCATAGACGAGAAGGGAATAATAGAAAAGGTGATCAAAAAAGTTGACACCAAGGCTCATGCGCCGCAAATATTCAAATTGTACGAAAATGTCTAACTGCTAAAGAATAAGTAAATGGAAAGAAAAGAGATCAACAAGGAGAAGCTGAAGGCGCTGGAGGTGACCCTGGGCAAGATCGAGAAGGATTTTGGCCGTGGCACAATAATGAAACTGGGTGACCATGCCATTGACAACGTACAGGTCATATCCACCGGCTCGATAGGCCTTGATTCCGCCCTTGGTATCGGGGGGCTGCCCCGCGGAAGGGTGGTGGAGATCTACGGCCCGGAGTCGTCCGGCAAGACCACCCTGGCTATTCACGCTATCGCTGAGGCCCAGAAGGCCGGAGGCATAGCTGCCATCATTGATGCCGAGCATGCGTTCGACCGGTTCTATGCTGAGAAGCTGGGCGTAGACGTTGAGAACCTCCTCATCTCACAGCCTGACAACGGCGAACAGGCTCTGGAGATAGCTGATCACCTGATAAGGTCAGGTGCTGTTGACATTGTGGTGATCGACTCCGTTGCGGCTCTTACCCCGAAGGCAGAGATAGAGGGTGAGATGGGCGACTCCAAGATGGGTCTCCAGGCCAGGCTGATGTCACAGGCACTGCGCAAGCTGACGGCCAACATCAACAAGACGAACACCACCTGCATTTTCATCAACCAACTACGTGAGAAGATAGGCGTTATGTTCGGCAATCCCGAAACAACCACCGGCGGCAATGCGCTCAAATTCTATGCTTCAATACGTCTTGACATCAGGCGTACCAGCCAGATAAAGGAGGGTGAGGATGCCGTGGGTAACCGTGTCAAGGTGAAGGTGGTAAAGAACAAGCTTGCGCCTCCTTTCAGGAAAGCTGAGTTTGACATCATGTTCGGTGAAGGAATCTCACGGACAGGAGAGATAGTTGATCTCGGAACGGAGTTCAACATAATCAAGAAGAGCGGTTCGTGGTTCTCCTACGGCGAGACAAAGCTTGCCCAGGGCCGTGATGCGGTCAAGAAGCTCATGGAAGATAATCCCGAGCTGGCCGATGAGATAAAGGTGAAGATCACGGAACAGCTGAAGACAAAAACAAAATAAGGGTAATTATTTTCTCTCCGGGAAGAGAAGGCTGAAGAGCACGGCTGCGCTGAACGCAATCAGGTAGCTGGCCAATCGTTCAGATATGCCAGTCGGATCGGCCAGCCAGGTCTTCCAGATGATTGCTGACAGGGTGCCGGTAATAAGCGAAGCGTAAACTCCCGCCCTGGAGAATCGTTTCCAGAAAAGAAGGAGTATCATTGCCGGTCCGAAGGAGGCCCCAATGCCGCTCCAGGCGTATGAGACAAGACCGTAAACGGTATCCTCCATTGTAAGGACCAGGATGAATGCCACCACACCCACCATGAGAGTAAGAAATTTGTTGAGGAACAGCATCCTCCTTTCAGGGATAGGCCTTCTGGTTACGTTTGACCACAGATCCTCGGTGATGGATGATGAGACCACAATAAGCTGTGAAGAGGCGGTTGACATCATGGCTGAAACGGCACCTGACAGCAGTATGCCAGCCAGCAGCGGATTGAGCAGGGTCATGACCATTACCGGCATGACCTTTTCGGTGTCGGCGGCAATAGCAGCTGCTCCTTCTCCCATCATGCCTGCCTGCACAAATTTGAACCCTATAATTCCTATAAGGAAAGCTCCAACATATGCCAGCAGTGTCCATGTGATGGCCACTCCCCGGGCACGTCTTGTTGAGTCAGGATCACGCATGGCCATCATACGGTTCAGCAGCTGCGGCTGTCCGGTGTAACCAAAGGCCCAGCTGAGACCGTTGATCACCAGGAGGAATCCGGCTCCTTTGGCAAGGGTGGCTGTGGTACCGGCAACGG
>JAAZAP010000057.1 GCA_012514255.1 Bacteroidales bacterium | reverse complement strand
GGTAACGATCAGAATAAGGCTGCCCGGCTGACTGATGATCCCTCCGCTGACGACAACCTGGAGGGAGGTGACAGGAGCGGAGGCATTGCCTTCCGGTCCGGAGGCAGCGGCAGTGGAGAATGAGGCATATACATTATCATCATTGAGTATGGTGTAAGTGTAACTGTTCTCACTGCCTATTGACAATCCCGGCGAAGGAGATGAGAGAGTTGTGATGATGGTCTCGGAAGGCTCTACCAGGTTGTCATTGATTATGGTGATTGTTAATGACCCTGTTACCGATCCCGCGGGGATGGTAACGGTGCCGGGAGGAAGGGTGTAATCAACACCCGTTGTTGCTGTTCCTCCGGTTGCGGCATAGCTGAAAGAGATATCTGATATATGCGGATAATTGAGTGACACCTCCACGGGTACTGTTGTTACACTCTCCTGACCGGATCCCGAGGGCACGGTGAAGTTCACCTCCGGGCGGAAGGCTATTATGGTCAGGCATTGCCCGTCAGCAATATTCAGGTCAATTGTGTAGTTGCCACCTGACAGAGCGGGTCTGTACATGGTGGCCCCTCCGGTAAAGTCGCCGTCATCATCCAGTAAAATGCCTACCGTGGGATAACCAGCGGGCAGGGCCGGCAGTGATGATGAGGGGATGGTAACAGTGACAGTGCCTACATCTGAAGTTTCATCAAACCTCCATTCTCTTGGCAGGCGAAATGTGCCCGGGGCAGGAACTTCGTCGGTGGTCCATGATTTGGCTGTCTCCCTGTTATGGCCAAAGAAGAGGTATTCACCCTCCGTGAGATCTGATGGCGAAGTAACTGACAGCATGGCCGTGGACCATGCGTTTGTAAAGGTGGTTCCGTTATAGGCTGCGATACCTGACACATCATGTGAATGAGTAACCTCCCATGCATAGTGGTCATCAGCTATCGGAATGAGGTACTTTGCCCCCAGATTATTGTGCAGTACAACGCGCTCGGCATCATTGAGCTGACCGGAGAATACTGTAATCTCCGTCATATCGCCGTTAAAGAAACCGGCAGGGTTAAAGGTACCGTTCATCTGTGTGGCTCCCACAAGTGCGAAATTGGATACCAGTGAGGGCACAAACGTTGAGGATGAGCTTCCTGTAAGTGCAGACCCGTTGAGAAAAGCACTGTAACCAGAGACTGAAGCTCCGGCAGAGTTGGTATAGTAGATTATCTTCCAGTCGCCTGCCGTATGACCATCATTAAAGACCTGGTTCTGTCCGTTGAACCTTACGGCATCGGCATATTCCAGCCCGTAGCTTCTGACAGCATTGACACCGCCAGCATTCTTCTGACCCATGTAAAGTCCTCCGTTCTGCTCATCAGCTGAGGTTGTATTCCGGGCAACGATCACCACGGTGGCTGCATCTGAACCCGTTATACCTAGTGAGCCGTTATACCCGAGAAAATCACCTCCTACACCTCCCTGGTCAGTGAATGTCACTGCCGGGTAACCGTTGATGGCATCGGGCGTCAATGAAGGGATTGTCTGACCCATCACCACTGCCCCGAAATCGCGCATGTGTCCTGACAGGTCATACCAGCTTGTAACAAAATAGAGCGGCTGGATAGCTATCAGACTGTCTGATCTTAGCCACAATTGTGTATTTGTCAGGCTGCCCACACCTCCGGGACCAACCTG
>JAAZAP010000056.1 GCA_012514255.1 Bacteroidales bacterium | reverse complement strand
CAATAACGGACCAGGGACCCGGGCATTGCTGCGGGGGTCCCTGGAAGCAGACAACTGTTAACCAACCTTAGAATTTCAGTCCAACCGTGACTGACAGGTACTTATCCTTTGTATTCAGATTAACCGGGTCACTGGAATACTCGCGGAATGACCTCGGGTCATCAGGGAACATCATATAATGTTCTGAATTGCTGAGCCACACCATAGCCACATCAATGAAGAATCTGTTCTGCCTGTAACCCAGACCTGCGCTGTAACTGTTTGAGGATGCCTCCTCGTTCAGGGTGCCGTCAGCAAATGACGAGCCGTGATAACCATATCCCCCGCGGAGATAGAGAGGCCCTGTACGCAACTCTGCCCCCAGCCTCAGGATACTGCTTCTTTCCAGCTCAGCAGACAGATCCTCGTTCTCCTGGGCAAAATCATAACCGTCTGCTCCCTTGCTGAGCCTGGCAGTCCCGTAATCAACCATCTCATAGTCTGCGCTTACCAGCGCGAAGTTACCGATCTGGTATGCAATACCGGCATTGAGATGGTAAGGTGTGGTAACCCGGTAACGATATGTCATGTCACCCTGGTTGACGGTAGGATTTGCATCATCGGAAGGATCCGAAGGAGTATCATTGTCAAGCTTGACTGAAAGGCTGTTGTAAAAGATCTCGTCAATGGTGTAGATAGTTGGCGTAGTGAATCCCAGACCCAGGCGAAGCGATTCAAATGGCCTGACAATTGCCCCGATTTTAAAGTTCCATCCTGATCCAACCGCCTCGAAGTGGTCAGTATAGGTGAAGTTCACAAAATCAAAAGTCCTCTGCGTCTCATCAATCTCCCGGTGATCATAATGACCGGTATATGATATTCCTGTTATTCCGAATCCGGCACCGATGTACACCTTGTCCCCGAGATTGGCTCCCAGGGCGATTGTATGTTCATTGCTGTAGCCGGCATTGTCTATTGTCCTTTTCATCTGCTGCCCATATTGAGGATTCTCCTCCCCATAGTATGAGAATATTGATGCATATTCATCCAGGTAGTTCGGAAGGGTATCAATGAGATATGTTTCATATGCCATCCAGGCTGTTCCACCCAGTTCACCGGTACGGTATCCGGTTGCTTGCAAGGCCCAGAAGTCAGACATCGACCCATTGTTGCTGATACCGTCAATCACAGCATTCCTGTAGTAATTGTTGGTTCTGTTGAAGGTATATGCAAATGACAGGTTTGTGAGCCCAGACCTGCTGCCCGTTTTGATTGATGAAACAACTCCAGCCTGTCCCAGATTCAGTCCTGAATAGCTGTCGTCACTTCCAAATCCGTTATAGTCGGTTGATATGTCACGGAAGAACACCAGGGGAGTGATTGCCACCTCAGTTGAGCGAAAAACTCCCGCTGCGGCAGGATTAAGGCTGATGGCTGAGATATCTCCTCCCAGTGCGGTAAATGCGCCGCTCATTCCGTTGAATCTGGCAGTGCCCTGGTAGAATAGTCTGGAATACCTGATGGCGTCATCCATGTTCTGTCCGGTAACCCACAAAGGGAGAATCAGGACTATTGCGGACATCAGTAATATTTTTCTTTTCATTTTCTTGATTTTTAGATATACACTTCCTGTTGCTCCTGCAAATGGTGCGGAACATGGATCAATCATCTCAATAATTGCTGTTTATCGTCTTCCGCCTGATGAGCTTCTGCTGCCCGAGGAGGAGGAAGATGAAGATGAAGAGGAGGAAGATCCGGAGGATGAACCTGAGCTGCGACTTCCGCCTGATGAGTATGAACCGCCTGAGCTGTAGCTGCTCCTGCTACCCGAGGAGTAGGATGAACTGCTGCTCCTGCTGCCCGAGGAGTATGATGAACCTCTGCTGCTGCGTGAAGGAGCTGAATATTGTACCCGGGTTGATGAAGAGGACCTTGAAGGGGTATATGCCGGGGAAGAACTGCTCCTTGGTGCAGTGGTGGCAGGTCTGTTATATGTTGTTCCGGTACTGCGCGTGGTGGTACCGGTGCTGCGGGTGGTATTATATGCAGGTCTGCTGCTCACCCTGGGGTTATTGTAACTGGGGGTATATGATCTTTCAACAGTCTGATACTGCGGCCTGTTAACGGTCTGTGTCCTGGTTGTGGCGGGAGCCTGAGACTGTGTGCGCGTCTGGGTGGATGTTTCGCTCCTTCCCTGTGACTGCGTACGGGTCTGGGTAGAGGTTTCACTCCTTACCTGTGACTGTGTGCGGGTCTGAGTCTGATTCTGGACTGTTGTTCCGCCCGTCTCGCGACGGTTATAATCGGGTCTGCCTGCAGTGCCCGTAGTTGATTCCTGCCTGTTGACGGTACCTGTTTCCTGGGTTGATCTCCTGGTTACAACAGGACTGCCGGCTGATGTGGCTGGAGAAGCAGGATCACCGGTGACGCGCCTGCTGTTCACTGTTCCTGAAGGTGCATAACCTGACTTGCTCCTGGTATCCGAGGTGCTGTAGGAGCCTCTGGACATGGTGCTGTAGCCGCCCCTGCGTCCCGTTACAGGCATATACTGATCATTCCCGTAGTACTGTGAGGGGTATCCATAACCTGAGTACCAGGGATAATAGTTGTATCCGTAGCTGTAGGGGTATCCTCCCCAGTAGGAGAAGTACGGGCTGTAATATGAATATGGGTTGTAATATGAATAGGGATAGTACCAGTCAGAATAGAATGGATCATATCCCCAGTAATAGGGTGATCTGAAGGAACTCCAGTAATTATATCCGTACCCCAAGTGCAGTCTCATTGAGAAGGGTGAATAGTAGAATGGATCTCTCCAGTAAGGATAGAAATAGTCATTGAAGAGGTATATTCTTTCGGTAGGACTGCCGTAATAATTGTTTATTACCGCTGCATCACCTGATGCATACTCCACATACTCGCTGTCCGGTATGTATTCATCCGCTATGAGAGTATCCGCCGCAAAGATGTTGTCATAATACTGACCGGAATTTCTCTCCTGAACCGTGGCAACGGTCACCGGATTCTCGGACGGCCTGTAATAGAGGTCATCATTTGCAGTACCTAAAAAGCGTACCGATGAGCAGGCGCTGCTTATCAGGATTATTGCCGGGATTATGTACCAAAACCTTTTCATTTTTATCTCCTCCTGGTTGTCTGTTCAAAAATACACAAATTCCGTACCAATATCACGCTTGCGGACAGATAAATGCACGGTTCACATCTTGATTTGCAACTTTTGTCTATTTTTACGCAATCTTTTTCCCGGAAAACAATAATACAAATTATAAATCAGTAATGGCCAAGTTTCTTACTAACAGGGATGAAAATTACGCTCAATGGTACAATGATCTTGTAATAAAGGCTGACATGGCCGAGAATTCTGCCGTGCGCGGTTGCATGGTAATCAAGCCGTACGGATATGCAATCTGGGAGAAGATACAGGCGGAGCTTGACAGGATGTTCAAGGCAACCGGTCATGTCAATGCCTATTTTCCTCTTTTTATCCCGAAATCCTTTTTCAGCCGTGAGGCTGCGCATGTTGAAGGATTCGCCAAGGAGTGCGCTGTGGTGACCCACTACCGCCTCAGGAACAATCCTGACGGCGGGGGCATAGTTGTTGATCCTGATGCCCGTCTTGAGGAGGAGCTTATTGTAAGGCCCACTTCGGAGACGATCATATGGAACACTTACAAGGACTGGATACAATCATACCGCGACCTGCCGCTGCTGATCAACCAGTGGGCCAATGTGGTCAGGTGGGAGATGCGTACCAGGCTCTTCCTGCGCACCACAGAGTTCCTGTGGCAGGAGGGCCATACTGCTCATGCCACGCGGGAGGAGGCCCAGGAAGAAGCTGTAAGGATACTTGACCTTTACACTGATTTCGTGGAGAATTTCATGGGCGTACCAGTGGTAAGAGGGGTCAAGACCGAGAGCGAGAAGTTTGCCGGAGCCATTGAGACCTACACCATTGAGATGCTGATGCAGGACGGCAAGGCGCTTCAGGGCGGAACGAGCCATTTCCTGGGCCAGAATTTCGCAAAAGCTTTCGATGTGCAGTTCACCAACCAGGAGGGCAAGCTGGATTATGTCTGGGCTACCTCATGGGGTGTCACCACCCGCCTGATAGGTGCATTGATAATGGCTCACGCCGATAATAAAGGACTTGTTCTGCCTCCGAGACTGGCCCCGATACAGGTTGTGATAATACCCATTTACAAGGGCAACAGCCAGCTCGATACAATCTCGGAGATAGCGCTGGATCTCAGATCAAAGCTTGAAAAAGCAGGCATTTCGGTCAAATACGATAACCGTGACACCCAGAAGCCTGGGTATAAATTTGCCGAGTACGAGCTCAAGGGCGTCCCGGTAAGACTGGCCATAGGCCCGCGCGATGCCGAAGAAGGCACAGTGGAAGTGGCCCGGCGCGATACCCTCACGAAAGAAACTGTCAGTCGTGACAATATCATTGAACGGGTGCAGACGCTGCTTGATGAGATCCAAAAAAACATATACACTAAAGCTGTCAAATTCAGGGACGAAAATACTTACAGGGCGGATACCTGGGAGGAGTTCACTGACATAATAGAGAACAGGGGCGGTTTTGTCATGGCACACTATGACGGCACACCGGAGACAGAGGAGAAGATAAAGGATCTTACCAAGGCCACCGTGAGAGCCATACCGTTAAACAGCCCCGGGGAAGAGGGGAAATGCATCCTTACCGGCAAACCATCAGAAAGAAGGGTACTGTTTGCAAGAGCCTATTGATTGACCTCACGGCACTTCGTGTGCAGGATTGATCCTTCTCCCTGACCCTTCGTTCCCGGGCCGCCGCCATCGTCATATGCCTACTTCTGCGATTTTCGGTTTGCGAACGACGATATGTGATTTCACTGCAGGATTCAGAATTGTGGATTCAAATTATCTGTTTTTATTAATAAATCTGTATTTTTAGACGATTGAGTAATTGAACTGATATGGCGGATGAGATAACGCAAAAAAAAGGGATGATCGTTGACACGCTTAAGGACAAATCGGTACTTAAGCAGAAGGCCTTTGACAATACTGCTGTTGCATTCATGATGGTAAAGGATATCCTGAAAAACCTGGCCCGTGATGTGAACGGTAATCTGTCAGGCATTGACCCCAGGATACGGATGGAATATACTGACAGAAGCAATTTTGATGCACAGCTGAGGGTTGCAGCTGACATGCTTCTCTTCAGCATGCACTCAAACATTTTCCAGTTTGACCGCGAGCACCCCGCCTGGAAGACCGCCTATATTCAAAAAAACAAGTTCAATGCATACAGCGGCATAATAAACATCTACAACTTCCTGGCCGACTCCTTCAAGTACTCAAGGCTTGATGACCTTGGCTACCTTATTGCCAGGATCTTCATCAACCATGAGAACCAATACTTCGTTGAAGGCAAAAGGCAGATGGGGATGCTCTTCACAAACTACGGAAGCGAAGCCTTCAGCCAGGAATCGCTCAAAAAGATAGTCTATACCGCCATTAACTACTCCCTTGAATTCGATCTCCTGGTTCCTCCCTATGACACCGTCAAGATTGCTTCCGTCGGACAGGCAGAATCGAAGATACAGCACTCAAGGCTGATCACGGGCAAAAGGCTCGGATTCCAGTTCAACTCTGATGACGTCCTGGATGACAATTCAAAGGCACAGTGAAGCCATGCACATATAACATCCATCCAACGGTTTTTTATTTCCTCTCAGCCTTACTTCTGATGCTCCCGGGACCCCCTGCCCGTGCCCAGGATCCACATCCCCCTGACACAATCTCAAGAGCTTTCTATGACTCTCTGAAAGTGAGGGCGGAAAAAAGAAAACTGACCAGGATGATCTATGACATGATCGTCGTTTCCCCTCCCCCGCCCGGAACAGCAAGGGGAAAAATGACAAGCACTGCATCCTATGAGCCGTACGAGGGAAGAATCATACGCAACAGGGAAATTATCAGACTGAACGCCTTTGGCGCGAATATGGACAACCCGCTCGATTACAATCCAACTAGGATGGAAAAATTTCTGAACTCCACCTATACAAAGACCCGGCGGTTTGTTCTGACACAACACCTTCTCTTCCGGGAAGGCGATAGCATTTCCCCACTTCAATTATCTGACAATGAGCGCATTATCAGGGAACTGCCGTTTATTGATGATGCAACCATCACAGTTATTCCCATTGACAGTAACGTTGTTGATATAGCGGTAGTAGTGCGTGAGACTTACCCCTATGGATTTAATGCCAGGGTGGATGATATCCGGAGCGGCATGGTCAGGCTTTACACGAGGAACTTTGCAGGCCTGGGTCACGAGTTGGAGATTTCCTCTCCCTACGACTTCAATGAGTATTCCGCACCGGGTATTGGGATCAACTATTCTGTCAGAAACATAGCCCGGTCTTTTTCAGACCTGGAGGTGGAATTTACAGACGCTCTGGGATCATTACGCATGGGAGGAATATTCAGCCGGAAATTTGTCACCTCCACAACCAGATACGCATGGTCAGCATCACTGATGCTTACCTCCACAAATGAGGATCTTGACACTATGGCTGTGCCTGCTCCTCTCAGGTTCCTCAGGCAGGATTACTGGGGTGCAAGGTCGTTCATGGTTGACCGGAACAGTGTTACCAGGCTGATTGTCTCAGCAAGGTATATTCACAACAATGTCTTCGCCAGGCCTGAGATAAATGATTTATCATATTATCAGTTCCAGAACTACCAGATAGGCACCGCCAGTCTTGCAATATCCTCTCAAAGGTTTATAAATACCTCTCTTATATATAGTTACGGACGTACCGAGGATATTCCCTATGGTTATATGGTTGAAATGTTCGGCGGCAGGGAAAAGAATGAGTTCAAATGGCGCACCTACGCAGGCGCGAGGGTATCATACGGCAACATTTTCACCAGGTTCGGTAATTTCTATGCCGGGGCGGGCATCTCTTCCTTCTTTTCTAAAGGAGAAACAGAGCAGGGCCTGGCAGAAGCCAGCCTGAAGTATTTCACTCCGCTGGTGGTCACCGGGAAATCAAAGATGCGAACCTTTGTGAACATTAACTACACAAGAGGCTTTAACCGTTTCGCGGATGAGTGTCTGTACTTCAACAACAATGACCTGATCAGGGGTTTCCGGAACGATTCCCTCAGCGGTGGCACCAGGCTGGTCATCTCTGTTGAGCCTGTCCTGTTCCTTCACAGGCCTGTTGCCGGATTCAGGTTTGCGCTGTTTGCCTTTGCTGATGCCGGATTGCTTGTCAGGGAGGGATTCATGGATGGGGGATACTACACCGTGCCGGCATTGGGAGCAGGTGTCAGGATAAGGAAT
>JAAZAP010000055.1 GCA_012514255.1 Bacteroidales bacterium | reverse complement strand
TGATGAAACCTTCAATAGGCTTCTCCTACTCTCCCGAAGCCGACTGGCTGACCTCGAAAATGCATGACAGCGTCCAGTATGATGATTCAGGCAGGAAACGGCTTTACTCATACTATGACGGAAGCATATACGGAACCCCGTCCAGCGGAAGACGGTCAGGCTCGGTCTCATTCAGCCTAACCAATCTGGTGGAAGGAAAAGTGTACGCCAGGAATGATACAACAGGCAAACCAAAAAAGGTTAAAATCATTGAGAGTCTGTCACTCAACACTTCATACAATCTGTTTGCCGATTCCCTCAACTGGTCGCCCGTCAGCATGTCTTTCCGGACAACCCTTGCCCAGAATATAAATGTGCAGGCGGGAAGCAGTTTTACCCTCTATGGTATGAATGACAAAGGGGGAACGGTGAACCAGCTGGCCATCAGCCAGGGTCTCGGGCTTGCCAGGATGACCAGCTTCAATATGAGCTTTGATCTTGATCTTGGCCAGTTGCTGGGAGTGAAGGACCGCAGCAGCCAGCAGCAGACATCCGGACAGGCATCTCAGAGGGCCCCGGGACGGGAGATGGGTGAGCCGGGCGCCATAGGTGGGTCCGCGTCAGGCAACCTGCCCCTGGCAAACAAAGACTATGACGAGTACGGGTATGCAAGGTTTGATGTTCCCTGGTCTCTCAGGATGGCATACAACTTCAATTACAGCAAGTCAGGACTTAGAACAAACATAACTCAGACAATGACAATGTCAGGGAATGTGAAGCTCACTCCCAAGATGGCAATCAACTACAATACAGGATTCGATTTCAAACAAAAGGAGATCACCATGACACGCGTGGGAATCAGTCGCGATCTCCATTGCTGGGAGATGAGCTTCTCCTGGATCCCGGTGGGATACATGAAGAGCTGGAACTTTACCATCAGGGCGAAGGCAAGCATGCTGCAGGACCTCAAGTATGAACGCAGAAAGGATTACCATGATAACTACTAACGAGATAACACACTCAGGAATGAAAAAGATCATCAGTACAACATCTGCCCCCGGAGCTATCGGTCCCTACAGCCAGGCGGTGGAAGCAAACGGAACGCTTTACATATCCGGACAGGTTCCGGTAGATCCGGCAACAGGAAAGATGGTTGAGGGAGGCATAACGGAACAGACCACGCAGGTTCTGAGAAACATCAGGGCAATACTCCTTGCAGCAGGTTACACCATGAATGATGTGGTCAAATCAACCTGCCTGCTTTCTGATATGTCTGACTTCAAGGCCATGAATGAGGTCTATGCTCAGTTCTACACTGCTGACCAGCCTGCCAGGGCTGCGTTTGCCGTTAAGGGGCTGCCTTTGGACGCTCTCATTGAGATAGAGACCGTGGCTGTTAAATAATATGACAGCTGCGGGTCTCAGACCCGTCGTTGCCTGTCTGCCGGATAAATCAGCATCCATTAACAGAAACGGGGAGTCTCAGACCCCCCGCAACCTGCATATCAATATGGTTTGTGGTATTATTCAGCCACAACCTCAAAATCTATCTCCACCTTTACATCGCGGTGCAGCTTGACTTCCGCCTTGTAGCTCCCTGCTTCCTTGATGGCATCCTCACCGAGGAGGATATTCTTGCGCTCAATCTCAAAACCCTTCTCATTCAGAGCTTCAGCAATCTGGATGGTGTTTACAGAACCGAATATCTTACCTGCTGAGCTTACCTTGGCGCCTATAACCAGCTTCACCCCGGCAAGCTTCCCGGCCAGCTTCTCAGCCTCTTTCCTGATCTGTTCCTCCTTGTGAGCCCTCTGTTTCAGGTTCTCATTATGGATCTTGATGGCAGAATCGGTAGCCTGTATGGCTAATCCCTCAGGAATCAAAAAATTCCTGGCGTAACCAGTTTTGACCGTGACGATGTCATTCTTCTGACCAAGCTTGTCTATATCCTGCTTCAGTATTATCTTCATCTCTCTTCCTCCTTATTTTAAAAGGTCAGCAACATACGGAAGCATGGCAAG
>JAAZAP010000054.1 GCA_012514255.1 Bacteroidales bacterium | reverse complement strand
TGAGGCTTGAGCACGTTATAGAATGCATAATCAACCGTGAAGAGGTAAAGAAGTCCTCCAAGAAGGAAGATATAGATTATTGCCTGGTTTTTCAGTTTCTGGCGGTAGATGTACCATGCATAGACTATCCCTGCCAGGAAGACTGCAATTACTATTATCAGCACCAGGCCAAGGTCAAGCAGATAATGCCCTGTGAAATAAGCTACCGCTCCGGCCAGGGCCATAACACCTGCCGCCCTGATGGCAGGCATGAAACCTGAAGTGATCAGGAGAGCTATAGCTGCCACAATCAGAAGGCCAATCGCCACCGGCAGGTTGCCAAAGATAAGTGTCAGAAGAAAGAGTACCACTGCCAGGATGGCGGTGATGAAAACCCATATACTCATCCCCTCGCGGTAGAGTACTATAAAAAAGGCAAGATAGGTTATCACCGAGCCCATGTCAGGCTGCAATACTATCAGCAGCATGGGTGCCACAATGATGGCTGTGGCCGCAATCATCTCCCTGGCGCCAAACAACTGGCGCCTGGAGTTCAGAAACGACGCCAGCGCCAGTCCGGTGGCAAACTTTGCAAACTCGGAGGGCTGGATGCTGAAAGCCCCTACGCCAAACCAGGCCTTCGCTCCGTTAATCTCCTTCCCAATGACCAGCACGAGCACCAACAGGAGAATGAAAAAGCCGTAGATGAACCATGCGAAGAAAAACCAGAGCTTGTTGTCAGTGACCATGACCAGGATAGCCAGGACAAGTGCGGCAATAATGAAAATCAACTGTTTGCCGTACCGTTGTGACAGGTCAAAGATACTGGTGTGCTGCTCATTGTAAACAGCAGCATAGATATTGAGCCACCCCATAACCATCATTACGAGCCAGAGGATCACAGTGACCCAGTCAAGTCTCAGCAGTATGTTATTACTCTTCTCCATCAGGTCTCAGCACCATTCTCAGGACATGGTCCTCAAGGTATTTTCTCTTTATTTTGCCGGTAAGGTACTTTTCAATCATCAGGCTGGCAATGGGGGCGGCGAATGTTGACCCGAATCCGGCGTTCTCCACGTATACAGCTATGGCTATCTGCGGATTCTCTTTGGGTGCAAAGGCAACAAAGATCGAGTGATCCCTGCCGTGCGGGTTCTGAGCCGTCCCGGTCTTGCCGCATATTATTATGCTGTCAAGCCGTGCACCACGCGCCGTAGAGCCCTCTCCCCCGTTGACCGCTCCCTCCATTCCCTCTATCACCGGTTCAAAGTTTTCCGGTGAGATCCCTGTAATGTATTTCTGAGTATACAGGGGGGAGGGAGCTCCCTGTTCACCTATCTTCTTTACTACGTGGGGTATATAGAATGATCCCCTGTTGGCAATGACAGCAGCCATGTTCGCCATCTGAAGGGGTGTTGCCCCTATCTCTCCCTGCCCTATGGCCAGGGAAATCACCGTCAGTGCCTTCCATCTGTCCTTGCCATAATAACGGTCATAATATGAACGCGCCGGGATAAAGCCGGAGAGCTCGTTTGGCAGATCTATCCCCAGCTTGTTGCCGAAGCCGAAGGCAACAAGGTATTCCCTCCATTTGTCAAATGCATCCTGAACGGAGCTGTACTCCGGATTTTCTAGGATGCTCCTGAAGGCATTACAGAACCATGCATTGCATGACTGAGCCACCGCTTCCGGCAGGTTTAGCGGCGAGCGGTGCGAGTGACACCCTACCGTCAGGGCGCCGGCATGGTATCCGTTGCTGCAGCTGAAGAGCGAGGTGGAACGAATGACAGCCTCCTGCAACCCGATCAGCCCGTTCATAATCTTGAAGGTTGAGCCTGGAGGATAGGAAGCCATCAGTGCCCTGTCAAAAAGCGGCTTGATGGTGTCAGCCTGTAATATCTGAAAATTCTCCGATCTTATCCTGCCCACCAGCAGCGACGGATCATAGGTGGGAGAAGAGACCAGCGTGAGTATCTCTCCCGTGGCCGGCTCGATAGCCACAATCGAACCGGTCTTATTCTGCATCAGCCGCTCTCCATACTCCTGCAGGGTAAGATCAATGGTTGACCACAGGTTGGTACCCGGCACGGCCACCGTGTCATATCTGCCTTCAGCATAGGACCCCTTGATGTTGTTATGCACATCAACCAGAAAGATATTCACCCCTTTCGCTCCCCTGAGCTGCTCCTCATATGACTTCTCTATGCCGCTGACCCCGATGTAGTCACCTGACCTGTAATATCTGTCTTTTGCCAGCAGTTTATTGTCTACCTCCCCCACATAACCCAGCAGATGCGCAGCCACCGGACGGGTATATTTCCTGAGGGTTCGGGCCTGGACATAAAAGCCCGGGAACAGGTAAAGCTCCTCCTGCAAAATGGCATATGTCTCCGAGGAGATCATTTTCATAAATACCGAAGGTGTTCTGCGTGAGTAAGAGACTGCCGTCTTCATTCTTGCCTTGAAGTCATCCATTGTGATCCCGAGGATCTCATTGAATCTTACCGTATCAAAGGCGCTGGTCTGAACAGGTATCACCAAAAGGTCATAGGCAGCCTGGTTGTATACGATCAGCTCTCCGTTGCGGTCATAAATAAGCCCGCGGGCAGGATACTGGGTGACAGGCCTCAGTGCATTGTTGGCAGCGGAGACACGATAGGTCTTGTCCACAATCTGGATGTAAAACAGTCTCGCTATCAGGATCACCGATGCCAAAAGCACCAGCGCCATGATAACGAATTTCCTGTTTGCATACCTGTCCTTCATGGCTGTTTACTCATCTGTGTGGCCTGAAGAAATCAAAGAGAACAATGAAGAACGTTGTCACTGCAGTGCTGAGCAC
>JAAZAP010000053.1 GCA_012514255.1 Bacteroidales bacterium | reverse complement strand
TGGTCTCGACGTGTGGGAGCACGCCTATTATCTCAAGTACCAGAACCGCAGGCCTGAATACGTGGGTAACTTCTGGAACGTGGTCAACTGGAACAAGGTGGCTGAACTATACAAGAAAGCAATGAAGTAATTCATATGATCAGATAACCAATTGTAGAGAGGGGGCCCCGGCAAGTACGGAGCCCCCTCTTCTTATGCTTGCAGCCTGGCAGTCAGTTGCCGCAATTAAAGCACACCTCATTCACCAGCTTGCGGCCGGCAAAAAAATCGTCAATATTCTTCAGTGTTGTCTCCGCGATGTTGCGGATGGCCTCGCGGGTGAAGAACCCCTGGTGCGAGGTGATGATCACATTGTTGAATGTCAGTAGCCGCGCCAGCACATCATCAGCCAGCACCCTGTCCGAGAGATCCTCAAAGAAGAACTGGCTCTCCTCCTCGTAAACATCAAGCCCTGCCGACCCTATCTGCCCGCTCTTGAGCCCCTCAATCAGATCGGCTGTCCTTATCAGCTTGCCGCGACCGGTGTTGATAAGCATCACCCCCTTCTTCATCATCCCGATGGATTCTGAGTTGATCATGTATTCCGTTTCGCGCGTAAGCGGACAGTTCAGCGAGATAATGTCTGATCTCCTGTAAAGCTCCTCATGGCTCACATAACTGCTGCCGGTTTCGGCGGCAAACACAGCATCAGGATAATTGTCGGTGAGCAGCACCTCCATCCCAAAACCCCGTAGAATTCGTACCAGCACCTTCCCGATCCTTCCCGTGCCGATCACCCCGGCCGTCTTGCCGTTCATGTCGAATCCCAGCAGCCCGTTAAGGGCGAAGTTGGTATCGCGGGTGCGGAAGTAAGCCCTGTGCACCTTCCGGTTGAGGGTCAGCATAAGCGCCACAGTATGCTCGGCGATGGCATGCGGCGAGTAGGCCGGCACACGCACAACCCTTATATTGTTCAGCGCCGCCTTCAGATCAACGTTGTTGAATCCCGCAGAGCGAAGAGCTATCAGCTTCACCCCGTATTCCTTCAGTTTCATTATCATGGCCGCATCAACAGTGTCATTCACGAAGATGACCACGGCGTCATACCCCTGCGCCAGGACAATATTGTCAGGCGTCAGATGGAACTTAAAGTATTTTATTGTAAACCGTTGATCACTGTTCAGCTCATTGAACGATTCAATGTCATATGGTTTGGCGTCGAAAAAAGCGACTTTCACAGTACTCATAGCCTTCAAAAATTGATTTGTTATCCGGATAACAATGCCCGTCGTCAATTGTTCTTGCAGGACTCTTTGACGGTAAAAGATGATTTAGTAATTTCATGTTCTTCAAATCATCATAAAAGCTTATTGCCGGTCAATCAAACACCCTCCAGGAATATGAAAACAAGATCACTTACGGCAATTATATTGCTGACAGCACTCTTTGCCTCGCACGCCCTTTGCGGCCAGGAAACCAAACCGTGGTACTTCGGCGACCCGACAGCCAGACCGGACCCTGACCCGAAGGCAAAGACACTGCCACTTATCAGTGTGCAGGGAAACAAATTTGTCAACGACAAGGGCCAGACAGTGCTTTTCCGGGGCCTGTCAATCTCCGACCCCGACAAGATAGAGCGCCAGGGTCACTGGAACAGGGCTCATTTTGAGCAGGTCAAAAAGACCGGCGCCATGATAGTGCGCATACCTGTACACCCTGTGGCATGGCACGAACGGACACCCGAAAAGTACGTGGAGCTGCTGCGCGAGGCGGTAGAATGGTGCACGGACCTCGGCATGTATGTAATAATCGACTGGCACTCTATCGGGAACCTCTGGATGGAGCTCTTCCAGGATCCGATGTACAACACCACGAAGACAG
>JAAZAP010000052.1 GCA_012514255.1 Bacteroidales bacterium | reverse complement strand
TTGTTGCCGTGAGGTTGTAGGTACCACCGCGGACATATATTGTCTCACCGGCTTTCACCACTGACACCGCTTTTGTGATTGTCTTGAAGGGAGCGGTCAGGGTACCGCTGTTGGAATCGGACCCGGTAGCTGCCACGTAATATGGCTGTGCATATGCAGCGGCAGAGGTGGCAGACATGATTGCCACTACCAGCATGCAGGTATACAGCAGGTTCTTCATCCGCGGTTGAGTAATCGCAGGTTAAAGATAAGTCATATTATTGAAGTCAGAAGGTCAGAAGGTCAAAAGGTCGGAGAGTCGGAAGGTCGGAGAGTCGGAAGGTCGGAGGGTCAGAAGGTCAGTGATTGCGGGTGGAGAGGAAGCGGCTGACAATTGCAGACTGCTCACTATAAAAATCCCTGTAGCCAGGGTATTGCTTTACAAGATTATTATAGTTCCATCCTCCCAGCCACACTTCATCGGCAAAACCAACTACATCGAGCAGTTCACTGAGATCCTGCTCAATTATGTTCGGGGTGGGATATGGTTCGATATGTACCAGAGTTCTGCATCCGTAGTTGTGCAGTTCGCGCAATGCGCCAATCCGGTCAGAATAAGGAGCTGCCCCGGGCTCCCACTTTTTACGAAATTCCTCATTAAGTGACACGAGGCTGATACCGTGAGTATTTGACTCGGTGAACCTCTGACAGTCAGCAAGTTCCACAGGCACTACGCCTTTAGTGAGAGTAGAGCAGCATATTCCGAAGGAGTTTATTAGTTCTATGAGACACATGGTCATTCCGGTCACCTCAGGGTAACCGTACATGAACGGATCGGTTGTCAGGCAGAGATGGATGGTTTCAGGCCTGTTCTTCATCCGCCCCAGCTCTTTTCTGAGGAGTTCTTCCGCGTTGGCAACGAGATGAGGCCGGCACCAGTCGGCATAGGTCTCTGCCCTCCCGCGTGAGTGTGCCATCATCCATGCATAGCACGGGTAACGGCATCCGTGGCTGCATCCCTGGACGTGGTTAATGCACCAGAAGCCGAGGCCGCTTTTGTAAAGTAATGATTTGCGGGTGATCTCCTCCATTCCCCAGATGAGAGATCAAAGGATTCAGTTTTTGCCGGCGCGCAGCAGGTCCACCCTTACCTTTAACATGTAATGGTGTTCTTCGTCGGAGAGAGCCGGATCCTTCATCTCGAGGAAGTTGGCGCAGGGCAGCTCGGCACAGTCGCCACAGTCATGATAACCTCTCTTGTTAACGGCACAGTCATAGAGAGGGCACACTTTGTCAGGCATCATCTCCACCGCCCAGAATGTGGCGCCTTTGACATTGTGGCATCCGTCGCATGTTTTGTTGAAGAACTCGCATTCATCGCACTTGAGTCCGCAGGTACTTAGTATCATGGTTTATGGATTTGAATGCAATTTACAAATAGTAATTGCAATATGTTATGGAAGCAGTGGAAGCAGTAAAAGAAATTTCACAAACTCCTCAGAATAAAGTGAAATTTGTTTAGAGAAAAGTCCGGTTTTTTTTCATTATCTTCAACCGGTCAAACTTTATTTCATATATGGCTGATATTCAGACAATCTACCAGGAAACAATTAAATTCGCGGCAGAAAAACACGGTTCGCAGAAGGTTAAAGGATCAAAGATCCCCTACGTTGTTCATCTGAGCAACATCACGATGGAGATATTCATGGCTGCCCGGAAGACTCACGGATTTGACCTGGGCTATGCCCTTCAACTGGCTCTCCTGCATGATACGATAGAAGATACAGACACAACGAGGCAGGAGATTGAGATGGTTTTTGGAAAGGATATAGCTGACGGTGTGTGGGCTCTTACAGGAGACCCGAAGCTGTTGAAAGATTACAGGCTCTCGGACTGCCTTGCAAAGATCAGAAAGCTGCCCCGGGAGGTTGGAGCCGTTAAACTTGCCGACAGGATTACCAACCTGCAGGCCCCGCCGAAGAGCTGGAGTAAAAGTCATATAAGGGATTACCTCTATGATGCTCAACAGATATTACAGGCGCTTCAGGGTGCCAATGAGTACCTTGAGAAGAGGCTGGAGCAGAAAATCGAAGATTACAATAAATACCTGCAACCGGCACCCAGGTCAGTAAAGTCAAAGGTCTGATTTACAGGAATCTGTTAACGGAGACACTGACCGGCATCTTCAGAACATTTGCCCGGCATAATTGTTAAGATTTTATATATCAAAACCATGCCGGATAAATACACCCAGAATAATCTGAACAATTCATCGTCGCCCTATCTGCGCCAGCATGCGGGCAACCCGATATGGTGGCAGGAGTGGAACAGCGAAACGCTTGCCTATGCCGCTGCCGCGAACAAGCCGTTGCTGGTCTCGGTGGGCTATGCCACCTGTCACTGGTGCCATGTGATGGCCGCTGAAGCCTTCTCCGACCCGGAGACAGCCGCCTATCTCAATACCAACTTCTTGAGCATCAAGGTAGATCGTGAGCAACGCCCCGACATTGATCAGTACCTGATGAACTTCATACAGGCACAGACCGGCAGTGGTGGCTGGCCGTTGAATGTCTTTCTCACCCCGGGACTGAAGCCGGTACATGCGCTGACATATGCTCCGTTGCAGACATCGGGAAACCGATATTCATTCCTCCATATAGCGCAGGCCGTTACAGAATTCATGGAGCAGAGGGGTGATAACATCATGCCCTTCACCCAGAATGAGCAGGAGGCTCCTGTGGCAGACGCAGAGCGACTGGCTGAGAGTCTCGGGGAGTATTTTGACCGTGAAAATGGCGGCTTCGGCACGGGGCAGAAGTTCCCTCCGCACTCCACCCTGCTCTTCATGCTTTACCGTCTCTCAGTCTCACCTGATAAGTTACTCAATGAGATGGCAACCTCAACGCTGGATGCCATGATGATGAGAGGGCTGCACGACCACCTGCAGGGAGGGATTTATCGCTATTGCGTTGACCGCGAATGGACCATACCCCACTTCGAGAAGATGCTCTATGACCAGGCGATGGCTCTCTGGAGCTACTCGGTGGCGTACAGGATCACAGGCAGGGCCCGCTACCGCACGATGGCCGTAAAGATAGTCAGATGCCTTGACGACACCTTTACCATTGACGGCATGTACGCCTCGGCCTTCAATGCCGACACTGACCATAAGGAGGGCGCTACCTACCTCTGGAGCCTGGAGGAGCTGGCTGCGCTGCTGTCAGCAGAAGAGCTGGAGAGGTTCCGCGAGGTTTATGATGTCAGCGAAACGGGCAACTTCGAGGGGTTGAATCACCTGGTAAGGAAGAGTGACGGACGAATTGATGATATTGAAGAGAAGCTGCTCGAGGCGAGACGGCTGCGTAGCCAGCCCACGCGTGACGACAAGATACTCCTCGGCCTCAACGCGCTCACCGCTGTGGCATTAATACAGGCGGGGCGACAGCTTGACTGTCCTGAACTGGAAGCTGCTGCTGCCGGCCTGACATGGAGACTGCTGGAGACATTCTGGGACGGATCGTCGCTCGCCCACTCATACTATGACGGGGTGCTGCAGCAACAGAGCTACCTGTCAGATGCAGCTGCCATGCTTCTTGCCATCACCA